>JBGTKO010000431.1:0-5137 GCA_041744595.1 Pirellulales bacterium
AACCGCAAAGAAGTTCATGTAGATGTCATTGGTATCCTGATAGAGACTAAAAAAGCTTCCTCCTGGGAGCGGGTTCCCCTGGCCATCGAGCCATGATGAGCCCAGATCGAGGAACCCGAAACCCGTCAGCGACGTGGCCCCACTGTAGACAAGCCAGCCGTCCGTGCCCGTATACGAAGTGCTCCAGAATGCGTCATCCCAATCGACGAGAATTCCGAACGAAGCGGTGAAATTCACGGTGTCGTTGAACGTGAGAGCACTTCCCACGTTCACGCCATCGAAATCCGCGCCGCGAGTGCCGATGCCGTTGGCGTCGAGATCCCAGATGAATGTCGAATCCGCATCATAGGTGAGGCTGCTTCCGAAGATCTGAAGACCTGGCGAGTTGCCGGGGGAGTGGATTCCCGCGATTGACGTCGCGCCTGCGATTCTGCCCGATCCGCCAAGCGACCCACTCGCGCCCACGGTGACCGCACCGCTCCCCGTTCCCGAAACGTCCGCCAACCCGGAGTTGTTCACGATCAGTGTTCCGGCAGCCACGTTCGTCGATCCTGTGTAGGTGTTATTGCCAGAAAGAGTCAGCGTGCCGGTGCCAGTTTTGGAAACAGACTGTGTTCCGCTGCCGTCCGCAATCACGCCCTGAAAATTGCCGCCGCTGGCGTTGCCACTTCCGATCGTGAGCGTGCGGGTCCCGGCGGCACCACCCTGGATAGTTCCCCCGGTGCCAGTCAGGTTGCCGACAGCGAGACTGTTGTTTCCCATGTTCAGAAGCCCACCAGTATTGACCGTGAGGTTTCCCGTCGCCGCGCCGAGGGCGTTGGATGCGCCATCCGCCATCGCAAGCGTGCCGCCACTCACGACGGTGCCGCCGGTGTAGGAATTCGTGCCGCTCATGACGACGGTGAAATTGCCTTGTTTATTGAAACCGCCGCCGCCGCTGACATCGCCCCCGAGATTCACGGCGCCCGATCCGGTGCCTCGCACCGTGAGGCCATTCGGAATCTGCATCGTGCTGTTGATGTTGAACGCACCGGTGTTTTGCTGCTCGATGGCAGATACCAAAACGCTCGCGGTTGCGTCGCTATTTTGACCCCATACCAGCGTGCCACCCGTGATCGTGTTGGTCACCGAGGCCGTGCTGTCGAGCGTGATGCGTGCGAGTCGGAAGTCGCCGATGTCATTCGTCGAGGTATAGGAAGAGGACCCGCTGCCGACGAAGTTCAGGACGATGTTGGACGTGACCTGACCATAGGGGGCGAGAATCGGAGCCTGAGATGGTTGGGCAAAGCGGTTATAACTCACCGAGTTCGCCGCGTTCCTGGCGATACCTATGTTGGTTCGCCAGTTCGACGAGGCCAACGTCCCGGCAGTGCTTCCCGAAGACCAGTTGCCGGTAGTGTTTAAGTTCCAATTGTAATTGTTGTAGCCCATGTCAATCAGCATCCCGACCTCGTACGGCTGGAGAAGCCGACGGACGCCCGATGGAATGTTGAAGTTCATGATGCCCTGAGGGACGGTATTGTTATGGCTCGTACTCGACCCGGGAGAATAGGTGCCTGGAGCGTAAAGCGGCACCGCGCCGCCATACACCTCCGACGCATACTTTCCACCGAAAAAGAGGCCGGTGGACGTGTTGTTGCCATTGGTGAGCGTGCTCACAAGGCCCTCGAAAGAGCCGTAGTTGGAGTTCGTGATCGTCGTGTTCAAGAGATTGCCCGAACCCACCGTGTTACCGCGTTGAATGAACATGTCGTAGCCGGCATAGAGATCCGGCGCGCCGACGAGGCTCCCCATCAGCCCTTGCCCCGAGCTGTTCGTGTTACTGAGAAACCCATGGCCGTGGAGCACTTCATGAAGCACCACGGAATAGAGATCGAACTGGCCGGTCCCTGGCAAGCCTGTGCCGTTGTTCCAAGTGCGTGACGTATGGAAATTGATCTGCCCGTCGCCGTCAGGATTCCCAAACGTGGAACCTCCCGATCGCAAGCGGTTGTAGACCGCGCCGTTCTGAAACGTGCCGGTTAACCCGACAAAACCGTTTGGTCCGAATGAACCGAGAATGCCACTGTTCAGATTCAGAGACTCATTCCAAAGAATTGTCGCCGTACCTCGCCCGTCAATGTGAGCGGCCAGGTAATCAAAGACCGCATTGACCGTATTTCGCCGCGTGGCACCGTGGGTCGCGTCATCGAAGCCAAATCCACTGCCGTTCACGACGTCTTGATAGGTCACGGTGTACGAGATCTGGGCCGACACGTGGCTGAGCGTCGCGAGACAAAAGACGATTGAAAGGGCAAGGCGCAGCAGCCGAGGCGTGGAAGCCTCTGCTGTCCATTTCTCACAAGCCGAGGCCCCGAAGAGAGCCTCGAAAAAACGTCGCCGCTGAACATGATCCGCCATGGACTTCTCCCTTGATTTCCTTGAAAACGTCACCCTTGCTCTCGTCCGTCCCGCGAACCCACTTCGTCGAAACGCACCGTTCCCTCTCAGGTGTTCATTCGGGTTGACTGCCTCTACCCCCCTCGCAACAGCGGCAAAACCTGATCACGACGGTGCGTGAATAGGCGTTGTTCCGTGCAGTTGAATCGGCCCGTACGTGCGATCTGCCATGCTTGCCGGCCTGGGGCCAGCCGCTTTGCCATTGGGCCCCCAAGCGGGCTCATCCGAATGGAAAAGCAAGTCCACGCAACGCGCGCCAACGACCGCACGAAGCGAAAACGATCCGAGAGCCTGGAGCCCTTTAGAAAGGCGGGAAAACACCCGCTCTCGTGTGCTGCACCACCGGAACCATGGCAAAACGCGATCCGCGTTTCACACGACCGGTCAGAGAGCCGTCATGATCGTTTTGACGCAACGACGGGAGGGTGCAGGCAGTAGCGGTTCCCGATCACTGAAAACCCAAGTTCAGACGCACTTTAAACGACTGGAAAATCGCTGTCAAGACACTGGGGCGGCCCCGAGCCGGTCGAGCACGTCATACGGTGAGAGGTTGACGACGCCTTGCTTGTCAGGCGTGGTTGACTTCTTGGCGTGGCCTGGGCCGATCCACTCTCCCTCGCGTGTGGCGGGGCAGCGTGGAGCGAACGCGATCTGGCTTCCCGTCACGGCCGCTGATGACGGAGAGCTGGTGAACAGCGAAGGCGGGCCTGGCGCAATACCGCACGAGATGCTCGAGGCTTTTGCAGAAGCTCGGCACGCCACGGTCGTCGAGAATCCCGCGGCGGCGGAACCATCGGATGAGGCGACGACGGACTCGTTCGGTGAGGGCCTCGAGGTCGGCAGGTGTGATCGGGCGAGAGGATTGCCGGTGTCCTCGGTCCAGGGAAATACCGCCTTGCCGTTGACCGTCTTGTTCCTCTGTTCATAACCTTGGCGGCCCCGACCCGCGCTCTGAACGTGTACTACCGGCATCTGCCCATCTTCCACCAACTCGACCTGGCTTGATTCCCCATCCGTCACGCTCGACTGACAACGCGGCTTGACGCCATTGGTCATTATCAGGATTCGTGGAGGATTCATGCGGGGACGCTTGCTGTTCATTTCGGAACGCTACGCTCCAGACATCGGCGGGGTGGCCCGCAGTGCCCAGCGGATCTCGCGAGCGATCGCGGGTTTGGGGCTGGAAACGCATGTGCTGGCTTGGACCAAGACCCTTCCACCCGGCCAGTTGGAGTCGTCGCGGGCGGCACACGCATCGGACTACGGCGGCCGTCTGATACTGCATCGTATCGGGCTGTTCGCCAACTGGGACACGTCGCTTCAGCATACGATGAACGTGATCGAGTGGCTGCATGGCCAGCACCGCCTGGACGCTGTCTGGGGCCACTATCTTTATCCGGCTGGGTTCATGGCCGTGATGCTCGCCGAGTCGCTGGGGATTGGTTCCATAGTCAGCGCTCGCGGCAATGACGTGGACCGTCTGATGTTTCCGCCGGGCGATTTCGCCCGCCTGCAATGGACGTTGGAGCGAGCGGGCATCGTGACCGCTGTATCTCGCGACCTGGCCGCCAAGATCGGTGTCCTGGTGGGAAAGACGCGGCCCGTTCGCGTGCTGCACAACACGGTCGATCCCCAGACGTTTGAACCTGGCGCGGCGGAGCCGGAACTGCGGGAGTCGTTGGGGCTGTATCCACGCGAGACGGTTCTGACGTTCTGCGGTGAGTTGCGGCATAAGAAGGGTCTGCCCTTTCTACTGTCGGCGCTGGACCACGTGCGGGCGACTCGTCCGGCTTGTCTCGTGGTGATTGGCGAGGTGCGTGCCCGCGAACAGCAGTTGCTGGCCGACTACGTCGGCGACCGAGGCCCAGCGCCGCGACGCATTCTTGTCACGGGGCAGCTTGCATCACCGGGCGACGTGGCTCGGTATCTGCGATTGAGCGACGTGCTTTTGCAACCTTCGGTCTGGGATGGACTGCCGAACGCCTTGCTGGAGGGGATGGCTTGCGGTCGGCTGGTGCTGGCGAGTGACGCTGGCGGAATGCCCGAAGCGATCGAGCACGGCGTCAACGGCTTTCTGATCCCACGGGCCCAACTGCACCGGCTGGGCGAGGCGATCCTGGAAGTCATCACGCTCAGCGACCAGCGGCGCGGGGAGATCGGTCGCGAAGCTCGCCAGACCATGCTCGATCGTTTTCATCCCGACCGGGAATCGGGCTGGCTGGAAGACGTGTTGAGGGAAGTCATGCCCAGGACTTCTTCGTAGGCTCGCACCAACCGACGCTGGGAATCCGCCCAGCGAAACTGTTGCAGGATCCGCCGCCGCGCCGCGGCCGACATTTGACGGCCCTGATGCGGATCGTCGCGCAACCGCAGCACGGCGTCCTTGATCGCCTTTGCCGAGCCAGGTCGTACCAGCGTCGCCTCGATACCGCCTCTCGCAAGCGCCCGAACCACGGGCAGGTCGCTGGCGATCAGCGGCGTGCCGCTGGCCATCGCCTCCAGGATCTTCAACGGGCAGCACCCCTGGACCACGTTGCGATCGTTGGCCTTCAGCGGCGCCAGGATGACGTCCGCGCGATGGTGCAGTTGTGCCAGTTGCTGCTGGGGAACCGGCGGCAGGATGTCGATGAATTCGGCTAGCCGCAGCGCCCGGCAGCGTCGCTGGATTTCACGCAACTGCCGCGGACGAGCGTCACCG
>JBGTKO010000432.1:0-3732 GCA_041744595.1 Pirellulales bacterium
GCGACCTCAAGCCGGAGACGACGCCGGGACGGCGGCGACGGCGCGACAGCATCCCGTCCGGCGACATGGCACGGGCAACCCCGAGCCATCGCAGGACGTGATGCTCAAGGCGAACGAAGGTTGGCGGCGGCTCGGTCAGTACCGGGGCGTACGTCGAGTTCGAGGCCGTCATCGTCGCCACGCTCGATCCGCTCCCACCCGATGGCCCCCATCGCTGCGTTGTCGGTGCAGAGCGATTTGGGGGGCACAAGCACGGTGAGGCCCCGTCGCTCGCCGAGTGCCATGAGGGCCTCACGAAGCGCCGTGTTCGCCGCAACGCCTCCTCCGACTGCCACCACGCGAGCGGCCGTCTTTTCCACCGCGAGCTCCACCTTGGCAAGGATCGAATCGACGACAGCCTGCTGAAATGAGGCGGCGAGGTCGGCTCGCACCTGCCCCTCCGGCGGCTGTGTGTCGGCTGGCGCACCGACCGGCCGAACCAAGTACCGAAGCGCTGTCTTCAGTCCGCTGAAGCTCATGTCGAGACGGTCGCGATCGGAGCGAAGCGGACGGGGAAGACGGTGGGCCCGCGGATCACCGCCGACCGCAGCCCGTTCAATCTCGGGCCCACCCGGATACCCCAGGCCTAGGATCGCCGCAGCTTTGTCGAAAGCTTCGCCGGCGGCGTCGTCGATCGTGCCGCCAAGCCGTTCGAGCTCGAGCGGGCCGCGCACATGAAAGAGCGACGTGTGACCTCCGCTGGCGACGAGACCGACACAGGGATACTGGATCACCTCGCCATGCGCGAGCCGGCAGGCATAGAGGTGAGCCGCAATGTGGTTGTAGCCCACGAGTGGAACGCGGAGGGTTGCGGCAATTCCTTTTGCGGCAGAGAGCCCCACCAGGAGCGAGCCAACAAGACCTGGCGTCACCGCGACAGCCACGGCCTCGATATCTCCGCGGGCGATCGCGGCACGGCTGACCGCCTCATCGATGACCGGGATGATCCGTTCGACATGCGCCCGGGAGGCCAGTTCGGGCACCACGCCCCGCCACCGTGCGTGCAACGCCTCCTGGCTCGCCACGACGCTCGAGAGCACCTGGCGATCGCGGGTCACGACCGCGGCCGCCGTCTCGTCGCAGGTCGTCTCGATCGCAAGCAGCGGCATATCTTGAAGGGGGGCGCAAAGCCTCAAAGAACGAAATCGGAAACTTCCCAAGGATACAAGGCCTGGAGGGCCGGGTGGAGTTCCGGGCGGAGGCCCGGCAAGGCTGATGGGGGCACGGATGCCCCCATCAGCCGTCTAGCCATTCGCCCGGCAAGCGAAGCGGGGCCATTGATGGCACGGGTGTTGTGCCTGTGAGCGGAGAGACCGGTGACGGTCCATAACCGCCCCTCGCGCAAGGGTGGGGACGGCGGGTTGTCAGGCGAACCCGCTCATGATGGCAAACGGGCCGGCGAGCTACCCGCAGTCCCCCCTGCTCGCGCAGGGGGGCTTGTAACAGAGGCCGCGCGAGGCCTGGAGGGCCGGTGAACTTCCGGGCGGAGGCCCGGCAAGTGAAGCGGGGCCAGGGATGGTGAGATCTGAAGAGCGTCGCGAAACTGAAGTCTGCGACGCTGGATGCGTCGCCACTTCCGGGCGGAGGCCCGGCAAGCGAAGCGGGGCCAGGGATGGCCCGCGCCGCGTATAGCTAGAAGTCGTACCACATTCCAATGCCGGCCCGGTTTTGGATGGCGAAGGGAAACTCGTACTGCGGGTCGGAACCGTAGAGATACTCGAAGCCGAGGCGAAAGAGCTTTTCGCTCCGACCTCCCCGCCAGGCCCAGCCGGTCTGCACCATGACATTGCCACCGAAGTCGAGCTCCTGGCGACTCATGCCGTTCACCGCAAGGAAGGGAGCGCCCTGCGGGCCAGTCGCCCGTGCCTGAATGAGCTCCACACCATACTGAAACTCCCAAGGCTCCGAGCCACCATCGTTGAAAAACGACCAGCCAACCTCCCCGTAGATTCGCATCCAATCGTAGGCGTACCAGGAGTTGCCCCAGACGATCACGTCACGAACGTAGTTCACCCGCGGGTAGTGCGGATGCCGAATCATGGCCTCATCCCCAAGGTGGGCACTCAGGTGGTAGTAGGCGAGCTTCGTCTGCCAACGGCCCACGCCGTAGACGAGCGGGATGCCAAAACGGAAGTCACTTGATTTCAGGTCGCGGTCCTCAGCCGGATCGAGCCGCACGAACGCGGCCCCTTCGATCTGCACCTCGAAGCCCTGCGGGTGGAGGACTGTGTCGGAGCCATAGCGGAAGATCGATGCCCGGCCGCCGAGCGTGCTGTCCCACAGCCAGCCGCTGTCGACCGACGGATTGAAGGGATCGCGGCCCGTGTCGTTGTACCAAGACGTTGCAAACCGTGACTCCTTCGGGCCCGCCAGGTAGCTTGTGTAGATGAGATTGTTTGGAAGGAGTTGCCACGACCATGGCCGCGGTGCCCAGAGGTCGTCAAACGCACCACGGAACGGCGCGTCGTACACCTCCTCACCGTACCCTCCCGCGACATAAGGCCCCTCGAGGACAACCGGGCCCTGCGGCTGGGTCGACGGCAGCAGATCGATCGGTTCGCCGTAGCCCCCCCCCTGCACCAACTCGATCTCACCATACCCCTGGGCAGCCGCCGGCACCCCGACCAACGCGGCGATGGCGACAAACAGCGTGGCAAACGCGGCGGTCATGGTGGTCGGCGGCGATGACAAACAGGTTGTGGGCATGGACGACCCCAAGCGACCACCGAAAGCGGCCGATGACGGCCCGGGGGTTGCGACGAGGACTCGATTGCCGCAAGACTCTAGAGGCCGTGGACACCACAGCCACAGATGGATTGATCGGCGGGAACGCGTCCGGCCCCGCACGACCGAGATCCATGCCGGCCTCACGTTTCCGCGATTCGGCAAAGTCCCCAGCATCCGAAGTGTCCCCGCTTGCCACCGCGCCGAGACCTCCGTCACCCGCCCTTCATGCCCGTTTCAACTCGAGGATCCTCCTGATGAGCAACACACCACCGACATCTTCCCAGCCAGGGACTTCTGGTGATTCAGCCACCCCGCAGGTCGCGGTGGCCCTTGGCCGTATTCCAAGCGGGCTGTTTGTGATCACGTGGCGAGCGGAGGACAAAGACCGGGCAATGCTGGTGAGTTGGGTGATGCAGGCAGGTTTCGAGCCGCCACTTGTGTCAGTGGCGATTGGCACGTCGCGGGATCTTTTGGGGGCGGTGCGAGCGGGCGGTCACTTTGTCATCAACATCTTGGGCGAGTCGCAGCGAGGTCTGCTCGCTCGGTTTGGCAAGCCCTTCGCTGAAGGTGACGACCTCTTTGAGGGGCTCACGATCGAGCGAACAACGGGGGGCGTGGCAGCGCTCACCGACGCAACGGCCTGGCTCGCCTGTCGCATGGAGGGAGAGGCCGTGGTTGCTGATGCCGATCACGTCGTGGTGCTGGCTCGGGTCATGACCGCTTTCGGCTCCCCAGATGGATCGCCGCTCATCCATCTCCGCCGAAACGGACTCAAGTACTGATCCTACGGTCGTCTCACACGTAGCGGGCGACGATGGCGCGGCCGCGGGCTTCATCGCGAGTGCCGTCGATGATCGCCCGACCGTCGGCGAACACGGAGAGTCGAATGCCGGGCTCGACATCGGCGCGGAGGATCCAGTCGTTTGCGGTGACCGTGGCGACCGCTGCCAGCTTGTCGGCGAGCGC
>JBGTKO010000433.1:0-51013 GCA_041744595.1 Pirellulales bacterium
GGCGCCGTCCTGCTCGGCCTTCTCACGCTCTTCATCGGCCGACTGTCGGCCGGACCTGCGACCTGCTGTGCGGTGCCGTCAAAGACATCCGCCCTGGCGGGTGGGGCGGCACCACCTGTCGCGCCCTCGCCACCGGCTGACTCGACGGGTGGCGACCCACTCGCCGCCGACCATGTGGCTCGCCTCGGGGCCGAGCTTTTTGGTCGCCACCTCCTTGCGGTCGAAGCCGCCGGCATCTTGCTTTTGGTGGCCCTCATCGGTTCGATCGCGATTGTCTCGCGGACGCCCCCCGAAGAACAGCCTCGTCTTGTTCCCAGGAGGGCAGGCCCGTGACCCCCTCGCCACTGGTCCTCAACGGCCTCATCGTCGGCGCGATGCTCTTCTCGCTCGGCCTCGTGGGAATTCTTGCCCGCCGCAACCTGATCGTGATGTTCCTGTCGGCAGAGCTCATGCTCCAAGGGGTTTCGGTATCGCTCGTGGCTTGGAGCCGCCATCACGGCGACTGGGGGGGCCACATCCTTGTGGTCTTCGTTCTCACGGTTGCGGCCTGTGAAGCAGCGATCGCGCTGGTGTTCGTGCTCCAGGCCTTCGCCCGCACCGGCAGGCTCGATGCCGCTGCCTGGCAGTCCCTCCGCGAGTCGAATCTCCCCCGCGTCGTTGATCATGAGCTGCCAGCCAACGACGCCATCGACATGCAGTTCCCCCGGCTCACTCCCGCTGGCCTCAAACCAGAGGCCGATGAAGACGAGCTCCTCCAGCGGGAGCACGTGTAGCCCCACGGCCTCACCCGATCACGACTCATGTTCAGCCTCGATCCAACAACGCTTCTTGTTCTCGTGCCGGCCCTGCCGCTCGTGGGCGCCATCCTCACTGTGGCGCTCGGTCGGGTGCTTGGCCCGAAAGCCCATTGGCCGGCCGTCGTCTCGATCGCCGCATCGGCGGCCGTGGCTGTGACCATGCTTGTCGGTCTCGGTCGAGAGGTGCTCGTCACCGACCATGCTGACCACGGCGCGGCATCAGTGCAGCCGGTCGAAGCCATCACAACGCTCTGGGAGTGGGCGAGCGTACCTGCTGCATACACTCCAGACGCTTCCGTGATCGAACTGGGCGACGACCTCGCCGCAAAAGCCGCCGGGCGTCCCGCATCGCTTCCCTTCTCGATCGGGATCGACCTCCGATTCGATCCACTCACGGCCGTTATGCTCGCGGTGATCACCTGTGTCGGGCTCTTGGTGGCGATCTACTCGATCGGCTACATGCACGACGATCCCGGCTACCCGCGGTTCTTCGCACTGGTGGCCGCATTCGTCTTTTCGATGTCGATGCTCGTAGCTGCCAGTAACTTTCTGTTGGTCTATGTCTTTTGGGAAGCAGTCGGCGCCTGCTCGTATCTTTTGATCGGGTTCTGGTTCCGGAAGCCGTCGGCGGCCGCGGCCGCGAAGAAGGCGTTTCTCGTCAACCGCGTGGGCGACTTCGGTCTGGCCGTCGCGGTATTCCTCCTCTGGATGACCTATGGCACGCTGAATTTTCATGACTCCTTGGGCTCGCCGGTGTCAGGCATCCTCGGGGCGGAGCGGCTCTCCGATCCGACCGGCTTTGTCACTGGCGCCGTGGGCATCGCGATCTGCCTTCTCCTGCTGCTGGCTGCCTGCGGCAAGAGTGCCCAACTGCCACTCCATGTCTGGCTTCCAGACGCGATGGAAGGCCCCACTCCGGCAAGCGCCTTGATCCACGCCGCGACGATGGTGACTGCCGGCGTCTACCTCGTGGCCCGCTGTGCCCCGCTCTATGTAGCCTGCCCGGAGGCACTCACCGTCGTGTCAATTGTGGGCGCCACCACGGCGCTCGTCGCGGCTCTCATCGGCACCGTGCAGAACGACCTCAAGCGGGTGCTCGCCTACTCCACGATCAGCCAGCTTGGCTTCATGTTCGCGAGCCTTGGCACCGGCACGCTTCTCGGCTTCACAGCGGCAATCTTCCATCTCGTGACCCACGCCTTCTTCAAGGCGCTTCTCTTCCTCGGGGCAGGCTCCGTGATGCACTCCATGGGAGGTGTCATCGACATGCGTCGATTCGGCGGTCTCCGTCATGTAATGCCGATCACGGCTGCCACCTTTCTCGTCGGCTCGCTCGCGCTCGCTGGCGTCGCTCCCTTCGCAGGCTTTTTCAGCAAGGATGAGATTTTGGCGTCGCTCCACGCCCGCGGCTGGCCCGACGCCCACGCCGAACACCATGGTTCAGCGGCACATGACTCACACGCCCAACTGGATATCCCCGCCGGCCGGCCCTTCCGCCTTGTGAGCGAAACTCGCTCGGAGGCCACCCGCGAAGTCGGTCCCAACACGGCCGCTGCTGGCACCTACCGGACGCTTTATTGGATGAGCCTCTTCACGGCGCTCCTCACGGCCTTCTATACGTTCCGTGCGGTGTTCATGACATTTACCGGCCCTGTCCGTGTTCCTGACGAGGCCGGGCACCATGCCCACGAATCACCGCCAGTCATGACCTGGCCACTCGTAATCTTGGCCGTGGCCGCGACCGTGAGTGGTTTCCTGCTGTTCTCCACACACGCGCTGGCCAACTTCCTCGCCGCCACGCCGTCACTCGCCTGCCCCGCCATCGTGGCTACTGCCACGCCGCACGTGTTTCACTGGAACTTGGCCTTCCAGGGCACGCTCGCAGCAGCGATGGGCATCGTGTTCGCAGCCTTCGGCTATCTCGGTCGCCGCAGCGATGGCCCACTCATGGATCGCTTTCTCGGACCACTCGAGACACTTTTTGCGAACCGGTTCTATGTCGATGAGGTTTACTCCGTTCTGATCGTGAAACCGCTCGAAGTTCTCGCCATGCTCTCGGCGGCCTTTGATCGCTACGTCGTCGATGGCCTTGTCTCCTTCGTCGCGGGCATCCCGCTCGCCGCTGGTGCAACCGTCCGCAGGCTTCAGTCGGGTCTTCTGCAACGGTACGCCGTCTTCGGCGCCATCGGCACACTCGTCATTGTTCTGGCGCTCGCATGGACCCTCCGAGCCTGATCTTCCAGCAAGAGTTTTCGTGCCCATGAATGGCTTTAGCCCCGCCGCCCACCTCCTGCTGACGATCCTCACGCCTCTCGTGGGCGCGGTTGTGGCGTGGGCACTCCGCTCACGAGGTCTCGCCGCCGTACGGCAAAGCGCTGCGGTCACGTCCCTGGCCGCGCTCGGCCTAGCCGGCTGGCTCGTGGTGCGTTACCTCGGTGACCCCGCGGCGATAGCAGGCATTCCGTTCGCACGGATTGACGTGCCCTGGCTCACCGGTGGATTTTTCGATGTTCATTTGTCGCTTGGCCTCGACGGCCTCTCCCTGTGGATGTTCGGCCTCTCGGCCCTCCTCACGGTCACGGCCGTGTTCGTGAGCTGGGAAGCCATCACCGACCGTCCCGTCGGTTTCTACGCCCTGCTCCTCGTGCTCGAATCCGCAATGCTTGGCGTCTTTGCTGCCCGTGATCTCCTGCTCTTCTACATCTTCTTCGAGTTCACACTCGTACCGCTCTTCTTCTTGATCGGCATCTGGGGCCACGAGGAACGACGCAAGGCCGCCGTCAAGTTTTTTGTCTACACCCTCGCTGGCAGCCTCCTGACGTTCCTCGGTCTTCTCGTCATCGTGCTCTGGGCCGCAGCTCATTCCCCCACGCCAGTGATCACGTTTGACATCGAACGGCTCACGGACGCCACGATCCTCAACCCGCTGCCGATGACGGCCGAAGGGGGCTGGCTCCAGATGATCGTGTTCATCGCCCTTCTGGCCGGCTTTGCCGTGAAGGTGCCGATCGTCCCTTTCCATACGTGGCTGCCCCTGGCCCACGTCGAAGCACCGACAGGTGGCAGCGTGGACCTCGCCGGTGTCCTTCTCAAGATCGGCATCTACGGGTTTCTGCGGTTCTCGCTCCCGATGCTCCCCGAGGCCACAGCCGTGGCAGCCCCATGGCTGTTCGGTCTGGGTGTCACAGGAATCATCTACGGGGCGCTCGTCGCTCTCGTTCAGACCGACCTCAAGCGACTGGTGGCCTACTCGTCAGTCAGCCACATGGGCTATGTCGTCATGGGCCTCTTCGCGCTCACACCGCTCGCAGTCGAAGGCGCCAACCTCCAACTCATCAACCACGGCCTCGCCTCGGCAGGACTCTTCGCGATCGTCGGCATGATCTACGAGCGGTTCCACACCCGCAGCATCGCGAACCTGGGAGGCGTCGCGGCCAAGGCGCCGTGGCTCACGGTGTTCTTTATGCTCTTTACGTTCTCGAGCATCGGCCTCCCAGGGCTCAACGGATTCGTCGGGGAGTTCATGATCCTCGCTGGCTCGTTTCAGCGTGCGTGGAGTGGTGTCTCGCCTTCTTGGCAGACCTGCTACCTCGTGATGTCGCTCATGGCCGTCGCGGGCGTCGTGCTCGGTGCCTGGTACATGCTTCAGGCCGTGCAGCGAGTGTTCTTCGGGCCGTCACGCGAACCGCCCCGTCACGACAAACACGGCCACGCCGATGGGCGGCTCGATCTTCGTTGGCACGAGTTTGTCGCCCTCGCTCCACTGGCCGTCTTCGTATTCTGGATCGGCCTCGTCCCGCAGACGTTCCTCGCGCCCGCATCCGCGGCCGTCCGCGGCGCGACCGACAATGCCGCCGCGGCATTCGTGGCCCGGATGGCCTCCGAGCCGTCGGCTGACCGAATAGTCCATGAACCGACCACCGTCCCTCTTGCCTCGACGCCATGACCTCGTTTGAAACTTTTGTGTTGCTTGCGCCCGAGATCGTCTTGATCGCGGCGGCGCTCGTCGCCTACCTCGGTGGTGCCTTTGCGGAGCTGCGTCACGGCTGGATGGTGGCGATCGTCGGCATCGTCGCGGCCATGAGCGTGACGGGGAACCAGCCCATCGACGGCGCCGCGGAAATAGCGGGACCGGTGGCTATCGACGGCTTCTCCACGTTCGTTCGCTGGACGGTGCTGGGGGTTGGGGCACTGCTCGCGCTCGTGCAGTCCGGTGACATTTTTTCTGCTGCATCGAGCCCTGGCTCTGGGCTCCGGCGTGGCGGCACCTGCGAAGAGGCCGGCACGTTTCTCATCATGCTCGCCGGGCTGTCGCTCGTCGGCGTGGCAGGTGACCTCGTGCTGCTCTTCGCCGGCCTTGAGCTTGTCTCGATCCCCACCTACATTCTGCTGGGGCTCAAGCGGACCGATGCTCGCGGCCAAGAAGCGGCGATCAAGTATTTCTTTCTCTCGTTGATCGCGTCGGCCATCTTTCTCTACGGTGCCGCCACGCTGTACGGGATCGCCGGAACGACGAGCCTGGCTGGCATCGCGGCAGTACTTCAATCTGGCGATGGCCCTGTCTCCGGCATGGCAACGGTCTTGATTCCGGTGGCCCTCGGCATGACCGTCGTCGGCACCGCGTTCCGACTGGCAGCCGTGCCCATGCATTTTTATGCCCCCGACGTCTACGAAGGTACGGGGCCCGGAAACGCCGCGGTTCTTTCAACGCTTCCGAAGCTGGCCGGCCTCGTCGTCCTTGGCCGCCTTCTCGCGCTCGGTATCACCGCGGACCCCACAGCCGCTCGAATCGGCCCGGCCGCCGAGGCCTGGCTCGCGACGTTCTGGCAGCTCACGGTGGTCCTCGCCGCGGTCACGATGACCGTTGGCAACGTCATGGCGTTGTGGCAGAAGAACCTCCGAAGGCTCTTGGCCTGTTCGTCGATCGCCCACGCTGGCTACCTCCTCGTCGGTGTAGCCGTGGCGGCTGCGGCCGCAGCCACACAGGGCGAGCAAACCCTTGGCGACGCTGCGACGGCCGATGCCCGCTGGACCATCGGCCTCGGCGGCATGACGGCCGCGACCTTTTATCTCGCCACGTACGTTCTGCCGACGATCGGCATCTTCGGAGCCCTCGCCTACCTCGGACATCGCTGGCCTGAGTGGACCAGTGGCAGCGGCCCGCGTCCTCCCCGCGAGGAGATTGCTGCTGTCGATGACCTCGATGGCCTCTCCGGCACAAACCCCGTAGCCGCGTTCGCAATTGCCCTCTTCACCCTCAGCCTCGCCGGCATCCCACCGCTTCCTGGCTTCTGGGGCAAGCTCACGCTCGCGGCATCCGCGCTGGAAGTCGATTGGACAGCGCCGGTCGTTTCCGGAAGCAGGCGTGCGTGGTTTGTGTCGCTGGCGGTGATTCTCGCCCTCAACGCCGCCATCGCGGCGGCCTACTACCTCCGCATCATCGCCGCGATGTATTTCAAGAGTACGAAGCGTGGCGTCCAGGCCGACGGCGGCCTGGCTGGCGGCCTCGCGATGCTCGCCTGCCTTGTGCTCGTGGTGTTGTTGACGATCCAGCCCCGCGGTCTCCTCGCCGCCGCAACCCGCGCCGGCACAAGTCTCACGAGCCCAGTCGCGGCATCATTGAATCACGACGCTGCAACCCAATCCCGACTCGTAGCCTCGCCCGACAACCCTCACAACAACAGCCGCCTGAATCAACAACCGTGAACGGGTAGCCGTGACGGTGGCGACGGCGCGAAAACCAGCGTTTGCGAAGGAGGGCGGTACCGTCACGGCGGCACCAACCAGTTTGCGAAACCCTGCCTGAAAGCTGCCCCCAATGACCACCCCTGATACTGCTCGTGTTGCCACCGCCCTCGCCGACATCCGCGACCCTGAAACCGGACGTCCGCTCTCGGAAACTGGCCAACTCAAGATCACCGCAGCCGACCCAACCACGATTGCCGTGGCGCTCCGGCTCACGACGCATTCCGCCATCCTTTGGAACGCCACACGGGCTCGCGCCGAAGAACTGATCCGCGCGGCGTTTCCATCGGTCGCCTCAGTCACTGTCACGATCGAGCCGCACGACCGTCCCCCGATGAAACTCGGCCAGATCGGTCTCGAGGCCAAGAGCGTGATCGCCGTCGGCAGCGGGAAGGGAGGCGTTGGCAAAAGCACGATTGCTGCAAGCATCGCGATCGGTCTGGCCCGCTCTGGCAGCCGTGTCGGACTCTTGGATGCCGATGTCTACGGCCCGAGCGTGCCGCACCTTCTGGGCCTTTCCGGCCGGCCTCAGATCGAAGACGGAAAGATCGTTCCGATGATGCTCTCGATCGGCCGTGGTGAGATGCCTGTCATGAGCATGGGCTTCCTCGTGCCCGCCGGCGAGGCGGTCGTCTGGCGAGGGCCGATGCTTCACGGCGCGATCACTCAGATGCTCCGTGACACCCGTTGGGGCCCCCTCGACTACCTCATCATCGACATGCCCCCAGGCACCGGCGACATCGCGCTGACGCTCTCGCAGGTGCTCCCGCTCACCGGCGCCGTGATCGTCTGCACGCCGCAGGACGTGGCCCTGCTCGACGCCACCAAGGCGATCGCGATGTTCCGCAAGGTGAATATCCCCATCCTCGGGATGGTGGAGAACATGGCATTCTTCGCCTGCCCCGACACCGGCACACGGTACGACATTTTTGGGTCGGGGGGCGCGAAACGGACGGCACAGGATCTCGACATTCCTTTCTTGGGCGAAGTCCCGATTCAGATCCCGATCCGCGAACATGGCGACGCGGGAAAAACTGCGGCCAATTTCGACGACCCGGCGACCAGTCCCTATCTCCAAGCCATCTGTGAACGGCTGGTCGGAAACCTCGCCGCCGCGGCGGCAACCCGTCCGCCGCTTCCAAGCCTCCCGGTGCTGTAGGCACGGCGAGGTCTGCCCCTGGCAATTGACTTTACGGCAGTACTGCCGTAATTATTGCTTCATGAAGACAACCATTGATGTGCCGGATGATCTCCTGCACCGAGCGAAGGTTTTTGCCGCTGAGCGGCAAACAACGCTCAAAGATCTCGTCATCGCTGGGCTCGATCAGGTGCTGCAGTCCGCGTCTGCTTCCGGGCATCGCGAGGAGGCCTTGGCCCGCCTGAAGCGAGGTTTCCATCTCGGCGGTTCGGCGCTTGGCCGACAGGAAGCCCATGGCCGTCGATAGGTTTCTGGATACGAACATCCTCGTCTATGCCTATGACCGTGATACTCCTGAAAAACGGAGTATCGCAATCATGATCGTCGAACAAGGATGGCAGGAACTCGGCGCGACTGCCGTCAGCGTCCAGGTACTTCAGGAGCTCTACGTGAATCTTGAACGACGTGGCGTTCCACACGACGAGGCTGCACAAACAATCGAAGACTTCCGGCCTTGGCCCGTCGTCGAAAACACTCAGCCGCTTCTGCATGCAGCCATTGCCGGGCAGGCCCGTTGGAAGATTTCGTTCTGGGACGCCCTCATCGTGGCTGCCGCCCATGCCACTGGCGCACAAGAGCTTCTCACGGAGGACTTGAACCATGGACAAGATTACGGTGGAGTGCGTGCCATCAATCCCTTTCGCTGATTGCAACAAGAGTGGAACTTTTTTCAGTCAGGGATTCACGATGCCACTGACATCCCGCCACTGTGTCGCATTCCTTGCGTGCATGTGCGGCATCGCATCCTGGTGGTCCGGTCCATACGCGGTTGCCGTCGATTTCGCCCACGAGGTCGTACCACTTCTGAAGAAGCACTGTGGCGAATGCCACACGGGCGACGCGCGGCAGGGTGGCTTCTCGATGAACACGCGAGATGATCTTCTCGCGGGAGGCGATTCCGGGACGCCCGGACTCATTCCCGGCGACGCTGCAAAAAGCGAGCTCCTTGCCCGGATCACGAGCGACGACCCCGACTACCGGATGCCGACCGAGGGCGACCCGCTGCCGCCCGAGGCGATCGCCGTCTTCAGCAGTTGGATCGATAGGAAAGCACCATGGGAGCCCGGCTTTGCCTTCGTTCGCACGACCTGGGAGCCGCCGCTGCGGCTTCGTCCCGTGACCCTCCCACCGACCGAGGATGGTCGCACCAACCCCGTTGACCGGATCATTGACGCGGTCTGGAAGGCGCAGGGCATCACGCGGCCCCCACGAAGTGACGACCGCACCTTCATCCGCCGCGTGAGCCTCGACCTCGTCGGGGTTCTTCCCGATCCGGCCCGTGTGGAGGCGTTTGCCGCTGACACGAGCCCCGACAAGCGAACCCTCCTCGTCCGCGAGTTTCTCGGCGACCAACAAAAACTCGCCTACGCCGAGCACTGGCTCACGTTCTGGAATGACCTCCTCCGCAACGACTACGCGGGTACCGGTTTCATCACCAAAGGCCGCCGCCAGATAACCGGCTGGCTCCACCGGTCCCTCGTCGAGAACAAGCCTTTTGACCAGTTCGTTCGCGAATTGATCGCACCGAGCGATGAGTCGCGAGGCTTCATCGACGGGATCGTCTGGCGGGGCACGGTCAACGCGAGCCAAACGGTGCCGATTCAGTTCGCCCAAAACGTGGGGCAGACATTCCTCGGCATCAACCTCAAGTGCGCGAGCTGCCACGATTCTTTCGTCGATCGTTGGACGCTCAAGCAGACCTATGACCTCGCCGCGATCACGTCGAAGCAGCCGCTCGAGCTCCATCGCTGCGAGAAGGCGACCGGCCAGACCGCCACGCCTGGCTGGATGTTTGAGGAACTTGGCCAAGTAGACCCAGCGGCCCCGCCAACCAAGCGACTCGAGCAGCTCGCCGCCCTCATCGCGCATCCCGAGAACGGCTGGCTGTCGCGAAACCTCGTCAATCGTCTCTGGGCCCGTCTCATGGGCCGCGGCATCGTCCATCCCGTCGATTCGCTCCGGTTGCCACCATGGAATGAGGATCTGCTCGACATGCTCGCGGGCGATCTCGTGGCGAGCGGCTGGAACGTGAAGCATGTCCTCGAAACGATCTGCACATCGGAGGCCTACGGTGCCGCCACACCAGCGGTTGCTGGGCTTCCGCAGGGGGGCACCTATGTGTTTCGCGGCCCTTTGCCGCGGCGGATGACGGCCGAACAGTTCACGGATGCCGTGTGGCAACTCACCGGCACGGCTCCAAAAAAGCCTGATGCCGACGTGACACGAGCCGCAGCGAACCCCGAAGCTCCACCGCCGATGGTGCGAGCATCGCTCGTGAAGGCGACGCCGCTCATGGCGGCGCTCGGTCGCCCTAACCGTGATCAGGTCGTGACGAGTCGGCCCAGTGACCTGACAACCCTCGAGGCCATCCAGTTGGCCAACGACGGAATTCTGGCCGATGAGTTCCTCCGTGGAAGTGAAAGGATTCTCACCGAGCGCGGCCCCGGTGCCGACGGGATCGCGTCGTGGATTTTTGAGGCAGCCTTGTCTCGCCCCCCGACGCCCGACGAGGCTGCCGCTGCCCGTGACCTTCTTGGTGAATCACCAACGCGTGAGAGCGTGGCCGATCTTCTGTGGGCCATCGTCATGCTGCCGGAGTTTCAACTTGTCCGATGATTCCATGTTGGGCCAAGGCGTCGATGCATGAAATAGAAGCCCCTCGCGCAAGCGTGGGGACGGCGGGGCGTTGGGCGAGCCCGCTCATGATGGCACCCAGGACGGTGCATGACCCGCAGTCCCCCCGGCTTGCGCCGGGGGGCTTTTATTGGAGGACGCGCAAGGCCCGGAGGGCCGGCTGACTTCCGGGCGGAGGCCCGGCAAGCGAAGCAGCGTCATGAACGGCCTGCGCCGCGTAAAGACACCCCACGTGCAAGCACGTAGGCTTTTGATGGTGATGAGCAGCGATGTTCGTAGAATGGTTTTGGAGACAACCTCATGAAAACCCGCCGCGAGCTTCTGAAATCCCTTGCCGGTGCGGCCGCTGCGACGCTCGCGCTACCCGAGCCCAGGGTCCGTGCATCGGTCGGTCAACCAATCACGCATCCGCCAGCGAAGGCTGATTCCATCATCGTGCTCTGGATGGCCGGCGGCATGGCCGCACCCGACACGTTCGATCCAAAGAAATACAAACCGTTTGAGCCGGGCATGGCCGTGCCCGACGTGATCAGCACGTTTCCGGCCATTCAAACATCCATCGACGGCGTCCAGATTTGCGATGGCCTTCCGGGGATCGCGAGCGTCCTCGATCGGGCTACGCTCATTCGCTCCCACGTGCAGCCCGATCTCGGGAGTATTCTTCATTCCCGCCATCAGTACCACTGGCACACCGGCTACGTGCCGCCCCAGACCGTGGCCTGTCCCCACTTGGGCGCCTGGATGGCGCGTGTCCTCGGCCCCCGAAACCCGGTGATGCCGGCGTTTGTGAACATTGGCCAAAGGCTCGAGGGGATCGGCGAGAACGAAGAGATCAAAGCCTTCACGACTGCCGGCTTCTTTGGCAGTGAGTTTGGGCCGCTTAATCTTCCCTTCCCGGAGGAGGCGGCCTTGGCGGTACGTCCGCCGAAAGGTATGGATCCTGGCCGGTTCGCGAGTCGTTACGAGCACTTCAAGCAGCTCGTCAAGGCGTCGCCGCGGTCGGACTTCACGAGTGACTACCACCAGGAGTCAATGCTTCGGAGTGTCGATAACGCGCATCGACTGCTCGGGGCCAAGGAGAAGGACGCCTTCGACATCACGCTCGAACCCAAGGAGGTTCAGGAGCGATACGACACCGGCCGGTTCGGTCGTGGCTGTCTGCTTGCCCGTCGGCTCGTCGAGCAAGGGGTCCGCTACGTCGAGGTGACGACGGAGTATATCCCATTCGTCCACTGGGATACCCATGAGCGGGGCCACGAGCGGATGATCAAGCTCCATGAGGAGATCGATCGTCCAATTGCCACGCTCATCCGCGACCTCGAAGAACGCAGTCTGCTCGACCGCACACTCGTCGTGATTGCGAGTGAGTTTAGCCGCGACATGATCACCGAGGGCCAGCCGGGCTCCACGGCCAATGATCAGGCCAAGTCACCAAAGGACTTCCTCCAGAAGCCCGAGCACTACGGCCAGCATCGTCACTTCACAGGTGGCTCGACGGTGGTGCTTTTCGGCGGCGGCATGAAGCGTGGCTTTGTGTACGGCAAGACCGCCGACGAGCGGCCCTGCATCGCCGTCGAGAACCCCGTCACCGTGACCGATTTCCACGCGACGCTCTTCACCGCCATGGGCATCAGCCCAAGAACGGTATTCGACATCGAGAACCGCCCCTTCTACGCCACCGAAGACGGCAAAGGAAAGTCCGTCGACTCGATCTTCGCGTAATGCCTCACCGCCAGCGGGGGCCGCTCGAGAGGCTCTGCCAGCAGGAAGCGGCCAGGAGCGCAAACATGATGGCAAGGAAGGGCTGGTCATTCGTGTAGGCCCAGTACGCGACCAGTGCCCCGGTGGCCACTCCGATGAGTCCTGCGATCTTGTGAGCATCGGCCACACCCATCGCGAGCATGCCTTCTCGCACAATCTGCCCGCCGTCGAGCGGCGGCACGGGCAACAGGTTCAGAATCGGCCAGAAGATGTTCACGAAAAGCATGAAATAAAAGAAGGCAAAAAGCATTACCGACTCGAACGGTCGGCCGCTATCGAGGTGGAGGGCGTGACTGAGCCCAGGTATGGGCAACGGCACACGCCAGCCGCCAGCTTTGAGCCCCGCGACGACCAGAACTGCAAGGACGAGCTGCGCCACGGGCCCAGCCGCCGAAACGAGCAGCCGCTGAAAAGGCCTCAGGGTTGCACGGCGGCCCCAGGTGTCAGGAATCGCCAGGCCGCCGAAGTGGTAGATGACAATGTGGGAACCCTGACCGAAGTATCGAAAGGCCAAGGCATGACCCATCTCGTGAACGAGAATCGACACGAGCACGACAACCGCCCACATGATGAGATAGCCGATCAACGACCGTTGATCGCCGCGGGCAAAAGCCTGGCAGATGCCCCAGCCGAGGAGGGCCGCGCCGAGCCAAAACCAGGCCGAGATCCGTACGGGAATCCCGGCAATTTCAAACTGCCAGTCGGCAGGTGTCGGCTGAGGCTCGGCAAGCAACATGATTTGGGGAGCCGACTGAGAACATATCGACTGCCGCACGATGCGGCGGTCGCCGACCATGGCAAACCTTGGCTTTGCCATCGGTTGGCCATCGGTGGAAAAGGCCATGGATGGCTTTTCCACGGGCAGTCAGGATACAGGATTCAGTCAGGCGGCTCGCGAAAACCTGCCGGCGGTCACTGTCGCTGCATCACACGTCCGCGCGATCGCAAGCACCGCCTCTGCCGCTCGGGCCGCCGATCCGGGGACGGCAACGCGAGCTGCGACGGTCTCGATCCTGGCTCGCGCCCGTGCGAGGGCCGCCGGATTCTCAAGCCACTCGATCACGTGCGCTGCTGCCCGATCAGCCGGATCATTCACCGCCAGATACTCGGGAAACACCGCCTCCGGATCGGCTGGCGGGACGCCCTTCGGTGGCATGATGACCGGCCGCAGCGGCCCGATCGGTTCGCGACAGGCCAGGAGATTGACCAGCGTGATGAACTTCACATGGCGAAAGAAACTTTGGACCACGTATGCAAAGCCACCAATCCGGTAGACGATTACGGTCGGCACTCCCGCGGCGAGCAGTTCCAGTGACACCGACCCGCTCACGGCGATCGCAGCGGTGGCTCGACCAATCAGCTCCCGCGCCTTCCCCGCCTCGACGGTGATACCCAAGCCACGGGCCTCATCGCTCGCTTGAATTGTTTCGCGAACTTTCGCGGCATGCCGATCGTGGAGTGCGGCAACTGCAAGCCGTGTATCAGGCGCTCGGCGGCGCACGATCCCTGCCGCACGCAGAATGCTTCCGAGGTTCGCTTCGATCTCCTGACCACGCGAACCGGGTAACAGGACGATGAGCGGTGCTTCTTCCTGGTGTGCCTCCACACCGCCCCGCTCCGCTTCGTGTTCATCGAAGAAGGGGTGACCGACGTACGTGCTCGTCATGCCCTGGGCCAAAAACCACTCGTGTTCAAAAGGAAGAGCTGAGAGGACATGATCGACCAGCCGTCGCATCTTGTTGATTCGCCAGCTCGCCCAGGCCCAGATCTGCGGCGGGCAGTAGAAGACCACGGGAATTCCGTGCCGCTTGGCACGCCAGGCGAGCCACCAATGGAACCCTGGGAAATCGACGAGCACACAGACATCCGGCCTGGCATCGAGAAAATTCCGTTCGGCCCGGCGAGCCAGATCAATGAAGCGGTGGAGCGAGAAGGCCACCCGGAGGAACCACATCACCGCCAGCCGCGTCATGTCGGCCACGAGCAGGCAGCCCGCGGCCTCCATGCCGGGGCCACCAAACCCCACGCACTCGACATCGGGCATCTTCGCGCGGAGCTCGCGCACGAGGAGCGCCGCGTGGTGATCGCCCGAAGGCTCGCCGGCTGACAGAAAGACACGCATCACACAGAGCTCCTCGTGGATGGGAAAGGCCATCCACGAGGAGTATTTCACGACCGGCTCGAGCGCCCTAGACCAGTTCTGGGCCGCACGAGGCGGTCATTTCGCCAGGGCAAAACCCTTGCCGCTACCAAAGACCATCGTGACCTGCTCGTCGGGACCAGCCTTGGCCACCTTTCCCTTACAGTTGTTGCAGCAGAAGCCGACATCGACGCCCCCCACGGTAAGCTCAGTTCCGGCCTTCACTTTCCCGCCACTCAAGGGGCAACCGGTCTGTTTGAACTGGCCAGTCGCCGCCAGTTGCTGACGAGCCTTGGCCGTAAACTTGGCCGAGTCGGCCTCGAAAGCCTTGACACACTTTTCACAGCAGAAACAGACGTTCCCTCCCTCGAAAGACACGGTCGTGTCCGGGTCGCAGGCGTCGCCCGACACGGGGCAAAGGGGTTCCGTCTTGGACGCGGCCGCGAATGCGACGGCAGTGAGCAGGGCAAAGCAGAATGATGCACACGTCACGGTTTTCATGATGGGCTCCTCGGGAGAAATGCGGGACCAAGACCAATACCCAGTATCCTAGCCCACGGCACGCTTCACTCCCAAACATGGCCTCATGCGGAGACTTTGATGCCTCTCGACGTCAGTCGCTGGTTCCCCATCACCTTCGTGGCACTCGTCGCCATGACCGACCCGATATTCGCTGCCGAGCCGGTCGGGGGTGATCTCGTGTGGTTTGGAACCTACACCGGTGCCAACAAGGAGGGACCAGAGTCGCGAGGCATCTATGTTGCTCGCTTTGACCGTGCGAGCGGCGTGCTTTCGCCGCCGGGAGTTGCCGCCGAGATCAAGAGCCCGTCGTTTCTCGCCATGCACCCGACGCAGCCGCGGCTCTATGCCGTGTGTACCGACGACTTAACAGGAGAGCCCATCGGTGCGGTCGCCGCATTCCGGATCGATACCGACAGCGGGATGCTTGGCCGTCTGGGCAATCCTCCGACCGGTGGACCGGTGCCGACGGGCGGCAAAGGCCCGTGCCATGTCTGCATCGACTCGGAAGGCACGGTCGTCCTCGCAGCGAACTACGGTGGCGGAAGCGTCATCTGCCTCGGGCTCGCCGATGATGGCAGCCTCGAGCCCGTCGTGAAGGGCACACCTGGCGGGTTTGTCCAGCACGCGGACGATCGCGAGAGCAAGCCAGGTATCGACCCGAAGCGGCAAGAGAAGCCTCATGCCCACTCAGTCGATATCGCACCAGACGGCCGTTTTGCATTTGTGTGCGACCTAGGCCTCGACCAGTTACTCATCTACCGGCTCGACACCGAGCGGGCAACGCTCACTCCGCACGGCCACGCGACGCTTGCCGCCGGATCGGGGCCGCGGCATTTTGCGATGCATCCCTCCGGCCAGTTCGCGTGGTGTGTGAATGAGCTTGCGATGACGGTGACGGGGTTCACGTACGACGCAGAGGCCGGCACGCTCACGGAAATCGAAACGCTTTCGACGCTGCCAGAAGACGTCACCAACCGCCAGGGTTTCACCTGCGCGGAGATCGCCGTCCATCCGTCGGGGCGGTTCCTCTACGCGAGCACACGTGGCCATGACTCGATCGCGATGTATCGCATCGACGCGAAGACCGGCCGCCTCACCTTCCTCGGTGTCGAACCGACGCGGGCCGCGACGCCGAGGCATTTTGCAATTGCCCCGGGTGGAAAGTTTTTGCTTGCTGCCGGTCAGGCGTCAGACACCGTGACCGTCTTCGCGATCGACGAGGCTACTGGAAAACTCACATTCACCGGCCAGACCGTCCCTGTCCCCTCACCCGTCTGCATCCTCTTCGGCCGCTGACGTGCCATGGGCCAATGAGGTAACGCAGAGCGATCCTGAGATCGCGCTTTCGGCGTGCCACGTAGCAACGGACATAGAAGCCCCCGGGCGCGAGCCGGGGGACTGCGGGTTGAAGACCACCGCCCGTTGCCCATCATGAACGGGCTCGCCCAATGACCCGCCGTCCCCACGCTGGCGCGAGGGGCTCTGATGCCAGTCATCCGCACGACAAATTGGAAAACATTCCGGTCGTCGATATACGCGGCCGGCGACACGGCTTTCATGCCGGTCATCAATGCCAAAACGCCTTCTACCGCCCTGCCGAGATATGAAGCTCCAAATAGCTTCGCCGTTCCGATCCCTCGCAACCCAACTCGCGGGCCAGTGATTCGAGACACGCAATCGCCTGGGGTACCTCTCCCTGCGAGGCCTGGAGCTCGAGCTCCACAAAGTCGCCCAATCCATCGACCGTGTCGAGGGCCACTTCGACCTCGGTTCCCTGCCAGGGCACGCGTGCAGACCGTCGTCGTTTGGCGACATCCCGTACTCGCCGAAAGCCGAGAGCCTCGAGCAGTTCCGTCCAGCGATCGAGAATGGCCTGCCCGCCGCCAGGACCTCCAGGCAGCGGCGGCACTTCCGCGAGCCCAAGTTCAAGCTCGCGACGAGTCTTTGTTGAGGAATCGATCCGCGGTCCTTTCCACGTAACGGCCACCTCGTCGCCGACCCGACGGAGTCGCAGGGCCTCGTCGGTGCGAGCGAAATCCCGGCATGGATGGGCAAAGTAGCGGTCCACCTGCTCGACCGGCTCACGAAACCGGGCGGCCAAGGCCACCAGCCTCGCCTCGATGGCGGCGTGGTCGGTAACGCGAAACTTTTGTTCGACCTCGTACACTGAGAGCTCCTTGATCGGGTGTCGGAGTCTTCGCCCACACGTCCACGTAACCCTGCAAGCCACCTTCAAATCGATGATACCCTCCTTTCCACGTCGCTGGGCGCTCACCCTCATTGCCTGCATGCCAGGTGTTGCAGTGATCGGCTGTGCTGAACCGCCACGCCATCTAGCAGTCGGTGTGAAGCTCTCGCCACTCCCGGTCGTCCCAATCGCAAACCTGTCAGCGGCCCCGCTCATGCTCGAAGGCCGCGTGACACTCCTCAATTTCTGGGCCACGTGGTGCGGGCCATGCCGACACGAACTGCCGGGCCTTGCCCGTATGTCAACCGCCCTCGCCAGTGATCGACGCTTTCAACTCGTGGCCGTATGCACGTCGGGGAGCGTCGGCGAAGGACCGGCGGACCTTGCCGCTGAGGCCGGAGAGTTTCTCCTTCGGGATCGGCTTTCGATCTCGGCGTACGTCTTCGGCGACCCGGTCAGCGCGGACGTTCTGTCCACGAACCTCGGGATGAGGGCCATCCCGGCGACGTATCTCATCGGCCCCGACGCCACGGTACGTCGCGTGTGGATCGGCTACCGCCCCCAGGACGAATCGGACATGGCCGCCGCGATCGTAACGCTTCTCAAGGAAGCCTCGGCGCGACCGGAATAGCCGGTACAACCAGCCGCTGCTGTTCGACCTGATCTACACTTGAGGGCTCCCGTACCGGCAGACCAAACGTATGAGCCTTCCTCCTCTTCGCGCTTCCGTACATCTCCACGACGTCAAGTACGAGATTCGTGGAGCGCTTGCCCGCCGGGCCGAGCAGCTCGAACGCGAGGGGCATGACATCATCAAGCTCAATATCGGCAACCCAGGCGCCTTCGGGTTCCGGATGCCGTCTTCGATGCGGGTGGCGATCGTCGAGAACCTCCACCAGGCCGATCCCTACTCGCACCAGAAGGGAATCTTTCAGGCCCGCGAGGCAGTGGTGATGCAGCAGCAGAATCGCGGCATCATGGATGTCACCGCTGATGACGTCTTCATTGGCAACGGCGTCTCCGAGCTCATCATGCTCGCGATGCGGGCGCTTCTGAATCCCGGTGACGAAGTGCTCGTGCCGAGCCCCGACTACCCGCTCTGGACGGCAAGTGTCGTGATCCACGGCGCGACGGCTATTCACTATCCCTGCCGGCCCGAGCGAGGGTATGTGCCCGATCCCGAGGAAGTCGAGCGGCTCGTCACCGATAAGACTCGGGCGATCGTCGTCATCAATCCCAATAACCCCACGGGTGCCGTCTACCCCCGCGAGGTTCTCACGGCATTGGCCGGCATCGCCGACCGACGGCACCTCGTCCTGTGCGCCGACGAGATCTACGACGAGATGCTCTACGAAGACGCCGAGTTCGTGCCTCTGGCCACACTCGCGCCACGGGCGCTCTGCCTGACCTTCTCGGGGCTCAGCAAGGTCTACCGAGCCTGCGGCCTACGAGTCGGCTGGCTCGTTTTCTCAGGCGAGCGGGAGCATGCCCGCGACTACATTCACGCCCTCGACCTGCTGGCGTCGCTCCGCCTCTGTTCGAACGTCCCCGGTCAGTTCGCTGTGCAGACAGCGCTCGGTGGCCATCAATCGATCTTCGAGCTGACTCGCCCCGGCGGCCGCCTCTATGCAACGCGTGCCGCGCTCCTCGATGCCATGACCAAGAGTCGCTGGCTCTCGCTCGAGCCACCCCCGATGGGCTCGATGTACGGCTTTGTGCGGGTCCATGCCCATCGCTTACCCGGCGGCCTCGAAGCCTTCGATGACCAGGCCTTCGCCCTCGATCTCCTTGAGCGGAAGCACGTGCTCGTCGCCCCCGGCTCGAGCTTTAATGTGCCCTACCGGGATCACTTCCGCGTCACGCTCCTGCCCGACGCGGACGAAATGACCGACGTCTGCAACCGCATCGAGACACTCCTCGACGACTACGCTCTGCCACCGGCATAGCCGCTCGCTACCGTCCGAAGAGCTGCGTCCAGTACGTGCCGGAGCGGCCGAGGCCCTGGCGGACAAAGTCCGTTGTGAGCATGTTCTTGTGGTGGCCAGGACTCAAGAACCAGCCCTTGATGGCACCCTGTGGTGCGGCCGATCCCATATGGATGTTCTCACCGGATGCATTCGTGCCAGCGAGCTTCGCCCGGTCCGTGAACTTTTTCTTGCCAGGCAGCGGCGACTCGTGCGCGAAGAAGTCGTTTGTTTCCATGTCGCGTGAGTGCATTGCCGCGGCCTCGCAGAGCTTCGGATCGAAGAGCCGCGGGTGAAGGCCGCAGGGAATTCGAATCGCGTTGACCGCGGTCATGCCTGCGACGATGTCCGCCGACAGCCCGGAAGCGATCCGCTCATTCTCCGCCAACACTTTGGCTACTTCAGGATCCTCGAGGGCCAAGTTCATCATCAGCTTGTTGGCAGCGCTGACGTGATCCCCGACAACCGCGCCGCTATCAGCGGCCTGCCACGCCGACACCACGGCCGACAGCCGCTCGGCCTGCCCGAGGGCGATCTGCTTCTGCTTTCGCCACGGTGCCAGGGCTGTCTCCCGCTTGCTCCACGCGGTGGTGAGCGATTCGAGCGCCGGAAGCCCTTCTTCCTTCAACTGTTCCTTCGAAAGATCGGCGTCTTTGCGCAGCTTCAAGAGCGTCTCGCGAAGCTTGTCAATTTCGCCATCGATCTGTTCGGTCTTCGGGCGGGCATCAACCACGGCCGTAAGCCGACGTACTTCTCGCGTGACATAGTCATCGAGCGCCGAGGCTCCCTCAGGCTTGATCGCCGCGAGGACAGCTACCGTCTCCCCGAGCCGTTCCTTCGTGGTCTTCGGTGCCCTGAGCGCTGCGACATGCTTTCGCACGGTGGCCACATCGGCCTGGTCGGGCACCGTATCTCCGCGGACGAAGCTGGCCGCGCCAATGAGGCACGGCATGAGAAGGACGCGAAGCAATGCGTTCATAAGAAGCTCCTTGAAAATGTCATTTGGGCCGCGGCCAGGCCCAGCCGACTTGGGTGGCGAGCGCCTCAAGCAGGATTGTGACGAGAAACAGTGGCAGAAGCCAGCCGCGGATCCCTCGCCAGGCGGTTGGCCGCGGGGCTTTCCATACGTCCGACAGATCGACCCGCTCGACGCCACCTGAACGACTACTGACGGCGCGGAGCTCTTCCACGCGAGCCCTGTCAAAGCTCCACTCGGGATTCGACGCGACATTGATCGGGCCCACGGCGAGGGCCGTGTCTCCAAGTCGGATCGCTCCGCGGACGTATTCCACGTCGGCGGCATCAACCGAGGCCGAGAAGTGCCCAGGGGCAAGCCGCTCCCACGGGACCATCGTAGCCGCGCCCCCCTGCCCTCCCGACACGGTCAACTCCGGCGGATCACTCGCCACGCGGTCTGCCCACGACTGGTCGTAGAAAAGATCAAGCCGCACCTGCGTGCCATCGACACGACTCTGCATGCCCACACCCGGAGGGAGCGGGGGGCCGGCAAGCCACCGGGTGAGACTCTGCACCATGCCGCCGTAGCCGTCCCATGTGCGGGTCAACTCGGAGGAGTCGCCGCCGAGCGGAAACATGACGGTCGCAACTCGTCCAGTGCCCCGTCGCCAGAAGGCAACGAGCGGTGCGGCATACTCATCGCCCGACACGGCCGCCTGCGAAGCATTTGGCTTGAGGTAGGTGAGGTTGTAGCCATCCACCTGCGGAAGCCAGTCGATCGGGGTCGCCGCGATTTCGGCCCACCCGGGCGTTCCCTTCACGGCCACGGGCTCATCCAGAAAGGCCGACCGGGCGATCGTGGCCGTTTCCATCTCAAAGAGCGCGGGGAGCTCCTTCGCGTCGGCATTGAAAAAAATCCGGCCGCCGCCCCGCTTCGCGATGTCCTTCAGAAAGTCGGCATCGCAGTCATCTTCGCTGCCAAGCCCGATCACGCTCACCGTGCATTTTTCTTTCATCATCTCAGCGAGGAGATCCTTGTAGTCGCCGGGCTCTTCGGCATCGGCTGCATCGGCAAAGAGAATCACGTGCCGCTGGCCCACCGGCGTCTTCTTGAGCATCTCCCAGGCCTTGAGAAGCCCCGTGTAACAGAAGATGCCACCCCCTTCGCTCGCCACGCTGCGGGCCGCAGCCACGAGTTTCGCGCGGTTTGGCCCGACGGCCACCGGCGCATCCGAAAGCGGGTGGGCCGCGCTATCAACCGGGATGAGTACGACGAGATCGTTGTCACCGAGCAGTTCGATGGCCCGTGCCGCTCCCTCGTCGGCGAGCGCCATTTTCGTCTGGTTCGTTCCCGGGGCTGTCATCGCCATGCTGCCCGAGCGATCCATCACGATCGCCATCACCACAGCGAGCTTTCGGTGTTCCTGTTTGAGCTCCATGCTCACCGGCAACAGCGGTTCGACTGACGACCCAAACCATCCCCCCGACGCAAACGAAAACTTTCCACCGACCATCGCCAGACCGCCCCCCTGGTCTCTCACGAAAAACTCGATTCCCTTCATGAAGCCCGGGTCGAGCGCGTAGGCCGGGACGTTGTCCAGGATCACTGCCTTCGCTCCCGATAAGAGGCCCACATGGGTCGTGGCGAGATCGCTTACAACATCGACCTCGAGCCCCTGCCCTCGAAGAGCCGCCGCGAGCGGTGGATCGTCATACGCGGTCACAAGCACGATCCGTCCCGCTCCCTGCACCTCGACCCATTGCTCGGCCGTGTTGTTGCCCTCGATCGCATCGCGGTCGGGAAGGATGCGAACGGTGTAGCGATGTGCCCCAGACCTTGCGAGGCGGTCGGTGAACCGCACACGACCCCTTCCACCGCGCACCTCAACGCTTCTGGTACCGATCGGCTTGCCATCACGAAGGATTTCGAGCGGCACCGTGGCGTCGCTGCCTCCCTGCACGACAACTTCTGCCAAGAGTCCCTCGCGGGCCTGCACCCGCCGCGGCATACGGAAGGCAGCCACCGAAAAATCCTCAGCGTCGGACCGTGGTGGTAGCCGCAGATCGAGGCCGACGCCCTTCTCCACGAGCTTTTCGCTGACGCGATCAAGCGGCTCCGTCGAGAAGCCGTCCGTGATCGCAAGGATTCTCGCGGCACGATCAGCCGGCATCTGCGCGAGGGCATACGAGATTGCGGAGGCCAGCCGAGTCGCCGAGCGTCGCCCCGAATACTCCGTGGCCGACGGGCCTGCGGTCAGGAGGGCACCCCGTGTCACCACCTCGTCAGCGAAATCGACATACACGACCCGGTCATCCGAGCCACGCGACTTCTCCAGAATCGTTTCCATCTCGGCGAGCCGTGGTGCGAGATCCTCCTGGCACGAGTCGGACTGATCGACAAGCACCCAGAGATCGAGCCCGTCGCTCTGCTGTCGCACCCGCGGCTCGGCAAGCAGCAGCACTGCAAGCAGAAGACACACTGCTCGAAGCGGCCGCTCCAGGTGCAATCCTCGCCAGTACCATCCGGCAACCGCCAGCGCCGGGATCAGCAAAAACCACTGCGGCGCGATGAATCGGATTTCTGAAAGCGACAGCATGAAAACGTCCTCGATCACACAACTGGATGCAGTGCGAAATCGCTGTCGGCCACCCGAGCGTTCGCCGTGCGCCAGACCCACGCGACCAGAAGAGCACCGATGGCGATACCGAGCCACAGGGGCGCCCACGGATCTTCAATGGACTGTTTGATCGCTTGCTCCATGCGGATGGCTTCTAGTGTGTCTGCCGGAGCCGCCTTGCGAAAATCACTCTCGCGGGAGTCGGCGAAGTGAGTGGCACCCGTCACGACTGGTGTGCTTGATGAGGGCTCGCCGGAGGCTGACACGGTGAAGAAGCCCGGCCCCCACGGAGCCCTTCCACGAAACGGTGATGGTGCGGGAGACAGGTCGCCATCAATGTTTGCCACCGTCATCATGCCGCGGCCCGCAGTGCTGCCAGCGAGGCCAGGCGGCATATCGATTGATTGCCCTGTCTCAAAATTGTCAGCCCACGGTCGCTCGATCTTTGCACGGATTCGATCAATGAACCGCTGCACGAGTACGACGACCCCAGGCGAGCGAGCCGCGGTCGATCCGGCAACGTCAAAGTTCATGACGAGGTGCTGCACGCGACGGCCTCCTGGGAGCGTCTTTGATCGCACCAAGGCGAGCGGTCGGCCACTTTTCCAGAGCAACGGCTCATCAACAGGTGTGGGAGTAACATCCCCCACTGGGCCCGACATGAGGCCGCCCCAGCCGAGGTCACGCACCAGCGGATGATCCTCGGCGGTGACCCACGCTGGGTCATACGCGGCAGGCTGCCGCGATGGCGTTCGTTCATCGATTCGGCCGGCATTTCTGGTTTGGGTGATCCCGTCGCCAAGTGACGGGATGACGGGGGTGTCGCCAGCCTCGTCACCGGCAGGGTCGTCGTCGGTGACGGCAACCTGAATCCCATCGGTGTCGGCTGACGGATCGAGCCAACTGATGATAAGGTCGGCCGTTGCCGGATCGGTGACGATTTCAACACCGTCAGTCGCTCTTACCATCCGCCCCAGGAGGTCTGCCGTTGGCCCACGGATCGTGATGGCCACCCTCACGATCCGCGGCACGGGTCGCACGAGTGGCAACGCGTCATCGAGACCGAAACGGTCTTCCGACAGTGCCAGCACAACCCGCTTCGCTCCCTCAGGCCACGGTCCTTCGATCGTGCGACTCTGCCGGGGTTCGAGACGAATCGGTTTTGACTGCCCGGGAATCACGGGGGTTCCAGTGTCGCTCACAATGCCGGCAGAAAACTCCCGCTCCTGCGGAGTGTCACCATGATTCGTGACAAGCGCTCGCCACACAAAATGTTCATCGGCGCGATCCACATCGCCGCCAGAGAAACCGACATTCTCGAAGGGCTCACCGGCGGAGAGCACCGCCACGCCCCCCGGCAGCGGCGTCGGTCGATCGGTCACGAGGATGACGACGCCAGCATCCCCAGGGACGAGCGCCGTGGCGATCGCGAGCGACGCACTGAAATCATGCGTGCCAAGGACTGGTCGCCAACCCTTGGCGGCGTCGAGCAGCTCGGTCAGACTTCGTCCGGCGTAGAGCGGCGGACGGCCCGGCCCCGTTTCGAGAAGATGCCAGTCGGTTCGAGACGCGAGGGCGTCCCACGATGAAAGCCGCTTCGCGATCAGATTCACCGTGGGCACACGAAAAGCCTCCATCGAGGCCGAGCTGTCGAGTACGACGACGACCGTCTGCCGTGAATCGCTCCGCACCCATCGGGGATCGGCAAGGAGCCACGTGAGAGCCAGGATCGCCAGGAGTTGCATCCAGAATGGAAGCGAGTTACGAAACTTTTCGAGCCGCATGCCGCCTGTAGGAAGCGGCGCCGCCCGTTCGAGGAGGAACAGCGTAGCCGTCCGCACCCGACGCGAACGCTCCTGAAGGAAGTGAATCGCGACGAGCGCGGGCACCGCCGCAAGCGCGGCCAACCCCCAGGGATTCGCGAAGAAGAGGCTCGGAATCATCGCTCCCCTCGCCTCCTATTCAGGTTTGAATATTGGATTCATGGGTGAGGGCCAGAAAAACCCGGAGCGTAGCGAAGGGACGACATGAGTGGACTTTTCAAAGCTCAATAATGTCACATGTCGATGACACCGAAGGGCACGGCTTCGCCGCGGAATGCAGTGAGCAGGTCACCGGCGTCGCCGACCCGCGCAAACCCGAGACCTCGCCGGGAACACTCTTCTCGCCAGATGGCAAAATGCCGTCCGTACGCCTGACGGTAGCGTTCGAGCATGCCTGAATCGACACGCTGGCGAGACCGCGTCGCCCGCTCTGCGTCTTCAAAATCGATGTTGCCATCCCAGTCGGGCTCGCGCTCGCTCGCGGCAAAAGGGGCGATCACGATCCCGCGGCTTCGCGACTCGGAAAGCCTTGCTGTCACACGGCTCGGTGGCGACTCGTCAAGCAGGTCGCTGACGAGAACGCGAAGCGATCCGGCACGTAGGGACACGCGATCAAGCTGGTCGGCCAGGCCCGCGGGCTCGCCGGCCGCCGTGGATCGTCCCGTTCGTGCTGTCGAGACAACCGTCTCCTGCCAGCCATCGGCCACTGCCATCTCCACCGGCACTTCCTCCGGCACCTCGCCAACGGCACGGCCAAGCACGGTGAGCTTCAGGTGCCCGCCAAGTCGTAGACCACTTTCGAGGCAAAAGTAAAAAATCTCCCAGGCCCGCATCGCCTTCGCAGGATCCAGAAACATCGAGCCGCTCATGTCGTAGACGAGGTCAATTCGGGGCGTGACCTCTTCGCGGTAGAGCTTCATCGTGTAGTGGCCCGTGCGGGCGTAGGCCTGCCAGTTGATGTGCCGTGGATCGTCGCCCGGCACATACTGACGATGATCCTGAAAATCGATCGAACTGCCACTGCCGCGGCCAAGCACATTGCCGGCTGTTCCCGCCCATTGACCACTTCGCAACGGCAGCCGTGCGACGGCGGCGGCAGCCTTCGCGCGTGCGTGGATGTCACGAAGCGGCATGTCGCCCTCCTCGTCGCACTGCCTTCATAGTGCTCACGTATTCTCGCAGCCAAGGAGTCCGCACGCTCGAGAGTACGACCGCTGTCGTTCCCACGGCGGCCACGCAGTACACAACGGACATGGGAAGAAACCCGCTCGAACTGCCAAGCCGCAAATAGGCGGGAAGCGAGGCAGCGGGAAAGGGAAGTGTGAGGAGCCACGCGGCCGATGAGTCGTGCATCGCTGAGTATGAAGTCGAGGCGAGGTAGATGAACACCATGAAACACGCGAATTGAACGAGGGCATAGAGCAGGAGCCGTGGCCTTGCCCTGGGAAACCACACGAGGAACGGAAGTGGAAACAACAAGGTGGCAACGACGAGGCAACCGATCGTCATGGCCACCAAGCACATCTCGATAGGGTCTGTGTCGATGACTCTCAGACTAAAGAGAAACACAAACCATCCCGTCATGCACACCGCGGAAGCGAGAAGGATGAAGGGTATTCCCGTCGCCCAGCCGGGCGTGAACACCATCGCAGCCCATCGGCCGATGATGCCGCGCCTTCTGAATGGCCGGTAGAGCGCTACGATGGTTCTCGGCTCTTCGAGGAGCGCCTCGATTCCGAGAGTGAGAAGGAGAGGCATCGTGACGAAGACCGTCGCCAGGAACACTTCATCGATACCGGTAGCGCCTAGGACCGCCCATGTGACGGCGATTCCAAGAGCCAGGAGCCGCTTTCGGAGTGCATGGTTCTCCGCTGGTGGGGCAATCCTGGCAGCGGCATATTCGAGGAACGCCACGGTATAGAGCGCGATCGCCCCAATTCCGACCCACGCGAGCCACACCTCTCCTGTCGAACGGCTCCCGCCGAAAAAGTACCCCTCGTCTAAAAAATAGCCGAGCATGTTCATCATCGGCATGACGCCAAAAAACACCGCTGCCACGATCACGCACCGCATCAGCACGGACCACGTGGAAAGGGCGAGTGCCGCCGAAGCGACCGCGAGCGACGCCACGGCAAGCCACCCAAAGACCTGGAGATCGGCGACGATGTTCACGCCACCCAAGAAATACCGGACGACGAGGTAGGGCAGGATCGCGGTGGCGACAAGCACCCCCTGCCCGATGATCGCGAACCATTTTCCCAGGATGATCTGCGTGGCCGACATCCTGGAGAGCCGTACGAGGTCGAGGTTGTTTCCAACCCGCTCGCCGCTGACCGCCGTAAGACCGCGCAGGGGAATCACACCGACGATCGTCACACCGATCGCCAGCCAGAACAGCCGGGTGACGCCTTCTGAGTTGCCGGTGCGTCCGTTTGGATCAAATGCCCCCACGGCCCAGGCTGTCAGGAGAAACATCGTCGCCTGAATCGCGATGAACGTCCACGCGAAGACGCCCGATTGCACCCCCTGCCGCAGTTCACGAACGAGCATCGGCGGCAGCCACGTTGGGAAATCGTCACCTCGCCAACTCCACGGCCGGACGGCTGCCTCGCGACGAACCGCTGACGCATCGGCTCCGCGATGCAATCCTCGATGATCGTCATCGCGGATGAACCTCCCCACCGCCGCCAGTTCGCGGAGCCACGGCCGCGCGACGACGGCGAGAACGACGCCGATGACAGCCAGGCCGGCGAGCGTGTAACTGGCCAGGATGCCCTCGAGCTTCACCTGCGACGCCGTTCCGCCCGCAGCAAACAGGCTGCACAAGGCGCCGATCGGAAGCGGCATCGTCACCCATTGGCCGGTGTCGTAATCCCCCCACGATATGGCGTCCCCCTTGAACGCGTTGGCAAACGCAAACGCACAAAAGCAAAAAAGATGTATGAGAAAGTAGACAAGCATCGGATGTGTCTGCCGCGGGAGCCGCATCGTCACCGGGAGCGGAAACACGATGGCCGCCACGACAAGGCTCGCGAAGGCGGCGGCTACCGGTGCTTCATCAAGTCTGCTTGCATGCGTGAAGTACGTCGCCACGCCCGTGGCACAAGCCGCGATGATCACCGCGAGGAACACGAGGCCCGAGGCCCATCCGGGCACGAGCACCATCGCGGCCACTCGGCCCACGACGCCCGCACGGCGAAACGGCAGAAACAACGCCCGGACGCGGCTGGGGCGGTCGAGCATCGCACCGACCGCGTAACAGAGCAGCAGCGGTGCCGTGACGGCAAACGTTGCCTCGGCTGCTGACACGTCGCCCACCCATCCGGCGATGGCCCATGCTGCTGCGAGGGTGATCGCAAACAATCGTTTGCGGGCCGCATGATTTTCGGCATCCGGTGCGATCCTCGCGGCGGCAAACTCGAGAAAGGCAATCGTGTAGACGGCAAGCGAGACAAGGATGCCAAGTTTTGAAGCCGGCGCGAGCCACCAAAGCCCGCTCACGAATTCATCTTCAAAAAGAAGAAAACCGGAGGCCTGGAAGCACGCCGCCAGAATGCCGCCACCGATGCCGCCGAAGGGAAGTGTCGAGACGGCAATCGCCGCGGCAGCCACGACCGCGGCGACGGCGAGAATCCAGCCGACGGCTTCGAGCTCCGCGACGACATCCACGCCACCAAAGAAGTAGCGGATGACGCAGTATGGCAAGAGCGTCACGGCAATGATCGCCGACTGTGCGATCAGCGCGATCCACTTGCCGAGGACGACCCGCGTGGCCGATTGGCGGGTGAGCATGAGGAGGTCGATGTTGTTGCCCACTCGCTCACTGCTGATCGCACCGAGCCCCCGCAGCGGAACGATCACCGCGACGGCAACGGTGGTGGCGAGCCAGAAGAAAGCGGTCGATCCCCTCGCATCGCTGGACGACGAAAGAACCTGCGTCGAGAAGACGATGTAGAGAACAGCTTGGAAAACGACAAACGTCCAGAAGAAGACGCCCGACTGCACACCCTGCCGCAGCTCTCGAACGAGCATCGGCGAGAGCCACGTCGGGAAGTCGTCGCCTCGCCAGCCGCCATCTGGCAGTGCGGTGCTCTGACTCAGTGCGAGCGTCGCGGTGGCCATGTGGTCGCGGCGGTGCTAACGCCGTTCCTTGACCATGTCTACGAACGCCTCTTCGAGCCGCCGCTGCTCACGGCGGAACTCGACGACGGTGATCCCCGCGGCCATGATCCGACGCAGGCCATCGGCCAGAAACGCCGGATCACTTCCCTCGCAGGCGAGCCGCGCCCCGTCCCGCCGCCCTTCGACGACACGCCATCCCTGGTTCGTCTCGGCCCATTCGAGCAGGGGCTGTATGTCCCCTGCGATCGTCACCTGCACCGCCATCATGGCCGCTTCACCGTTCATGGACTGGCCATGCTTGAGCTCGTCGGCATCGCCGTGAAAGACGAGTTTGCCGCCGTCGATAAAGAGGAGCGAATCGCACATCTCCCCAAGCTCGCTCAGGATGTGGCTCGAGATGAAGAGAGTCTTGCCACGGGTCGCGAGGATGCGGACGAGGTTTTTGAACTCGAGCCGCGCCTTCGGATCGAGCCCCGCAGCCGGTTCATCAAGAATCATGAACTCGGGGTCGGGAATGAGCATCCGCCCGAAGCAGAGCCGTTGCCCCATGCCCTTGCTGAGCTTTCCCATTTGGCGGTCGGCGAGCGGCGTGAGGTCGGCAAAGTCCATCACCTCTACAACCCGTGCTCGCCGCTGCACTCTCGAAAAACCGTAGGCTCTCGCAAAAAAATCGAGATACTCAAAGACCGTCATGTTCGGGTACGTACCGAACGCATCGGGCATCCACCCCACGAGCCTGCGAACCCGAGTCGGTTCCTCGACGACATCGAGACCATCGACGATCACCTCCCCCGACGTGGGCTGATCGAGCGTCGCCATGATCCGCATGGTCGTCGTCTTGCCCGCACCGTTGGCGCCGATGAACCCGACGACTGCACCACGTCGAATCGAGAACGAAAGATCTTGAACAGCGTGAACGGAATCGAACACACGATTGAGGCCACGGACTTCGACGAGCGGAGAGGCCGCCACGCCATTGGCATGTTCTGGTGTCGCTGCGGCGGTCATGGCCGGCTCCTCGTGTAGGGCCCGGCAAAATCAGCTCGTTCGTCCACCCAGCGGATCGACCCGAGCGTCTTCACGGCGACTTTGCCCGCTTGCGGGCTCGTGGCATAGGCATGCCCGCGGATGTTTCGCAGCCGTTCGAGAGCCTGGCGGCGGACGGGGCCCGCATCGGCCACGAGTGTGTCGAACCATCGCTGGTACGCATCGGAGTCGCTCGCCTGAAGCGGCTTGCGTTCACCTGTTCCGACGTCGGCGGCGAGCCAGTAGCGACCGTCTTCGTCGATCACAAAAACCTTCTCGAGTGGCACGTCGATACTCGAAATCACTGCCAGGGGCGAGGCATCGGTTCCGCCTACGACCTCGATGCGGGCCCGCGATGGCCGCACGGCCGTCGCGAGAAAGCCTTGATCGGAACGGCTCTTGAACCAGTCTCCCTGCCGCGTTCGGCCATCCACCTCGGCGAATCGCTGATAGCCACCCGTGTCGAGAATGGGTTCGAGCCATGACAGCTCTTCGATCGGAAACGACGACCCAAGGAGCACACCCGTTCGGCTGAACTGTTCCTGGATGACCGCCATCGTGTTGTGTTCGGGTGCAAGGAGGCCGAGCACACGGCGGGCTCCCGCGCCACCGACACCGTCGCGGAGAAACATGAGCCCCAGAAGAAAGGCCGTCCCTGCAAGTGAGATCAGCGGCGTCGTCCAGAACATCCGTGAGCGACGACCGGCTCCGGCAAGCACCATGACGTTGAGTGGTCCCGCCACGATCCCGAAGACGGTGAGGAACCCGAGGATCCAGCCGACCGGCAGCATGCGTTCCCCAAAGACATCGACGAGTCGCCGGAATCCAGAGTCCCAACGGCCGGCGGCTTTCGTGCCGTGGTACTCATCGAGGGATTCATGAAACGGTTTTTCATGCGCGTCGATGAACGCCTTGACGTCCTTGCCGACAAGCGTGGTTCCATCCCAGGGCACGGCCACCACTTCGCCTGCACCTACCCGACGCCTTCCATCCGCCCCCGCGGCCGGAAACCCGATGGCGGTCAGCCGCTCGGCCGAGCGATCGGCTACGAGCACACCGACTCGTCCACCGGTGGCCACCCAGTCGAGCATCGCCTTGCGACGGTTGCCCGCGGCGGCTCGCCACTCCCCTTCCGTCAGCATGACGTTGCGAAACGACGACCACCCGCGCCAGTCTTCGGGAGCGCGGGCCATGTCGATCGCATGGATCGTGAGATGGTAGTCGTCAAAAGGTCTGCCCCGTGCGGCCTCCACCCCGCTCGAAATCCCGGTGGGGAGGTTTGGGCCGGCGCTCGCGCTTGCCTGAATGCCCGTGCGGCAATCCACATCGATCCCGCCATTCACGCCGAAGCCCTCGATCCTCAGAAAATTGGATCGGCTCCCGTTTGCTGCGCCTCCCATGAAGAGCGTTGCCTTGGCGGTGCCTCGTGCGGGCACCGTGATCCTGGTCGATGATGTGATACTCGGCCAGCTCCCAAAACGCCGATCGGGCTGGATGCTCCACGAGCGGTCGCGGTCACTGCCGTTGGTGATCGTGACGGTGACTGGAATCAGCCCGACGTCACGGCCCGTCCTCGGCCAGTTCAGCCCCGTCCAGCCCTCCGCCTCAATAGTGATCCCGCTTGCGGGATCGGTCGGCACCGTCGCCACCTCGGCATGTGCCGTTGACACCATAGCGAGGCCCAGGGCAATGACGGCCGCAACACAAAGCCGCATGTCACACCTTGGCCGCCGCGAGGCTCGATGGAAGTGGTTTGTCTTGTGCCGGCACACGTTCCAAGAGCCGTGACACGAGATCATCGGTCGTGAGCCCTTCGAGTTTGGCGCCGTAATCGAGCACGACACGATGCCGCAGAACCGGCGCGGCCACCGCTCGCACATCTTCATAGGCTGCGTTGATTCGTCGATCGCAGAGGGCCCTTGCTTTTGCCGCGGCAGCAAGCGCGAGGGCTGCGCGGGGCGACGCCCCAAACTTCACACCGGCCGCATGCGGTTCACCCGGATGCGTCGCCTGCACGAGCCTCGCAATAAAATTGGCCACTGTCGGCGGCATGTAGACACGTCGCACCTGATCGAGCAGCTTGTCGAGGGCTCCCGCGTCCATCACCGCCGACACGTTCGGCTCCACGCCGATCTCCCGGTTGAGCACGATCTTTTCGAGCGTGGCCACATCGTTACTCTTCACGTCGAGCTTGAAGAGAAACCGGTCGAGCTGGGCCTCGGGGAGTGGATACGTGCCCTCGAGCTCGATCGGGTTCTGCGTGGCCAAGACAAAGAATGGCGCGGGGAGCGGATGGGTCTGGCCCATCACGGTCACGCGACGCTCTTGCATCGCCTCAAGCATTGCCGACTGCGTCTTGGGGCTCGCGCGATTGATCTCGTCGGCCAATAAAATATTGGCAAACACCGGCCCCGGCTGAAACACGAATTTTCTACGGCCATCCACCTCTTCGAGAACGGGGTTTCCCGTGATGTCGCCAGGCAGGAGGTCGGGCGTGAACTGCACCCGCTTGCTCGAAAGGGCGAGCGCCTTCGAGAGCCCTTTGACGAGCTCCGTTTTGCCGAGCCCAGGAAGCCCTTCGAGAAGAATGTGGCCTCGCGCGAGCAGGCCGACGACCACCATCGAGATGAGCTCATCCTGCCCAAAGAGCACGTTTTGAAGTGCCTTCGTAAGGCCACCAATGGCCTCGGCGGCAAATCCCGCCTGCTGCTCGGAGAGCGGCTGTTGAGCAGCAGACGGTGACATCACGGTTCCCGAGGCATGACGAGGTTTTCTGACACTGGATGACCCCGCCGAGTCTACCACCCGCCGAAGGGCCAACCAGCAAGCCCGGCCGAGGCCGTCGCCGGATTCTCGACGCCGTAGTCGATGGCCGTGATGGCAAGCCTGTTCGCCTCTGCTACGCGCTACCACGACAAAAGGATGGCATCCTCCACCGATCGGCTATGTTCAGGTCAGAATGGTCGCCACGCCCACGGTTGCGAAAGTGCCAATTGCCGTCCTATTCTCTTCTCAGGAGACAAAACGATGGCGACGCTTACGATTCAAGAAGCTCAGGCCCAGTTGCCCAACCTGATCCATCATTTGACGCCCGGTGAAGCGGTGGTCATTACCGAGAACGACCAGCCGGTGGCGACACTTTCCCGAACCGAGTCGAAGAAGCAGTGGCCCTGCAAGGCAGGCAGCGCCAAGGGAAAAATCTGGATGGCCTCGGATTTTGAAAAACCGCTCGAAGAGTTCAAGGAGTACATGGAGTGAACCTTCTCCTGGACACCCATGTTCTGCTTTGGTTCTTCAACAACGATTCGCAACTCAGTCCGACTGCCAAGGCGCTGATCGAAGCCCCAGCGAACCAAAAGCTGGTCAGCATGGCGTCCTGCTGGGAGATTGGCATCAAAGTCGGGTTGAGGAAGCTCGACCTCGGCGAACCGGCGACGACGTTCCTCCCTCGGGAGTTGGCTACCAACAATTTTGACCTCTTGGGGATTGAGTTGGCACATGCGACGTTCGTCGAGTCGTTGCCGCCACATCACAAAGACCCGTTCGACCGATTGCTGGTGGCTCAGGCCATCATCGAGAAACTGCTGCTCGTCAGTGCTGATGCCGTGTTCGATCAGTACGGCCTGACTCGGTGCTGGAATTGAGCATCGGCCAATTTGGCCGTCGTGACAAAACATCTCGTCATCGCGTCGGCTCCGCTCTCGATTGCCACGTCACGTGTGAGGGAGCGTGTCCTTCAAATCAGGAATGCCGGCGAGGAATATCGCGTCGAACTGATGGTGGTGATACCCCTGGAAGACGAAATCGTTCCAGAAGTGTGTGGTCGGACCATACTTGAAGAGTCGGTCGAGCCGGGCTACGTCGCTGCTCCCCTCCATCATCGGCAACGTTCGTTTGATGAACTGCACCCAGTCGTTCGCCGTGGATTCGATCAAGACATAGGGCGTCGTGAACACGATGTGGGCATTCGAGTATTCGGACATCAAGGGCGGAAGCAGCCGGACATACCAGAGCTCTCCAGGATTGCCCCGATACCCCGACGTGCTACGACACGAAAACTCGCGAGCCGTGATCAGCTCCCGCAATACGACGACGCCATCCTTCGCCCTGACATTTTCATAGAGCCCCATCCGAGAGGACGAGAGTTTTGCCAATGCGTGGATCAAGCCCTGACTTGACAAGCGTCTCAATATCCTGGATTCCTCCTGGCAGCAGTTCGCCACGCCGCCTTTTTGGCTCGTTGGTTGATAGTGAGCCCGCGTTCTTGGCGAACCTTCGGAAAATCTTCTTTGCAATGCCGCCCATCATTCGACTCCGCTGCGTGAAGTGATTTTCATTCCGTCACCCATTGGACCGTATGCGGCCGGAACATGTCGCCGAGGTCGGCCAATTCGCCGCGTGGGTCAGCGATGGGGAGGTCGAGAGGCTTGTGCGTGAGGCGGCTGGCGGATCGGTGCAACAGGCAGTTGACCACACCCACGAGCCACGCATCGGCGGCATCTTCTTCCTCCCCCTTTTTGGGTCCGCCCTCAAACGCGATGGCAATCGGCAACCGCTCCTCACTCCCTCTCACTCCGGGAGACGGTTCCAATGGCGTGCCCCGTGTGCGCTGGCGACAGCCGGCTGATTGCCTTCAGGCTGTTTTTCGAATGCGAAAGCCTCCATGGCCTTCGCACTCTTGGCAGCCCTCCGGCATCCCGCAAATATTCGCGTGGACTGGGCGCACATGCGACTGACGCATCTCGCCGTCACGATGGGCCCCGCGACTTCCGGATATTGTCTCCTACGTCTTCGAGAATGGCCGGTATGTGAGGCGGGAAAGGCACCCGTGTATTCCGGCTGCTCTGCACCCCTGGTTCCAACCAGAGCCTGGTGTGGCGTACGCGGTGTCGGGCGACCGGATGTGGCCCGGCGAGCCGCACCTTGTCAAGAGTGGCGATGTCGAGAATGCGATGCGAGTTGCTGCCGAATTCGTGCATCGCACGGGCCTGTCAACGACGCACGTCCTGCCGCCTATCGGCGGCGGCGGCGCGTTTCTCGGGAGCTCTCGATCCGCGCCTAAACAAAACATGTGCATATTCGAGTTGACTCGAATTCACACACGCACGATACTGGCGGTATGCAGAGGTACCTTTTGCCAGTCATTGCGGCGGATCTCGAGGAAAAAATGGTTTTTCTCGGAGGCCCCAGGCAGGTGGGGAAGACGACTCTCGCGCTGAGCCTGCTGGGAAATGCCAAGGCCACCCATCCGGCCTATCTGTCGTGGGACGATCTCGCGGATCGCAAGCTTCTCCTCGCCGGGGCCCTGCCAGCCGAGCAACCGCTGCTGATTTTTGACGAAATTCACAAGTACCGCCAGTGGCGAGGATTGATCAAAGGCATCTACGACAAGCAACGCGACGCCCGCAGAATTCTTGTCACCGGGTCGGCCCGACTCGACCACTACGGCAAGGGTGGCGATTCACTCCAGGGCCGCTACCACTACCACCGGCTCCACCCATTCTCACTCCATGAGATCAATCCAAAACCCACCTCGTCCGATCTCGATCAACTGCTCGCCTACGGCGGATTTCCAGAACCGTTCCTGAGGACGGATCGCCGGCACTGGAAGCGGTGGCAACGCGAGCGGCTCAGCCGTGTCATCCAGGAGGACCTCGTCAGCCTGGAGCAGGTGAAGGAGGTTTCGCAAGTCGAACTGCTCGCTTCGGTCCTGCCGTCAAGGGTCGGCAGCCCACTCTCGATCAACAACCTTCGGCAGGATCTTGCTGTGGCCTTCGAAACCGCCGATCGTTACATCCGCATCCTGGAGAACCTTTACTTCTGTTTCCGCATTCCGCCCCACGGTCTGCCCAACCTCAGGGCGGTCAAAAAGGAACAAAAACTCTACATGTGGGATTGGTCGCTCTGCGATGACACCGCGGCCCGTTTCGAAAACCTCGTGGCCTCCCATCTCCTGAAATACTGTCATCGCCTTGAAGACACCACGGGAGACGCGATGAGCCTGCGTTTTCTGCGTGACTCGGCCGGCCGGGAGATCGACTTTGTCGTCGTACGCGACGGCAAGCCCGTCTTTGCGGTGGAATGCAAAACAGGCGAACGCGACCTGAGCCAGAACGTTTCGTACTTCGCCGCCCGCTCGGATATTCCGGTTTTCTATCAGGTGCACTCGGGCACCAGGAATGTAGAGTTCACCGACGCCCGCGGCCGCATCCTGCCGTTCACCGCAATGGCCCGCATCCTGGAATTGTGACGGAACGCCAAGGGCTTGACGAGGGTGTCGATCCGAAGTAACTGCTAAGCCGGTTCTGGCTCGAAACGTGGTGGAAAGTGGCGAGCAAGTCGGCGTGGACGAGGCTCGGCGATGTACGCCTCGCATACCGCGATGCCGATGAGGTCGGGCAATGCCTGGTCTTTGACGTTTGTGGGAATGACTTTCGCCTCATTTGCCGTGGGACCTACGCCAATCGGTGGACCGACGGAACGCTGCTCGTGAAACACTTTCTGACCCATCGCGAATACGACATGAACACGTGGTGCAAGGACTGCATTCCACCGGAGGGCACATCATGAGCGCGGCCACCGAGTATCGCGACTTGCTCAATGAGTTTGTGCCGCATCCGATCCGCTCGGACGCCGACTATCGACGGGCCTTGGCACAGCTCGAACGGATCATGGTGCCTCGCCCGAGCCCGGCTCGAAGCCAGTTGATCGAAGTCCTGGCCACGCTCATCGAGCGATACGAGACACGGGACTATCCCTCCCCAGATCGCGATCCCGTGGAGGTCTTGTCGAGCCTGCTCGTTTCAAGAGGCGTGACGCCGGCCAGTGTCGCCAAAGCAACCGGGATTCCTCCTGCGACAATCAGCAACGTATTAGCCCGTCGACGTGGCATCAGCAAGGCAAATGCCATCGCCCTCGGAAAGTATTTTGGAGTGTCTGCCACGGTGTTTCTGGACGGATAGGAAGACGATTGACAGTCGCTTTGACATGCCTTCAAGGGCACTCCGTCAACAAACGCTCACGGTGCCGCTGGCCGTATGAACAGCCGCTTTGGCACCGGCATCCGGACGACAAGATCAGAGTCGTTGAGCGAGACATCTTGCTGCTCGTCCTGCCATTCGCTGTTGACGATCCAGCCCTCCACATCGTTGCCGCCATCGTAGACACAGTTCGCGCCGACGCTCGCCAGCACGTAACCGTCGTCACGACGCTCGTAGATGAGCGGTTTGTCGGAGAATGGATCGATTGGCACAACTGAAAGATACCGTGGCACGAGGTCTTCGAGCCGGTCGGGATACTCGTCGCCATCAGGTCCGTGATCAAGCCGCCATGCCGCCAGGGCCACCGCCGTGTGCGCGAGGATAAAACGTGCTTGAACGCGGGTGATGGCATCCACGCCCGCGGCATGGAAACGTATGGTAAGACAGCTCAGCCGCGAGCCAACGCAGTCGCTCCGGGCACCCCGGCTACACACGAGCATGAGCACCTGCCCGGCACTCTCCCACGACGTGGCACGCGTTTCGAGCTCGCTCACTGCACGTTCCAGGGATGCTCGTCGCTCTGCGAATGTCGAGAGACCCGAGGCCGATTCCCAACTTTCGAAGGCCTCGTTGGCACGTCGCAGGACATCGTTCCAATCGATGCGTGTTCTCAGCAGCAACAGGGTTAGGTCGTCCCAGCCAAACAGTCCTGTGGCCCGCGCTGCTCGTCCAGCTCGTCCACCAGACTCGCGGCAGCCGAGGAAGATCAGGAGGTCGATGACACCCGCCCGTTCCATCTGGATGACACTGGTGAAGTCCGCTGGAAGGGCGAGGGCATCCAAGTCGCGACGAATCTCGGCAAGAAGCTCGGGAGGCAACGCATCGTCTGCAAGAAGCGCATCGGTCACCGTTCCATCAGCCATCAACTCGCACGACACAGCGACAAGCCACGTGATGAAGAATTGTGCGCGGCGCTCCGGCGCCACGAGCGACCGGCTGAGACGGTACATCGCGAGGATGTTCTTCCATGCCTCGGCATGGCGGCCCTCGCCGAGGTGCCACATCGCCCTGCACCGTAGAGTCCGGGCCACCTCTCGCAACTCTTGCGCGTCAGAAAGTTCCAGGTCGAGGAGAAGGCCATTTTTTTTCGAGAGCAACGACGGACTCGGGAGCCAATAGCGAGGCCGATTTGCCGCCGCTACGAGCCGGTCGAGGGCGGCCTCATGCGCGACCAGCCACGCGGAAAGCTTTGGCAAGTCTTCGCTGGTCCACGGCACTTCCCTCGCTGCGTCGAACATGTCTTGCGTGACACCAGAGGCAGCATCCTTGTACGGCGCACGAAGTGGCTCATCCGGTGGCTCGCATGGGATCCCGAGGGCGGTACAGACCGCGGGCAGATCGGTGGCGTCGATGCCAAATGGCCAGCACACCTGCAGGAGCCCGGCTGCCGCATTCTCCTCCGGCGGCGGTATCGGGCCTTCCATGGCGAGAACCACCGCGCGGTAGTCGGGCAAACCGTCGGCAGCCAAGGGCTCCGTGAAATACGTCGTCTCGCGTGAAACGCGGATCGGCGGCTCAGGCCCAAAAAGCCCCCAGGCCAGCCATACGATCGACAACGTGACCACCGCCGCGGTGATCCACCGGAGGTCGCACCACCATCGCTGCGGCCTAGCGTCGTCGTTGACCGTTTTCTTTTTCAATGTCGCACGCTGATCGCTGCCGAGAATTTATCCATCTGCGCATCGGGCACGTCGAGGGGCACAAAGCGTCGCTCCGGATAGAGGTAGTCTTCGTCCGAATCGTCATGTGTTCACTCCACGAACCGCTTGATCCTGATGCGTCGTCCTGGCTCGCAGCTCATTGATTCAACAGGAACCTCGATGAGGGCCACCGAGGGGCCCACCCAGGCATTGGCATGCGAACCACGATGTCGAAGTCCTCGATCTCTTTCATGGCCGAGCTACCGATGTTCCATTCTCCGTCGATGATCGAACGATCCTCGTTGTTGCCTCCGTCGTAGACACCATTCTCGGCGACACTCGCGAGCAGGTATCCGTTCCCTTGCCGCTCATACACGAAAGGCTCGTCGGAGAAGGGATCGACCGGGACAGCCGGAAGATACACGGGGACGAGGTCCTCGAGTCTCTCGGGATAGGCAGTGGCGTCGTCTTGATGATCCAGCCTCCAGGCCGCGAGCGCCGCCGCAGTCCGAAGCAGTTCGTACGTAGCCAGACCGCGAGTCGCGCGATCGGCCACCTCTCGAAAGCCGAGGCGGTCGTACCACACGCTCCCCAAAACGAAGCCGCTCCGGTATCCGCGGCTACAGAGGTGCATCGGGAGGTGGGGCCACGTATTCCACTCGTGCCATCTCCCCCCGCTCGCATCGTCAATCCGCTGGAGCTCGCCCCGCCGCTCACGGTGACCCGAAATCCGAATCGCCTTGTCATACTCGTCAAAGTCGGCATTCGCGAGGCTCAACAACTCGTTCCAATCGAGGCTCGTTCGCCAGAGAAACGAGGGCTCGACGCAGGACTGAAACCCTATCTGCTCGGCCCGTTCACGTCGCCCTTGGGAGACTCGCCTGGCCACAAAGACCAGTCCGTCGAGCATGACGAGTCGCTCCGCCGTGACGGCCGCCTCGATCGAAGAAGGCCGCCCCAGCGCGTCGAGATCAGCAAGGATTCTCGAGAGGAGCTCCGCCGATACCCGTGGATTGGAAATCAATCGCCTCATGACGATGTCTTCGAACAATACCTGAAGCTTACGAGCAGCCCAAAAGGATTCGATAGAACAGAGACCGCGCTCTGTTGCAATCAAGAGTCTGCTGAACCTCGCGATTGCAAGCAGATCCTGCCAGGCTTCGGTATATCGTTCTGCACCGAGATGCCACAGAGCCCGAAGCTTGAGCATCTGGAACGCACATTTGGCCTCGAGATCACAACAGCACAGCGCCCACGATATTCTCCACATACTCATGTCGTCGCCCATGAACGACTGAATCGGCAGCCAGTACTTCGGGCGAGTCGATGCCGCCACGAGCCGGTCGAGCTTGTCCTGGTTTGCGATGAACCACGCTTCGAGCTCGGGCAACGAAGCGCCCGCCCACGGTTCGAATCCGCCCACGACATACATCTCGAAGGAAACGTTCGTGCCAGCGTCTTCATGGGGCTGACGAAGAGGCTCCCTCGGCGAGACGCAGGTCACCCCGAGGGCATCACAGACCGCCGGGAGCACGCTCTCGTCGATCCCCAGTGGCCAACACACCTGAAGCAAAGCGGCCGCGGCATTCTCCTCAGGCAGCGGTGCCGGGCCTGCCATCGCAAGGAGTGCCGCCCGGTAGTCGGGCAACCCGTCGGCAGCGAGTGGCTCCGTGAAATACGTCGTCTCGCGTGAAACGCGGATCGGCGGCTCAGGCCCAAAAAGCCCCCAGGCCAGCCATACGATCGACAACGTGACCACCGCCGCGGTGATCCACCGGAGGTCGCACCACCATCGCTGCGGCCGGCGGTCGTTATCGGCGTCCGTCTTCCGTCGTCCTGAATCCTCGCTCATGGTGCCGTTGAACATAACAGCCAAGCGTGGTCATGTGAGAAACTGCCAGACCGGAACGAGATCAATCCCCTCGGTTGTTGCGATGCCCCTTGGCGGCGCGGCCTCATACACGAGCTGGGCCGACGCATCGGGGTACTCCTTGCCCGCCTCAGCCAGCGCACGAATTTCCCGTTCGAAGGTCGTCGGCGAAGAGATATCGGCGGCCACCTGCACGAGGCGACGGTTGCCCTCGAAATCGGTGGCAAGAAAATCGACCTCGAAGCCCGACGCCGTTTTCACGTAGGCCAACTCACGGCTCGTCCTTGCCAATTCGCAGGCGACGATATTCTCGACAAGATGCCCGCGATTCAGGCTCACGGCCGGACTGAAGGCCTGGGCCAGACCGTGGTCGTTCAGGTAGAGCTTGCGTGGATTGACCTGCCGCCGCCGCTCGGAGCGGTCGGCCAGGGCGACAGTGAAAACCAGAAACGCATCCTCGAGGTGGGCCAGAAATTCGAGCAGCGATTCCTTCGACACGGCGATTCCCCGCGAGTGGAAATCAGCGTAGACCTTGCTCATGCTGAGGAGCGTCGCCGGATTGCACATCAACTGGCGAACGAGCGCCCGGAGGGCTGGCAGGTTCGAGACCTGGTGCCGCTCGGCAACGTCTCGAAAGATCACCGTATCGACATAGCCTTGCAAGAGACTGACCCGCTCCCGCATGCCGGGACAGGCAGACGCCTCCGGAAAACCGCCCGTCTCCAGATACGCATCAAAACCTGCTCGCATAGCCGACCGCTCGGCTGCCGATACCAGCCGGCTGTCCCTCTTGATATCCACATGTCTTCCACGGAGAAACTCTCGGAAACTGAAGGGCGTGATCACCGTTTCCATCGCCCGTCCCCGCATGCTCGTGGCCACTTCCCGGCTCAGCATCCGGGCGGATGAGCCACTCAGAAAGAGCTCGACTTTTTCGCTATCGAGAATCCTCCGCGTAAAACGCTCCCAGCCTGGAACAAGCTGGATCTCGTCGAAGCACCAAGTGACCTCCACCTGCTGCCGAAACGAAGGGAACTGGCGGTAGTACTCATCCAGAATCGCACCGAGGTCATCCGCTTGAAGTGATCCGAGCCGCTCATCTTCAAAATTGAAGTAGACGAGCCGTTCCCGTGCGACACCCCGCGAGAGACGGTCCGCGAGGCATTGCTGCAGAAAATAGGTCTTGCCCGCCCGCCGCATCCCGATCACCGCCTGAGCCTTGCCGGGAAGGCGGGATGGACGAGCATCCCGCCGCACCATTGCAGGGAAGGGCATGGCGATCGCATCGCCAAGCTTCTGCTGGATCACTTCGAGAATTTGGTTTTCCATAAAGACCGATTTTACTCAAAACCGGTCTCCTGAAAAGACCGATATGGAATCGGCTTGCTCGCGGACACTGGCGTGGATGCGTCCACCGCGCGGCGTCACTCGTGGAGCTCCCTCCAACACTTACGGACTGACCGGTGGCGAGAAAGGCCGCTTTGGTACGGGCATCCGGACGACAAGATCGGAGGTGTCGTAGGAGCCCTTGCCCTGCTCGTCCTGCCATTCGCCGTTGACGATCCAGCCCTCCGCATCGGTGCCACCGTCGTAGACGCAGTTCTGCCCGACGCTCGCCAGCAGATACCCGTGTTCGCGACGCTCGTAGATGAGCGGCTTGTCGGAAAAGGGATCAATTGGCACCGCAGGAAGATACCGTGGCACAAGGTCGTCGAGCCGCTCGGGATACTCGTCTCCGTCGGATCCGTGATCGAACCGCCATGACGCCAGGGCCACCGCCGTGTGCGTGAGGATAAAACGTGCTTGAACGCGGGTAATGGCATCCAAGCCCATGGAGTAGGCAGGCATGAAAACAGAGCTCAGCCGCGAGCCAACGCAGTCGCTCCGAGCACCCCGGCTACATATGAGCATGAGTACTCGGCCGACACTCTCCCACGACGTGGCACGCGATTCGAGGTCAGACTCTGCACGTTTCAGTAATGCCCGTCGTTCCGCGAATGTCGGGAGGTCCCAGGCTGATTCACAACGATCGTAGGCTTGATTGGCATGCTGGAGAACATCGTTCCAGTCGATGCTCGTTCTCAGCACCAACAGGGTGAGGTCGTGCATGCCCATCAGTCCACTGGCGCCCCCTGCTCGTCCAGTTCGTCCACCGGACCCTCGGCAGCCGAGAAGGATCAGAAGGTCGATGACACCTGCCCGTTCCATCTGCATCACACTGGCGAAATCCCCTGTACGGCCGAGGCCATCCAAGTCGCGACGAATCTCGGCGAGCAGTTCGCGGGGCGACGTATCGTCGGCAAGAATCGCATCGGTCGTCAGCCGATTAGCTGTCATCTCGAACGACACAGCGACAAGCCGTGTGATGAAGAACTGCGCGCGGCGATCCGGCGGCACGAGCGACCGGCTGAGACGGTAGATCGCGCGGATGTCCCCCCACGCCGCGGCATGGCGGCCCTCGCCGAGATGCCACATTGCCCTGCACCGCAGAATCTGGGTCACCTTTCGCAACTCCTGCACTTCAGGCAAGAGCACACTGATGAGATGATCTGCCTTGTGCGAGACCAAAGAGGGGCTGGGCAACCAATACCGAGGTCGAGCCGAAGCCGCTACCAGACGGTCGATGGAGGCTTCGTTCGCGACAATCCAGGCTGCAAGCTCTGGCAGGTCTCCATCGGTCCACGGCACTTCCTGAGCGGCATCGAAAATGTCTCGCGTGACGTTTGATGCAGCGTTTTCATCAGGCGTACGAAGGGGCTCCTCCGGTGGCTCGCATGGAATCCCGAGCGCGGTACAGACCGCGGGCAAGTCCGCATCATCAATACCCAACGGCCAGCACACCTGCAGGAGCTCGGCCGCCGCATTTTCCTCCGGTGGCGGTGCCGGACCCTCCATCGCGAGAACCGCCGCGGGGTAGTCCGGCAAGCCGTCGGCAGCGAGTGGCTTCGTGAAATACGTCGTCTCGCGTGAAACGCGGATCGGCGGCTCAGGCCCAAAAAGCCCCCAGGCCAGCCATACGATCGACAGCGTGACCACCCCCGCGGTGATCCACCGGAGGTCGCACCACCATCGCTGCGGCCGGCGGTCGCTGGCCGCGTCCGTCTTCCGTCGTCCTTTTTCGCCGCTCATAGTGTCGCCAAGGGGCGCCCTGGAAGGGGCACTGCCGACCGCTTTGGAAAGTCGACTCCCAACACACCGGTGTCGAGGACCGCAGTATAGCGTTATGCTATACAGTCAAATGACGAAAACAACGGAGCTTCTGGCATGACCAAACCCACGCCGACCCCGCGCACGGCACCAAGCCCGCTCATAGTCCGGCTTGATTCCGAGAGCAAGCAGGCGCTCGCGGCCGCTGCCGAACTGCGGCGGATCAGTGTCAGCGACTACGTGCGCACCGTGACGGTGGCCCAGGCGAAGCGAGAAGTGGCGGGTGCTCGCGAACAGACAATCGCACTGAGTCCCGACGAGCAGTTGGCATTCTGGAACGCGCTCCAGGCAGCTCCGAGGTTGACAGCCGCCCAGAAGCGACTGGCTTCGCTCATGCAAGGGCGTCGATGAAAGGCGTCGGGTTCCCGAACGATTTTCGGCTCGAGGCGCTGAATCGCTCACATCCCAGGCGAGCATTCGACTGCGGCCAACCCAAGGCCACGCACTGGCTTCGGTCAAAGGCGATGCAACACCGGGAGAAGCGGCTCTCGGTAACGAAGGTGCTCATCGATTCTCGCGGCACGATCGCCGGTTTTTACACGCTCGCAACAGGCCAAGTCGATTTTGGCGACCTGCCCACCAACATCGTTCGCCAGTTGCCGCGCCGGGCACTTCCAGTGGCGATCCTCGCATGGCTCGGCGTCAGCCTCGCGCATCAGGGTAAGGGGCTCGGCGAACGGCTTGTTGCCCAGGCGCTTCGCGACTGTTTTGACGCCGGACAGACCTTCGCCTTCGTCGCCGTGGTCATCGACTGTGTCGATGACAGGTCCAAGGCCTTCTGCCAGCGATGGAGTTTGACCGAACTGCCCGGCAACCCCTACCGGCTGTTCCTCAGTAATCGAACGCTGGTAGCGATGATGAACACTCGGTAAGCCCATCGTCAACGTTGACTACGGCAACAGAAGTGGCACATACGCATCGTCGGGGATCGGCATGCGGATGACGTGATCAGATTTGTCCCACGGCACTTTGCCGGGACTCGTCTGCCATTCCCCGCGGAAGATCGCGCCTCGATCGTCGTCGCCGCCGTCGTACACGCCATTGCTCCCCACGCTCGCCACGAGATACCCATCGCCTCGGCGTTCGTAGATGAGCGGCTTGCCTGAAAAGGGATCGATCGGGACAGCGGAAAGATACCGCGGCACGATATCTTCGAGTGCCTCAGGGTAGCCGGCGGCATCGGTACCGTGGTCGAGCTTCCACCAGGCAAGCGCGACGGCGACCCGCATCAGTTCATGCTTGGCCATTGCCCTGGTAGACCTTTCGAGCCAGTACCCGGGATCTACGATAGTTTCCCTCCGAGCGGCCGAGAACACAAAATCGGTTCGGGAGGCACGGTTCACGAGCACCATGAGCCGGCTAGAAAGCGAGGTCCAGACGGGACATGAGGATCCGGCTCATCCCATGCATGGTCGTGATGAAATGGCTCGCCGTGACCGGCAGGCCTCCGTGGCTGGGCAGCCAACTCTCTATGGGAAGCCAATAGCGTGGCCGCTTCGATGCCGCCACAATTCGATCAATCGTCACTTGGTTCTCGCGAAGCCACGCTGCCATCTCTGGAAACGCATCTGTTGTCCATGGGCGTCCACCGACCTCCTCACAGGTTTGACGCGAGATGCCAGAGGCCGCATCGTGATGGGGCTCGCGGAGAATCTCCGACGGCGGGTCTTTGGGGATCCCGAGTGATCGACAGACCGCAGGCAGATCACGGCTGATTACCAAGGGCCAGCATGTCTGCAAGAGCAACACGGCCGCGTTCTCCTCGGGGGGCGGCGCGGGGCCGGCCATAGCGAGCCAGGCAGCGGCGTAGTCCGGCAGACCATCCGCATCGAGCGGCTCGATGACATACGTCGTCTCACGTGAGACGCGGATGGCCGGCTCCGGCCCAAAAAGCCCCCACGCCAGCCACACGACGGAGACGGTCACGACCCCTGCGGTGATCCACCGGAGGTCGCACCACCACCGCTGTGGTCGGCGTTCGGCGGCCACCCCTGTTGCACCCTGCCGCGAGTCATTGCCCATGGTGCCCATCAGGATAGCTCACGGTACGACCGGCTGGATGAATGGGCGATCGGGCATTGGCATTCGGATCACGTGGTCGCACTTGTCTCGAACGACCTTCTGCGGCGTGTCGTGCCACTCGCCACCTGCGATCCAGCCTCGCATGTCGAGGCCGCCGTCATAGACGCCGTTCTGGCCGACGCTCGCGAGGAGGTAGCCGTCACCACGCCGCTCGTAGATGAGTGGTGCATCGGCAAACGGGTCGAGCGGCACGGCCGGCAGATAGCGTGGCACGAGGGCCTCGAGCCGGTCTGGGTAACACGGGCCGTCCGGCTCGTGGTCGAGCTTCCACTCGGCGAGAGCTACCGCCGTACGGGCCAGCACGACCTGGGCGCGGCTACGAGTCAGCATGGCAAGGACGCTACCGAAATCGATCATGACGTGCCGCTCGATCGCATTGGCCACGAGGTCTGAGCGATATCCACGGTTCAACAAGGCCATGGCACGACGACTACCCTGTTTCCATGCGTCGTGTTCTCGTCGAAGAGCATCGTGGAAATGCTCGAACTTTTCCTGTCGCTCGCGGTACCCGGGGGACAGAAAAATGGCATCGACTTCGTCGTAGGCAGCGTTGAGCCGTTTCAATACATGATTCCAATCGATGCTCGACCAGCCGAAAATGCTGCTTCCGGTGCCCACGTCGATACCGTCGTAAAGCTTGGCCCGGTCACCACGCCCCCGTGGCGATCGGAGAACCAGGGGAACCACGTACCCCATGATCCCGAGGCGCTCAGCCAATACCACAGTGCTTGCCGCCGGCAGCGGCCCGAGGGAATCCAGGTCACGGGCCATCGTTGCAAGAAGGTCCCGAGATATCCCCGGCTTCGCAAGCAGGGCATGCGTCATCACGTGGTCCACGTAGTCTTGCATTCCGAGCGCCGTGGAGAAGGTGCGGAAATCGAGCGGCCGACGTTCGGCCGCCGCGATTAGGCGAGACAGCCTGGCGATCGCGTGGAGGTCGCGCCACGCTTCCGCATACCGTCCGTGGCCGACATGCCACAGGGAACGGCATTTCAGAATCTCGCTACCGCGGCGAAGTTCAGGTTCGATGCCTGAAAAGACGGGAAGTCGGTCGCGGAATCCCCACATGCTCGAAGACGGAAGCCAATACCCTGGGAGCCGCGATGCTTCCACGAACCGATCGATCATCGGCTCGTTCTTTCTGAGCCAGTCGTCGAGCTCGGGAATGTCTTTCGCGGTCCAGGGCTGCTCGCATGCTGCCTTGAACGCTTCTCGTGAAACCATTGTCGAGGCGTCGCTTGTCGGATCGACGAGACGATCCTCCACCAGATCAGTTGAAATCCCGAGCGCGCCGCAGACAACGGGAGCGTAGGAGGGGTCGAGGGCGTCTCCGCGACATCGCTTCAACACGGCTACTGCAAGGTTTTCCTCCGGCGGTGGTGCCGGGCCGGACATGGCGACCCACGCGGCGGCGTAGTCCGGCAGGCCATCGGCGGCGAGCGGCTCGGTGATAAACGTCGTCTCACGTGAAACGCGGAGGGGCGGCTCCGGCCCAAAAAACCCCCATGCCATGAACGCGACCGAGGCCGCAACGACACCTGCCGTGATCCACCGGATGTCGAGCCACCAACGCCGCGACCGGTGATCGCCGGATTCCACCGTCGCATGCTTGCTCACATCATCATTCATGGTGACTTTCACAACTGCTCCGCGAGCTGCGCGGGTTGTGCGACGTTGCTCGCAGCGCTCGATGCCGAAAAGATGACATTGGCGTCGAGAAAGATTCGCATCGCCTACCGCTCGTCGGGAAGCCCCCCCCCGAGCGGCTCCTCGTCGGAAGCGAACTCGGCGATCCGCTCCTCTGTGTAGAACTCGATAGGCACGCTCACCGAAGGACGAAGAAGAATTCCCTCAACCACAGGCTCGACAAGGAATTCATCATTCGGCTCGAGACCGAACGCCTCCCGAAGCCTGGCGGGGATCGTGATACCCCCCCTGCTGTTCATGGTGACTTTGTCTGCCATGCAATTCAGCATGGCAGTAATTCTGCATTGCGGCAAACGGGAGATTGATCCATTCGTCCGTGATTCTGCGGTCACCGTACGAACGGCGGGCTGCTGAGCCGGAACGGCCGATCGGGGACAGGCATTCGGATCACGTGATCGCATTCGTTGCGATCGACTTTCTGAGGCGTGTCGTGCCATTCGCCGCCGGCGATCCAGCCTCGCATGTCGAGGCCACCGTCGTAGACACCGTTCTGGCCGACGCTCGCGAGGAGATAGCCGTCGCCGTGCCGCTCGTAGAGGAGTGGTGCATCGGCAAACGGATCGATCGGCACGGCTGGCAGATACCGCGGCACGAGGTCCTCCAGCCGCTCCGGGTAACCCGAGCCGTCCGGTTTGTGGTCGAGCTCCCATCCGGCGAGTGCCACTGCCGTGCGGGTGAGGACGAATTCCGCACGGCTGCGAGTCAGTCCGTTGTGAATGTCGCCGAAATCGACCACGGCTGATTTGGCCGCCCCGACGCCCACGAATTGGGAACGGTACTCACGGCTCACGATGATCATGCCACCCTGTCCGCACTGCTTCCACCTCTCGTAGTCCTTGCGAAAGCCGTCGTACGCCTGTTCGAGTGCCCGCTTCTGGGCCTGGTACCCAGAAAGCCGAAACGCCGCATCGATCGCGTCGTATGAGTCGTTGAGTCTCCACAGCACTCGATTCCAATCAATACTCGTTTGCGTGATGTCGATGACGGTCCGCATGCGATGGTGGTCACGCTGGCCGACTTCAATGACTTCATAAAGAAGCTTTCGGTCGGCGGGCTTTGCTGAAGGACGGAAGTGCCTCGACAGGTAGTCGATCATCTGGAGTCGTATAAGCATGACGACATCGGTGATCGCTGGCGGCGGTTCGAGGGCGTCCATGTCGCGGGCGATCGTAGCGACCACTTCGGGAGACATGCCCGGCTTCACGAGAAGAGTGCTCGTGATCGCTTGGTTGACGCGTTCACGGAGCCTGTCGGCCTCACCCACCGTGTAAAAGTCGGGCGGTCCACGTTCGTGACCGACCATCCGACATGAAAGCCTGGCGATCGCGTGAAGATCGCGCCAGGCATCAGCGTGCCGTCCGTGTCTAACATGCCACATCGCTCGGCACGCCACGATCTCAGTCGCCTTGCCAAGATATCCTTCAAGAAAGCCCCTCTGGGGGGTCCAGTACCTGGGCCGCTCGAAAGCCGCTCGGAGTTGATCGATCTTGTCCTGATTGCTGATGATCCAGGCTTCGAGGTCGGGGAGGCGTGTGCCGTCCCAAGGCCGCTCCTGAGCTTCCGCGAAAACATCCTCCGAGATGTTCGCGGATGCATCGTTCGGTGGGTACAGGAGGCAGTCCGTCGGCGGATCAGCCGGAATCCCCATCGCTGTGCGGACCGCACGCACGTCGGGATGGGTGCGCTCGGTAAGCCGGAATTGTTGCATCACCGCCGTGACGATGTTTTCCTCGGACGCTGGTGCCGGTTCAACCATGGCCATCCACGCAGCGTGGTAGTCGGGCAGACCATCGTCGGCGAGCGGCTCTGTGATGTATGTCGTCTCGCGCGAAACGCGAATCGGTGGGTCTGGGCCATAGAGCCCTGCCACCAGCATCGCAATGGTGATCGCCACGACGGCAGCAAAGATCCACCAGAGGTCGAGCCACGAGCGCCATCGCGGGCGCCCATCAGCCGCCACCATCGGTTCTTGCGACGAGTCCTTGCTCATGGTGTTTCTCATTCCTGCTCCGTGAACGACTCATACACATAGGCAATCACCGCACGAACGGCGGGCCGCTGATGACGTGAAACGGCCGTTCGGGCACCGGCATTCGGATCACGTGATCTCGCTTGCTCGACTTCACGTCTTGCTTGGTGTCGCGCCACTCATCGTTGATGAGATTGAGGACATCGTTCCAGTCGATCCGGGGCAGGCCAGGCTTTGAAAGCAAGGTCGCCGTCAGCGTCTCGGAGGCGCTTTCCTCGAAGTGAATCGCCTTGAACCACGACATCAGGTCGAGTGGCCCCCGCTCAGGAGCCGCAAGGTGCCTGGCGATCCGGTACATGGCGGCTATGTCCCGCCACGCGGCTGCATGACGGCCTTCGCCGATATGCCACATCGCGCGGCACTGCAAAAGCCATGTCTCGTCATTCATTCGTTCGGGTTGATACGAGGCAGGTATGGGCAGCCCACCGTTGCCATGCCACACGTGGGCTATCGGAAACCAGTACCCCGGCATGTCAGCCGCGGCATACAAGGTTGTCGACCAGCCGCTCATTTGCGATGAGCCACGCCGCGAGCTCGGGCAGATCGGCTCCCGTCCAGGGAGTTTCCTGAGCCGCAGAGAAGGCTTCGTGCGAGATCGTCGCCACGGAGTCGCCAAAGGGCCCAGGCCCTTGGAGCAACGGCCCGGGAAGCGCTGTCGGGATACCGAGTGCCGCACAGACGACCGGGATGTCAGGCTGTTTGATCCACCTCGGCACGACCGTTTGGAGGATCAATGCCGCGGCGTTCTCCTCCGGCGGCGGTGCAGGCCCGGCCATCGCGAGGACGGCCGCGGGATAGTCGGGCAACCCGTCGTCGGCCAGCGGCCCGGTGATGAACGTCGTCTCGCGTGAGACACGGATCGCGGGCTCTGGACCGAAGAGCAGCCAGAGAAGCGGCGTGATCGAAAAGATGACAACTCCAGCAGCAATCCATCGGATGTCGCACCACCAGCGCTGGCGTCGTGAATCACCGCTCGCCAACGTCGCTTTTCGTCCATTGCCGTTGCTCATGATCTCATCCGAAATCAATCACCGTGCGATGATGCCAGACGGTCCCCGGACTCTGCAAAAAGCCGCGACTGAGCATACTGATATCTGAGGTCTGATGAACCGGCACGCGAGACGCCACCGCTTGACAAAAACTGTACGGGCGTGCATCCTTGCAAGAGACTCGAGGAGCAAAATCATGAGTATTGTGGTATCCGACGACAGGCTCGTCAGCGAGCTTTCGCGTGTGGGCTCGGCGACCCTCGAAGACGCTTCCGGCAATGCCATCGGTTTGTTTTTCACGCCGGAGCAGTTCAGGCGATTGTCCATCGAATGGGCGAAGGAAAACATTTCAACGGCCGAGCTTGACGCTGACCTGGCATCCGGGCCCGGTCGTCCGCTTGAGGAAATCCGTCGGCGACTGGGCGCATGACCGGCCGGCCAATGCGATACACCGTACTCTGGGCACCACGAGCCGAGTCTCAACTGGCAACGATTTGGTCCGATGGGCACGATCGCTCGGTCATTGCCGAGGTCGTCGATTGTTTGGATCGATCTTTGGCACAAGCTCCACTCTCCGTTGGCGAATCGAGGTCTGATGCCTATCGCATCGAGGTCATGGGACCACTCGCTTTTGTGGTCCTTCTGGGATCTTTGTGGGTGAAACCGTCCCCTTTGCCAGGTCGGTGCGCCTCGATGGTGCCTCGCCGGCGGCCGCTCCGTGATGGAAGTGCTTTCTGGGAAAGGAGTTCCGCCAACACATGCCTCGGCAGATTCCTTGTGTGAGACGGCAAGTTCGCCACGCCTACCCACAAAAAACCCGGAAGGACCGCTTTTGTTTTCCACGTGTCTGAGAATGACCGAAGGGTGACCGTCGTTCGGGTTTGGCGGCCGTTTCGTGAGGCTTGATGCCGGGGACAGGCTGTTGGTGCCATGCAGTTCGCATCGCGTGCCTTC
>JBGTKO010000434.1:0-6426 GCA_041744595.1 Pirellulales bacterium
ACCGGCACGACCGGCACGTGACCTACACGACGAACACCGCTCCGGCACGGGCAGCGAGTAGCTCCAGCGCCAGCCGGGGGGCCGAGCCCTGCCCACGAGCGGCCGGAAGTCTGTCGCGGCCGAGGAGTACCGTGGCGGGTCGGCCAACCGCGGCAAGCGCCGCGATGATCTCCCGCCGTGGGGAGCCTGGGCGAAACCCCACCTCCACGGCATATCCATGGGCCAGCGAGTGCCGTTGGAGGGCCGCGACAAGGCTGCCAAGGCGACCCGACACGGCACGGCCAACGGTGGCGTCGCGGAGTTCTTCGGGCTCCGATTTTTCGCCAAGGAGGTCGCGAGCCTCCTGCCGGGTGGCCGGCGTGGAGAGCTCGACTGCCGAGACAAGCCCTTGCGACCCCGCCGCTTTGGCCAGCGCGCATGCCCATGCAAGGCTCGCTCTCGCAGCAGGCTCGTCGTCGAAGAGCGGCAAGATCATGGCGTCGAGCGCCGCAGGAGCGCCATCTGCCACAATCGCCACGGAAGGTCCTCCTGCTTCTCCCGTGAGCTCGATCAAGCCGGTGAGAAAATCATCACCGACCGTAGCCGGCACGACGACGAGGCTTGCGGTGACGCTCGCTGCCGCCGCCACGATCGCCTCCGCTGTCGTGGCCCCCGACTCCTCGACGAGTTTCGCAGAGAGCCGCTCCGCTGCGACTGTCGCGAAGGCGAGCGGTTCATCGCCGGCCGTTGTGACCGCAAGCACCGTGTGGACCTCGGGAGGCTTGGTGTCGAGCCGCTGCGCATGGGTCGCGGCCTCGAAGAGGCCGAGATCCTCTTCCATGTTCTCGGCGAGCTCGAACGGCTCGAAATCGCGGTGCCAGCCGGTGTTCATGATGGCCCTCCAACGGCACGCGACGCCCCCGGAAAGAGTCCGAACGTGGCAAACATCCAGAGATACGCGAGCACCACCACTGCCTGAATCGCAAGCAAGCCACCGCCCACTTTCAAGAACTCGCCCCAGCCAATCTTAATGCCTCGTTCTTTCTCGAGTCCGTTGAGCGCAATCACGGAGCTGACGCTGCCGATCGGGGTTGAATTACCGCCGAGGTTTGCTGCAATGACGAGCGTCCACCAGAGCGGCACGGCATCGAGGCCCTGGGCCTCGAGCGACCGAACGAGCGGAATGAGCGTGGCCGCGACCGGGATGTTGTCGAGCACACCGGAAAGCGCCAGGACAAACGCAGCAATCAGGAGCATCGTCGTGACAGGATCGCCCCCGGCGATCGCGAGCATCTGCCGGGCCTGCCAGTCGATGAGGCCCGTCTCCTGAACCGCCCCGATGATGACAAAGAGGCCGATGAAGAACAGGATGAGCGACCAGTTGACCTTTTTGATGGCCTCATCAGGGTGGATACCCGAGAAGAGGAGCGCGGCGGTGCCACCGCAGAACGCGACAAAATCGGTACCGATCCCGAGCCGCTGGGCCGAGGCGAATCCGAGGATCGTACATCCCAGGATGATGGCGCTTCGGTAAAAAAGCCTGCGGTCTTTGACGAGCGCCCATTCGTCGAAGGCCGACACCTGGGCAATCCGCTCCGACTCACTGGTCGCGTTGACGAGGACATCGCGATAGCAGCGACGGATCCAAAGAACCGCGATGGCGGCCGAGATCAGGGCCATCGGCGTCGAGACTAGAAAGAAGTGCGAGTAGGGAAGATTGCCGGCCGTGCCGAGCATGATCGTGCAGATACCCGACGAGAATGTCATGAGCGCCGCCGAGTTGGCGCAGAGAGCCACCGCCAACATGAAGGGCCGCGGATCGAGCCGTAGTTCATGGGTCACGACCAGCCCGAGCGACACCATGATCATGGTGCCTGGGGCGATGCTTAGGAACGTGACGAAGAGCATCGTGGCGCCCGCAATGGCTACGAGGAGTCGGCCCGCATCCCCCTGCGTGGCCTTGACGATTTTCACCGCGAGAAAATGGAAGAGCCCAGAGCGGCCAGCGACTTCCACGAGCACCGACGTGCCGACGATGACGCCAATCACACCCACGTCGTGGCCAATGATGTCGTGGACAGCCCGGTCGTAGGCGGAGTGCCCGGCCTCGTTCTTGAAGACGCCCAGCACGAGGGCCGCTGCTACAGCGGCGATCGCGCCGACCATTGCGGCGAGGCTCTTGTGAAGCCAGTCAAAGGCGATCGCCACGTACGTGAGCGTCATGATTGCGCCCAGCACGATCATTGGCAGCATCGGCTTGTCAGCAGCGGCCGCGGCGGCCTCAGCGGCGGCGAAGAGTGGGGGAACGAGTGATGTCGGCATGGGCGGCATTGTGTGACGCCACGACGAATGGTGGCAAGCGGCCCGCATTGACCCGGTGTCGGAGACACCGGGCTCCTGGGGAATTCGGCTTCCGCGAAGCTACACCGAAGCGGCAAGCCGTTCGTCGATTGCGGCCAGGAACTCTTGCGTGGTGAGCCAGGCCTGCTGGGGCCCCACGAGGATCGCGAGGTCCTTCGTCATCTGGCCCGCCTCGACCGCCTCGATGCAGACCTTTTCGAGTGCATCGGCGAAACGCGTCACGTCGGGTGTCTCGTCGAGCCGACCACGGTGGGCGAGGCCACGAGTCCAGGCGAAGATCGAGGCGATCGGGTTGGTCGATGTGGGTTTGCCCTCTTGGTGCTGGCGGTAGTGACGGGTGACCGTGCCGTGGGCCGCCTCGGCCTCGACCGTCTTACCGTCAGGTGTCATGAGCACGCTCGTCATGAGACCGAGCGACCCAAAGCCCTGGGCCACGATGTCGCTCTGCACGTCGCCGTCGTAGTTCTTGCAGGCCCAGACATAGCCCCCTTCCCACTTCAGGGCGCTTGCCACCATGTCGTCGATGAGCCGGTGCTCGTACGTCAGCCCCCTCGCGGTAAACTCCGCCTTGAACTCTGCATCAAACACTTCCTGGAAAAGATCTTTAAAACGGCCGTCGTAGACCTTGAGGATCGTGTTCTTGGTGGAGAGGTAGACCGGATAGTTGCGGGCCAGGCCGTACCGAAAACTCGCTCGGGCAAAATCGCGGATCGAGTCGTCGAGGTTGTACATCGCCAGCGCCACGCCGGGCGACGGAAATTTGTAGACCTCGAGCTCCATCGGGGCCGAGCCATCGGCGGGTGCGAACGTGAGCATGAGTTTCCCTTTGCCTGGGATTCTCACATCCGTGGCCCGATACTGATCACCAAAAGCATGGCGGCCGACCACGATCGGCTTCGTCCACCCCGGCACGAGCCGCGGAATGTTCGAGATGATGATCGGCTCACGGAAGATCACGCCTCCGAGGATGTTGCGGATCGTGCCGTTTGGGCTCTTCCACATCTTCTTGAGGTTGAACTCTTCGACGCGGGCCTCATCGGGCGTGATCGTGGCGCATTTCACGCCCACGCCACATTCCTTGATCGCGTTGGCAGCATCGATCGTCACCTGATCACCAGTGGCGTCGCGATTCTCGATCGAGAGGTCGAACTCGCGGAGATCGAGGTCGAGGTAAGGCAGGATGAGACGGTCCTTGATGAACCGCCAGATGATCCGCGTCATCTCGTCACCGTCGAGATCGACTACCGGGCCCTTGACCTTGATTTTCCCTGCCATGTCGCGTGTTGTCTCCAGAGTCCGTGCCATCGAATCGCGGCTCGTGAAAGCGTTGTTGTACCAACGTCGCCGCGGTTGTTACACCGGTCCGGTCGTCACGATCTCCACGAGAATGTCGGCGGCGGTCGTGAGCTGGCCGAGGTCGATCCACTCATCAGCGGTGTGGGCCTGGGCGATGGAACCAGGGCCAAACACGATGCTTGGCACACCGGCGGCGGCGTAGACACCGGCATTCGTGCCGTAACGGGCAGCGGTTCGCCGGCCGGCGCCACGGCCGCGCGCGGCTCGCTCGACGGAAGCTACCCACGGCGCCGCGGCAGGGTCATTCGTCCCATCGGGCAGTCCGTAGGTGTCGTTGAACGGGGCATCGTGCTCAATCTTTGCATCGCCACAGGCAGCGGCGATCCGCTCGATCATTTCGGCGCGGACCTCGGCAGGATCCTCTTCGGGCAAAAGCCGTCGCTCGATCTCGAGCACCGCCAGATCGGGAACGAGGTTCACCCCCGTGCCACCGCGTAGCGTGCCGAGGCTGAGAGTCGGTGGACCGCATGGATGGTCCGGCTGACGAGCCAGCAACTCAACCGCGAGCTTTTCGATCGCGAGCGCTGCGCGGGCCGCGATGTAGAGCGCATTGACGCCCGTCTCGGGAAACGCCCCGTGGCAGGCGCGTCCGTGCACCCTCGTCCGCCACTTCATCGAACCCTTGTGGGAGACGACGAGGTCGAGCTCGGTCGGCTCCGCCACGATTGCCAGTGCCGGCGCCGGCCCAAGCAGTTGGCGGACGGCTTCATCTCCTGGTGACTTGTCAGGCCCGTTCCACAGGCCCGCAAGGGCGAGGGCACCCGAGAAGCCAAACTCCTCATTGACCGTCGCGGCCAGAACGACGGTGGCATGACGTGTGTCGGCGACCGCAAGCCGCTCGAGGGCCGCAAGCATGGCCGCCAGGCCCCCCTTCACGTCGCAGGTGCCGCGTCCATACATACGGCCCTCGCGGACAACCGGCGTGAAGGGCTCGATCGTCATGCCTTCGGCGGGCACCGTATCTTGGTGGGCGTCCCAGAGGATCACCGGAGCATCCGCGACGGTAGCCTCGAGCCGGGCAACGATCGTGTCTCGACCGGGAGCAACGTGCTGGCGGACCCACGGCATTCCCGCCGCAGACAGCCGCTGGACCAGGTAGTCGCCAACCCGGCCCTCGAGGTAGCAGGGGCCAGAAACGTCACGGCCCATCGGGTTGACGCTCGGCCGCCGGACGAGGTCGGCAAGCAGTGAGACGGGATCGGATGGTCGCATCGTCGATCACCCTACCAGACAGGCCATTTTCTTTCCCGACGCGATGAGCGGACGGTACACTTTTTGAGTTGTCGCTTGCCCCCGTGGCCGCGAGCAGCCATCCCTCTCACATTGTCGTTGGAGTTCCCTCATGCCCCTCTCCGCCAGGTGCCGTTCGGCTTTTCCCGCGGTCTTGGTCCTGGCAATCGGCCTCCTTGCTGCCGCCATCTCCTCTGGCTGTGTGGCCGCCGAGACTGGTGACAAGCCGCGTGCCGCTGACGAGGCAGCCATTCGCGCTGCCGCGAAGGCCTATATGGAAGCCCTCGACAAGGGCGACGAAGCTGCGGTCGCCGCACACTGGACCCCCGATGGCGACATCATCGACGCCGCTGGCAATCTCTTGCCTGGACGCAGAACCGTCTCACTCGATGCCGGCACGCCCAAACCCGATCCTGCTGACCGTCCTGAATTTCGAATCCAGGAGACGCAGCTTCGGTTTCTCTCAGGCGATGTCGCGATCGAAGACGGCACGGTCGAGGTGATTCTTCCGACGGGCGCTCCCTTGTCTGGCCGTTTCTCCGCCACTTGGGTAAAGCATGAGGGCTCGTGGAAGCTCGCCGCGCTCCGAGAATCCCGCGGTGACGAGCCGTCCGCCGAAGCGGTGCTCGCCGATCTCGACTGGATGGCGGGTGACTGGGTCGTTATCGACGCTCCCGCTCGACACGACGATCCTGACAAGCCGCAGATCGAGGTCTCCGCCAAGTGGAACGCATCCAAGACGTACCTGATCCGCACCATGACGATCACGCACTCGGCCGACACCCAGCCGCTCGAAATCACCCAGCGGATCGGCTGGGACCCGCTTTCAAAATCGATCCACTCCTGGGTTTTTGGTTCTGATGGCAGCCACGGCGAGGCCACGTGGGTCCGCGATGGCAAATCCTGGGTTGCTCAGGCCCGGGCCATTCATTCTGACGGCAGCCAGTCGACGTCGCTCAATATCTACACCTACGACGGCAAGGACCGCTGCGTGTGGCGTTCGCTTCCGACGCACGTGGGCGGTGAACACGTGCCAACGGTGAACATGACGATGGTCCGGAAGCCAGGGACCGGCAGCACCACACGAGAGAAACAGCCATGATCACGACTTCCATCTCATCGACCGCCATGCTGCCTCGCGTCGCATGCTTCATCACATGTCTCTTCATGGCCGTGGCCGCTGCAAACGCCGCCGATCCTCCGGCCAAGGAGCCAGCCCCACCTGACGCAAAACCGGCAGACGCCGCCGGGAGTGCCAGCGACGTTGCCCGCAAGGCCGAGATCATGAGTGGGCCACGATGGCGGCGGGCAGTGTTCGAGCTCGGCGAGTGGCTTTCAAACCAACAGATCTACACTCCGCAGGAGGTCAACCGCATCAAGGCCGACTTCAATCGCCGTGTGGCGGGCATGTCGTCGTACGAGCTCGAGTATCTCCTCGACGACCTCGACGCGAAGTTCAAGGTGCTCGAGACGCCGGAAGCCCGCGATGCGAAGGCGTGG
>JBGTKO010000435.1:0-7166 GCA_041744595.1 Pirellulales bacterium
TGGAGGGCGGAGCGCAGTTTCCTCCGAGTGAGCGAAGGCCATGGAAGCGAGGCCGCCTGCGGCCTCGCGATGGCCGCAGCGCACGTCCGGCGACATGACACGGGCGACCCCGAGCCACAAGAGGACGTCACTTCGAGGCCACTGCGTGCTGCTGAAGTAGCGCAAGCGATACGATCTCAAGCGACTTTTCATGCGTCGCCTCCAAGACAACCGGAGGCGCGTGCCCTGCCTCAACTGCCTCGAGCCACCGTGCTGCGCAGAGGCACCAGTGGTCGCCCGGCACGAGACCCGCAAACCCCCACTGCGGCTGCGGCGTGACGAGGTCGTTCCCCGCCCGCACAGTGAACTCAAGAAACCCTGCGGTCATGACGGCACAGACGGTATGCACGCCGGCATCATCGGGCCCTGTCCGGCAGCAGCCGTCACGAAAAAAACCGGTGAGCGGCTCGCGGGAGCAGGGGAGAAGCGGCTCTCCAAGGACATTGCGATCGGGCGACCGTGGCTCGGATTGGCGATCGAATGCGATCATGGCTCGCGGCGCGAGGCCGCCTCAGTGGGTCGAGCGGCAAATGCCGCCGTCCTTCTATCATGACGCCTGGTCCGCCTGCGCCGCAAACTGTCCTCATCTCCCTGACGCCCCGCGTTTCACCGATGCTCAGTCTCCAATCCGCGTCCACCGCCCGCTGGCTCGCCCAGGTCGATGCCCACCTCGATCTGGTGCTCATCGACCACGCCCACTGCGAGAAGAAGGCGGCCGGGGTGGCGATGAACCTGCTGTTCTCATACGTCGATCACACCGATCTCGCACGGGCGATGACCGAGATCGTCGAAGAAGAACTCGAACACTTTCGGATGGTGCTCGATCTCCTCGACCGCCGCGGCATCCCGTTTCAAAAACTCTCGCCAAGCTCCTACGCCGCGAGACTGCATGCGCTGATCCGCAAGGACGAACCGGGCCGGGCCGTGGACAGACTGCTTGTCGGCGGCTTGATCGAGGCACGAAGCTGCGAACGGTTTTCGTTGCTCGGTGAGCATGTGGCCGATCCGGAGCTTCGCGAGTTCTATCGCGGTCTTTTCGAGTCGGAGGCACGGCATCACGCGACGTATGTCCGGCTCGCAGCCGATTTTGCTCCCGAGGAGACCGTCCGCGAGCGGCTGAAGGAACTCTCTAAAGCCGAGGCGGCGATCATCGAGCAAGGCGACCCACTCCCGCGGATGCATAGCTGACGACATCGTGACTCCACCAAAGTCAAAAAAATCAGTTGCTCTTCCGGTCAACGAGCTCATCGCCGCCGGTGCGATTCTCGCGCTGATTGCCTGGGGGGCGATCACATGGTCGGGGCAGGGGACGGTTCCCGTCACGCTCGGGTTCCTCGACCCTGGCCAATGGTTTCCCGGCCGCACGCTCACGCTCGCCGAGCTGCCGCTTGTGCTCATGCTTTTTATCGGCGGCGTGCCGCTCGTTGGCGACCTTACAATGAAGCTTGCGCGTGGCACGTTTGGATCTGATCTGCTCGCCGGTATGTCGATCATCACGAGTGTTCTCCTTGGTGAATACCTCGCGGGAGTGCTCGTCGTCCTCATGCTCTCCGGTGGCGCGGCGCTCGAAAGCCGCGCCGTAAGCCGGGCGGGTGACGTGCTGGCGGCGCTTGCTCGCCGGATGCCATCAGTCGCCCACCGGAAGGCAGCCGAAGGTCCCGTCGATGTGCCGCTCGCCGAGATACGCATCGGTGATGTCGTCGTCGTCCTGCCCCATGAAATCTGCCCGGTCGACGGCACCGTCGTCGCCGGCCACGGTTCGGTGGACGAAAGCTACCTCACCGGCGAGCCCTACCGGATCGCCAAGGCACCAGGATCATCGGTCCTTTCAGGCGCGATCAATGGCGAAGTGGCTATGGAGGTACGTGCCGATCGGGTCGCTGCCGATAGCCGGCATGCCAAGATCATGGAGGTGCTCGAAACGAGCGAACAGCGGCGGCCGAAGCTGCGGCGGATGGCCGATTCGCTCGGGGCCCTCTACACGCCACTGGCCGTCGCGGTGGCCGTGGCGGCCTGGTGGGCGAGCGGCGATCCTGTCCGATTTCTTGCGGTCCTCGTGGTAGCCACGCCCTGCCCGCTCTTGATTGCGATTCCTGTCGCGATCATCGGCGCGGTGTCGCTGGCCGCGAAACGAGGCATCGTGATCCGCGATCCTGCCGTGCTCGAACGGCTCGACACCTGCCGCACGGCCATCTTCGACAAGACAGGCACGCTCACGTACGGCGAGCCGAGCCTGACCGAGGTTCTTGTTGTCGGCGACTTCCCCGCCGATCAAGTCCTTGCGCTTGCCGCGAGTCTGGAACGCTATTCACGGCATCCCCTCGCGGCCGCGGTCGTGACAGCCGCAACAGAGAAGGCGCTGGTGTTGGGTAATGTGACCGAGGTTGCCGAAAAGCCCGGGCAGGGTCTTGTTGGTCGCGTGCTCGACTCGGATGGCGTGACGCACGACGTTTCGATCACGAGCCGACACAAGCTCGTTGCGATCGACCCTGATGCCGCTGGTCGATTGCCACCGCAGGCCGCGGGACTCGAGTGTGTCGTTGTCGTCGGTGGGCGTGCCGCCGGCGTGTTTCGGTTTCGCGATTCCCCACGAGCCGACGGACGAACGTTCGTCAAACACTTGGGGCCCGCCCACGGCCTGTCGCGGGTCATGCTCGTCTCGGGCGACCGCACCAGTGAGGTGCAGTGGCTCGCTGACGTCGTGGGAATCACCGATGTCCACGCCGAGGTCACACCGGAAGGAAAACTCGCGATCGTCGAGGCGGAGGTTGCGAAGGCACCGACCGTGTTCGTGGGAGACGGCATCAATGATGCCCCCGCGATGGCTGCTGCGACCGTCGGCATCGCGATGGGCACAGCCAGCGATGTCACTGCCGAGGCGGCAGGCGCCGTCGTCATGGATCAGGCCCTCGAACGCGTCGACGAGCTTTTTCATATCGCGCGTCGGATGCGGCGCATCGCGCTCCAAAGCGCCGTCGGTGACATGGCCGCGAGCCTCGTGGGAATGGGGTTCGCCGCAGCCGGTTTTTTGCCGCCGGCAGCCGGGGCACTCGTGCAGGAAGCCATTGACGTGGCGGCCGTCCTCAACGCCCTGCGGGTCTCCTGGCCCTCCGGCGGCCTTTCCGACCTTCCGGCTCCAAGACCCACGGTTTCTCCACGCCCCATGGATAGCCTTTGACTCGTTTCTCACGGTTTTCTAGGCTTCGGGACTCGCGACAACACCCAATACAAGGAAACCAGATCGCATGGGCGGCATCAGCAACCGAATGAAAGAGATCAAGCGACGGCGTCACCGTCGTCAGAAGCTGGTCAAGTTTGAGACCAAGCTTGCGAAGGCCACGACGAGCGAAAAGCATGTCATGGCGGAGAAGCTCCGCAAGATGACGACCGGCTGCGACGTCCTAATTTCCCGCATGGGCCTCGAAGAGCGGAAGCGATAGGCACGCCGTTCGGTGGGTCGGGGTTGCCGGTGTCATGAAGCCGGACGGGATGCTGTCGCGCCGTCGCCGCCGTCCCGGCGTCGTCTCCGGCTTGAGGTCGCCGTGCGACGCCCGGCTCCCACTCCGTCGTCCACCGCTCACTCGGAGGAAACCTCGCTTCGCCATCGTGGCTCCACTTGTTTCCTACGCCGGCTTCATGACACCGGCAACCCCTCCTGGAAGCCGCATTCGCAAGCGGAACCCCGGGGCCAGGTGTCTCCGACACCGGGTGAATGCGGGCTGCACTTCACCGTTCTCGCGCTGACCTGAGTCGATCCCGTTCGCCTCAATAGAAGCCCACGTGCTTGCACGTGGGATCGTGGCTCGCTTGGCGATTCAACTCCTGGTGCGACGGCACGCCAACCGTTTCACACCAAGATCCCTGCGATCGCGGCGGAGAGCGAAGTCGCGAGGGTGGCGATCATGAGCGCCTTGAGGCCGAGCCGTGCCAAGTCCTGCCGTCGCTCGGGTGCAAGCGCCCCGATGCCGCCCACCTGGATTCCGATGCTCGAAAGGTTTGCAAAGCTGCACATCGCGACAGTCGCAACGAGCGTGGCCTTCTCGCTCAGCGCATCGCCTTGCACGAGCTTGCCAAGCTCCTGATACGCCACGGCTTCATTTGTCACCGTCCGCATGCCGAGGAGGCCCCCCACGGTGTCGCACTCGTGCCACGGTGTGCCGATCGCCCAGGCCAGGGGTGCGAGCAGCCAGCCGAGCATTTTCTCCACTGAGAGATCGGGATCGCCGAAGAGGCTTCCAATTTGGCCGAGGCCGAGGTTGACGAGGGTGACCAACGCAATGAACGCGATGAGCACCGCGCCGACATTCACCGCCAGGAGAAGCCCATCGCGGGTGCCACGGGCGGCGGCGTCGATGAGGTTGGCATCGGGCCGTGAGTCATCGAGCGTGAGCCTGCCGAGTGTTTCTGGTGTGTCAGTCTCGGGCACGGCGATCTTGGCCAGATAGATCGTCGCCGGAAACGTCATGAGGATCGCCGCCAAAAGGCCGCGTGATGCCGTTTCCCGCGTGCCCTCGTCGCCACCACCGATGAAGCCAATGTAAGCGGCGAGCATGCCGCCAGAGACGAGTCCCATGCCGCTGGTCATTACGACCAAGAGCTCCGAGCGAGTGAGCTTCGCGAGAAAGGGACGAATCGTGAGGGGCGCCTCGGTCTGGCCCAGGAAGATCGACGCGGCGGCATTGAGTGTTTCAGCGCCGCTCGACCCGAGCACGCGGGCCGTCACCCAGGCGACCGCGCGAATGACAAGCTGCATGATGCCAAGGTGGTAGAGCACGGCAAAAAGCGCCGCCACGAAAATAATCGTGGGGAGCACCTGAAATGCAAACACAAACCCAGCCGGGCCATCGGGGCTCGCAAGCCCTTCGCCGAAGAGGAACGCGGCCCCGGCGCGGGCGCAGGCTAACACGGCATTGACCCACGCCGCAGCGGCATCGAGCACCTGCCTGCCCGCCTCGCTCCGAAGGAGCACAAGGCCGAGCCCACACTGAAGCGCAAGCCCGCCAAGCACCATCCGCATCGAGATCGCCCGCCGGTTTTCGGAGAAGGCGAAGAGCCCCCCGAGGATCACCACGACGCCCACGAGCCCCTGGAATCGCTGAAGCCCATCCATCTCTATGAGGTTCCCTAGTAAAACCCGAGGGTCACGACAGCCGGAAGCAGGACAAGGATACTCGGGCTCTCACTGGGCCGTCAGGGCCGATGCACGACAAGCCTCGAGGACGTCCGCGAGCAAGGCGGAAGGCCGCCCATGCCACGATGTCCGGGAAAAGCGAACTGCCCACAACCGCGTCGTAGTCGCGTTCGACGCAGGCGTGCCCTGTGGCACCATTTCGTCGCACGATCCGAGTCTGAGTCACAGCCGTTCGAGGATGAGCGTGGGCCGGGGGACGGGGTCGGGGGTGATCGCGATCGCCTTTTTGAACATCGCGACCGCGGCGGGCAGGGCGTGCGCGTGCGACGGGTTGAAATGAAGCTCAGCGATGACTTCTCCCGCCGAGACTCGGTCGCCGACTGACTTGTGGATCACGATGCCAGCGGCAGGATCGACCTTGCCCTCGGCCGTGGTTCGGCCAGCACCCACGAGCATCGAGGCATGACCGACCGACCAGGCCGCGAGCCTCGAGAGATAGCCGTCTCTTTCGGCCGTGATGGCCTCGATGTACGTGGCCCGAGGCAGGACCTTGCCGGGGTCGTCACACACACGGCCGTTTCCCCCCTGGGCAATGACGACCCTCCGAAACCGTTCCAGCGCCGAGCCATCGGCAATCGCTCCCCGGCAGCGGACGAGCGCATCGTCGCGGGTCGCTGCAACACCACCGAGCACGAGCATCTCGGCAGCGAGCTCGAGCGATACCTCCATGAGGTCTTCGGGGCCGTTGCCCTTGAGACACGCGATCGACTCGCGCACTTCGAGCGCATTGCCCACTGTGCGGCCCAAGGGCACGTCCATGTTCGTGAGGATCGCCTGCACCGGTTTTCCCAACGCCCGGCCAATCGTCGTCATGCTCACGGCAAGCGCCCGGGCGTCTTCCACCGTGCTCATGAAGGCACCGTCGCCACACTTCACATCGAGCACGAGCGCGTCGATCCCCTCCGCGAGTTTTTTGGAGAGAATCGAGGCTGTGATCAGCGGAATGCTTTCCACCGTGGCCGTGGCATCCCGGAGGGCGTAGAGGACGCGATCGGCTGGCGCGATCTCCGCCGTCTGACCCACGAGCACAAGGCCGCATTCCCTTGCCACATGGCGGTAAGCGTGGAGGTCGAGGTCAATCCGAAACCCCGGAATGCTTTCAAGCTTGTCGAGGGTGCCGCCGGTGTGACCAAGGCCGCGACCCGACACCATCGGCACGGTCACGCCGCAGGCAGCAGCCACGGGTGCGAGGATGAGGCTCGTCTTGTCGCCCACGCCGCCGGTCGAATGCTTGTCAATCTTCGGGCCTGGGATGTCGGAGAGGTCCAGGACCGTGCCCGAGTGGAGCATCGCATCGACAAGCGCCGCAGTTTCTGTCGATGTCATGCCACGCCAGACAATCGCCATCGCCAGTGCCGACCACTGGTACGTGGGCACCGTGCCATCCGAAAGGCCAGCAACCAAGAAACGGATCTCAGCAGCAGAAAGCTCTCCGCCGTCCCGCTTCCGTCGAATCAGGTCAACTGCGCGCATCGAGAAGTCACTCCGCCGCCGTTGTGCCAAACTGCCGATCGCCTGCGTCGCCGAGCCCGGGCACGATGTAACCCGACTGGTTGAGCCCCTCGTCGAGCGCGGCCACATGGATCGTCACGTCGGGGATGTCGCGTGACAGACACTCCACACCCTGCGGCGACGCGATGAGCCCCACAAACACGATTCTCGGAATTCCGGCCGTCTTCAAAATCTCGCACGTGCGGACAGCCGAGCCACCGGTCGCGAGCATCGGATCGACGACGATCGCCACCGACGCGGCGAGCTTTCGAGGGAGCTTGTTGTAGTACTCCTTGGGCTCGAGCGTGGCCTCGTCGCGGTAGAGCCCCACATGCCAGACCTCGGCATCAGGGATGAGCTCGAGGAGGCCATCGGCCATGCCGAGCCCCGCCCGCAGGATCGGCACGATCGCGATCCGGTCGGCAAGCCGCTGGCCGGCCGCCTC
>JBGTKO010000436.1:0-11292 GCA_041744595.1 Pirellulales bacterium
GCTCTTTGACAACGCTCAGCTCGCGCCTCAGGTCGCCCCTGCGGAGCCTGTCGATGACGAGATGGGCAAATTTATCCGCACGGTCGTGGCCGACAACGAAGACGTGTGGTCGCGGCTCTTTCCAAAAGCATTCGGGCGACGATTCGCGCCGGCGCGGCTTGTCATGTTCACCGGCCGCGTGCAGAGCGGCTGCGGCTTCGCGAGCGCCGGCATGGGGCCCTTCTACTGCCCGCTCGACAAGACTGTCTACATCGACCCGACGTTCTACGAAGAGCTCCGTCGTCGGTTCGGTGCCTCCGGTGAGTTTGCCCATGCGTATGTGATCTCGCATGAGTTTGGGCACCACATTCAGAACCAGCTCGGTATCAGCCAGAAGGTGCAGGCGCTCCAGGGGCGGGTGTCGCAGGAGCAATACAATCGAGCCTCGGTTCGCCTCGAGCTTCAGGCTGATTTTCTCGCTGGGGTCTGGGCCCACCACATGGCCCGCTACGAAGGCATCCTCGACGAGCAGGACATTCGCGACGCGATGAATGCTGCCGCGGCGATCGGCGACGACCGCATCCAGAAGAAGACGCAGGGCTACGTGCAACCCGAGACCTTTACGCATGGCACGAGCGAGCAGCGGGTGCGGTGGTTCACGAAGGGTTTTAAAGGGGGCGACCCCCGGCTCATGGATGCCGCATTCGAAGTCGATGAGCCGTAGCGGGCGTCCTGCCGATACAAGCCCCCGACGGCCGGCCCGTGGATCGCGCAACACACGAAGCAGCCAACGCGTTTGGCATCGCACGCCAAACATTTCACAATCCCCTCACTGATCGTGAGGGGCTTCTATGTCGGCGAAAGCCCGTACACTCGCGGCATGAACATTCTCCTGACAGGTGCGACGGGCTATGTCGGTGGCGTGCTTCTGCCGGAGCTCGAGCGGCAAGGGCATTCGATTCGCTGCCTCGCTCGCCGGCCCCTGAAGCTTGACGGTCAAGCGGGGCCGCAGACGGAAGTCATGGCCGGCGATGCGTCGAACCCCGACGACCTCGCGCGGGCATGTGATGGCATCGACGTGGCCTACTGGCTCGTTCACTCGATGGAGAGTGGCGTCGACTTTGAGCGGGCGGACCGTCTCGCGGCAGAGCGGTTTGCGACGGCCGCGAAGAACGCGGGCGTGAAACGGATCGTCTACCTCGGGGGCCTCGGCGGCGACGACGACCGCCTCTCGGCTCACCTTCGGAGCCGGCATGAAGTGGGAGCGATCCTGCGGGCGAGCGGCATGGACGTCGTGGAGTTTCGGGCATCGATCATCGTCGGAGCGGGCAGCTTTTCATTTGACCTCGTACGCACCCTTGTCGAGCGACTGCCTGTGATGATCTGCCCTGCGTGGCTCGCGACACCGACGCAGCCGATCGCGATCGCCGACATCGTGGCCTACCTCGCGGCTGCGGCTGAGGTGCCGCCGGGGACTGCTCGTATCTTCGAGATCGGCGGCCCAGACAAAGTGTCGTATGGCGCTATCATGCGAGAGTACGCTCGGCAGCGGGGCCTCATGCGGCTCATGATCCCAGTACCCGTTCTCACGCCGCGGCTCTCCGGCCTGTGGCTCGCGCTCGTTGCTCCCCGGTACTCGAAGGTCGGCCGCAAGTTGATCGACGGGCTCAAGAACCCCACGGTCGTGACAAGCGACGCGGCCACGCGGGATTTCTCAGTTCGCCCACGGGACCTCGCGACGGCCATTCGAGAGGCGGTCACCGAGGAAGACAATGCCTTTGCCGGCAAGCGGTGGGCCGATTTTGCCGACATCGAAGACTTGCCACGTCGCTACGGCGGCGGCCACGAGGGGAGGCGATTGGTCGATCATCGACACACGATCGTCGCCGTCTCGCCCGAGCAGGCCTTCGCGGCGATCGAACGGATCGGAGGCAAGAATGGCTGGTATGCCTTCGACTGGCTCTGGACGATCCGCGGGTGGCTTGATCGCCTCATCGGTGGCCCCGGCATGTCACGCGGTCGCAATGATCCCGAATCACTCCGCCCTGGTGACACGCTCGACTGCTGGCGGGTCGAGATCTGCGAACCGCCCCGTCGGCTCCGACTGGCGGCCGAGATGAAACTGCCGGGCCGTGGCTGGCTCGAGTTCGAAGTCGTGCCCCGCGACGGGGATGTCACGATCCATCAAACGGCCGTCTTTGATCCCCACGGCCTCGGCGGGCTCCTGTATTGGTATGCCATCTGGCCGCTGCACGAGATTGTCTTCCGGCGCATGCTCAGCGGGATCGCCCGCCGGGCGGTCGAAGCGGCAGGAGGCGGCACCGGAGATCATGAACCGTTGACCGGCACGCCATCCGGGGACATGATGCCGCGGCAATGACTGCTTATGACGAGTTTTCGTCCAATCCGTTCGCGGCGAAACCTCCTCGATAACCTGATCCTGCTCAGAGAGCTTTTCCATGCCGGCCATCAGTGGTTCCACGACGCCGGACGGCCCACCGCCTCTCGACACGACCCTCGAGATCATCAGCCCCGAGAACATCGCCTTTCAGTTCCGACTCGCCGGGCCTGCCGCGCGGAGCATCGCGTTTCTTATCGATGCCCTCATGATCGCGGCGATCACGTTCGCCGCGTTCCTCATTCTCGGGTTCGCCGGCATCATGAACGAAGCATTCTTCGGTCTCTTCCTCGTCGGGTTGTTCTTCCTCTGGTGGGGCTACGGCGCGGCATCCGAGATACTCGCCAACGGTCGAACCCTCGGGAAGGCAGCCCTCGGCCTGCGGGTCGTGTCACACACGGGGCTCTCGATCAATCCGGCCCAGGCGATCCTCCGAAACCTCCTTCGGCTCATCGACATCGCGCCGCCGTTTTTCCCCGGGGTCATCGCGATGGCATTCACGCAGCGTCTCCAGAGGCTCGGTGACCTCGCCTCCGGCACGATCGTGGTCCTCGATCGTGAGCGTCGTCCGCCACGGCCACCGCGGGTCGATCGAATCGAGGCCAATATCGTGCCACACTCCTTCCAACCGCCCCCCTCGCTCGTCGAAGCGCTGGCGGCCTATGTCGGTCGCCGTCAGGATCTCTCTGCTCCTCGCCGGAGGGAACTGGCCGGCATCGCCGCAAGACGGCTCTGCGACGCATGGGACGTGCTGCCCCCGCATGATCCTGACGCCCTCCTCTGCACGATCTATGAACATGCCATCGCCGCGGAGTCAGGAGACCGGCGATGAAGCCTGCCGACATTATCTCCGCTCGCACACCCGAGTGGTTCGCACTCGAAACAGACATCTCATGGCTGCGGGCCGCCCGCGGCCGGCGGCTCGATCCGGAACGACTTTCCACGTTTGCCCGCCGGTACCGGGCAGCCTGTAGCGACCTGGCACTTGCCATCAGCATGCGGTTTCCACTGACCACCACCGAGTACCTCCAGCAGCTCGTCGCCGACGCGCACACCCAGCTCTACCGGATCGAGTCGTTCAGCATCGTCACCTGGCTGCGGAGTCTGCTCCTTGATGTGCCCCGCCGAACACTGGCCGACCCTTGTACATGGATCGCAGCGGCGGTCTTCATGGTGCTTTTCGTCGGGGGCATCCTGGCGGCCGGGGTCCGCCCTGAGTTTGCAGTGGATGTCGTAGGGGATGCGACACTGGCAAAGGTCGAGGCGATGTATGCTCAGCCACCGGGCACCGGCGGTTTTACGTCGGCCCGTGCTGGGATGACTGGCTACTACGTGTTCAACAATGCCGGAATCGGCCTGCGGTGCTTTGCCGGCGGCATTCTCTTCGGCGTGGGGAGCCTTGTGACCCTCGCCTTCAACGCCCTCGTGCTCGGCACCTTGTTTGGCCACATGCTCACCTCCCCCGTGGCCGACCACTTCGGTGAATTTGTCACGGCCCACGCCCCATTCGAGCTCACGGCCATTGTGCTCTCTGCCGCGGGGGGGCTCAGGCTCGGATGGGCACTGGTCGATACGCGGGGCTGGAGTCCCCAGGAATCGCTGAGGCGGACCGCCCCCGAGGCCCTTGGCACGGCTGGCCTCGCGACGGTGCTCTTCTTCATGGCAGCGTTCGTTGAAGGTTTTGTGTCCCCATCGACCATGCCGTGGGGAGCCAAGACCGTCGTCGCGCTCGTGTGCTGCTTCCTGATGATCGGCTACTTTGCCGCCGCGTGGTCCGTCGGCAGGGAGCGAGCCAATGCGGGCTGACCGACTCCACGTTGCCGTACGGCCGCGGGGCATTCTCGAATGCCTCGACCTCGCCATCATGTTCTGCGGCCGAAGGCCACTGGCCGTGATCGTGGCAATCACGCTCGGCGCCGCCCCGTTCATCGCGATCAACCGGCTTTTGTACGACCAGTCCATGAACTGGTACGTGGCCTACCTCCTGCTCGGCCTCGAGGCAGCCTGGGCGAGTGTGCCACTCACGCTCTACCTCGGTCAGGCGGTGTTCGCCGATCGGTTCTCATGGCAGACTGCGACCCGATCACTGGTCGGCAGCCTCCCGGCCCTGTTCGCGTTTCAGGGGCTGTTGCGGGGTATCTGTCTCGTCTTGGTGTTCCTGGCTCCCGTGGTCTTCGTGGCGATGTATTACCTGAATCAGGTCATCGTTCTCGAGCGGCCACGATTCTCCAGAATCTGGAGTCGCCGTGGCGCCATCAACCAACGCAACACCGGGCATGTTCTCGGGCTCGCCATGATCAATGCCATTATTCTGGTTGTTGGTGTGCCCATGATGACCGGCTTGCTGGCGGCCATCTCTTCGGTCTGGATGGGACGGCCCACCAAATGGTTGTCGTTCAGTCCCGGCACATCCATCATCCAATCACTCTTCTCGTGGCACGGCCAGATCGCGTTCTGGTCGGTCTGCGGTCTCTTGACCGTGTTTCGATTTTTTACCTATCTCGACGCTCGCATCCGCCGGGAGGGCTGGGATGTGGAGCTGAAGCTCCGGTCTGCGACGACCTACGCGGGTCTCCCAGAATCGAAGCCAGGTCGAAGCATGGCCGGCGCCGCGGCCTGGCTCATGGTGATCGTGATGACAGGCCTCATGCCAACGGCCATCGCTTCGGACGAAGGACCAGGGGAAGGCGCCAAGCGAGCGCTCGCTCGGCAGTCGTTTCCTTGGTACGACGCTCCACGAGACAGTTTTCGGTCGCTCATCCAGCCCGACCGTGAGGCCAGCGGGGGGACCACAGGACGCACCGCTCGGGGTTCGAGGGGCTGGTCGGGACCAGGTACGGGCAGCGGCACGGGGAGCGGCGCGGGCAGCGGCGAGAGTCCCTGGGGCGTTCGCATCCCATGGTCCTTCGACTTTCCGGTCTGGAATATCGCCTGGCTCGGCCAGGTCCTGATGATCGGCCTGTTCATCGTCGCGGCGCTCGTGATCGTCTACCTCGTGGTGCGGTATGGCCTTCCACTCGTGAAGCGACGGAAGCGGCCCGTCCACGACGGTGAGATCGTCGATGAGCTCGATGAGGATCGACTCGCCGCACTTCCTGACGGGGCCCGTCTCACGGGGAGCGATCTTTTGGCGCGGGCCGCAGCCTGCGCCGAAGAAGGCAACTTCCAGCGAGCGATGGTCTTCTACTTTGCGTGGCAGCTCCTCGAGCTCGACCGGCGGGGCGGCCTCACGCTCTCGCGAGGCAAGACAAACGGCCAGTATGTGGCCGAGGTGGCCGCCATGGCCCCGGCGGTTGCCGGTCTCTTTCGCCGTTCGAGCCGGCTCTTCGAAGACGCCTTTTTCGGCGATCTCGCGGTGGCAGAGGCTGATTTTCAGGGCGTGTGGGACGAGCGGAACCGCATCGAGTCGTTCGTTCAGCTCTCCGCCCATGACTCGGTACCACCGCAACCCGGCAGCCTTCGTGGCACCGCTGTCCATGCTGCCCATGCGGTTCTTCTGGCGCTCGCCGCGACCCTCGCCACGTCCACCGGCTGCGAACGGAATGTCGCGACAGAGTATGCCGCGGTCCGAGGGGGCAGCATCAACGGAGTGACTGCCTTCGTGCAGTTGCTCCGCGACACCGGCCATACCGTCATCGCTCGACAGTACCTGCCTGAGAAGATCGACCCCGCGTATGCGACCATCGTGGTCTTCGATGACTCGTTCACGGGCCTGTCACCGGCGGCAGAGGAAATTCTGACTCCGTTTCTCGATTCGAGTGGAACGCGAACCATCCTCCTCGTGCTGCGCGACAGCGACTGCTTCATCGACTACCTCCGCGGCATTCTGGCGGATGACGACCTCGACGCAGACATACGAACGAAGGCCGAAACAATCCTCGAACTGGCGGAGAAAACCCTCGAGCAGATGACATCTGAGGTACGTCCAGCGACGCCCCCGTTCCCCGACGACCTCACGACTTTCGACCGACCCCCGACAGGTGAGGCGATCGACGTCCTCATCCAATGGAGGCCGAATTCTGAAATCGAACGCGAGATCAAGGCACGGTGGGATCTCCGCCGCCGGTTTGCACCCGTTGCAGACGAGAAGAGGGTGAAGACGCTCTGGTCGTCGGGGGTCGATCGACTCCTCGTCCGTCGGAAGGACGGATCAAAGTCGATCCTCGTCCTCGCCTCTGCCGCGCCGATCCTCAACGGTGGCCTCGTCGATCCTGGCAACCGACTTCTGGCGGAAGACCTCGCAAGCCTGCTCCCGACCGAGGGGAAGGTGCTCGTCGCCGGCTCGGCGTGGGTGGCCGGGGAATGTGATGGTGGTCGATGTGGTGGCGGTAGTCGTGGTGGGGGCGGCGGCGGCGGTGATAATGACGAGAATGATGAAGAAGACCCGCCGTCCCCGTGGCGGCTGCTCGCCGTTCAGCCGCTTCCTTGGGTGGCAGCCCAGGCGATCATCGCGATGGCCTTGTTCTGCTGGTGTACATCGCCGATCTTCGGCCGTCCGAAGCGTTCGAGCCCGACTCATTCGCAGGATTTCGGTCATCATGTGGCCGCCCTTGGGAGCCTCCTGGCGAAATCGCCAGAGGCGGCCCGCGACTTTGCCCGCCTGCGGCTGGAAGCATGGCGCGACGCCGCGGCCCCTGGCCGCTCCAAGCACCGCCGCCGACCACGATCATGACCCCATGACCCCATGACCCCATGACCCAAGCCCACTGAAGGAAAAGCCGATGGAAATGTTTCCTCCGCCTCTGCCCGCTGAAGTTCCGACCGCAGCCGCTCCCGTCCAGCCGCCGGCCGACCCGCGGTTCGAGGAGGTCCGTGTTGCGATCGACACGCTGCTTGCAGAAACCGCGAAGGTCTATGTCGGGCAGACGCAGTTCGTAAGGCTGGCACTCGCCGCGCTCTTTGCCGGTGGGCACGTCCTCATCGAGAGCGTGCCGGGGCTCGGCAAGACGCTGCTCGTGCGCATCCTCGGCGAAGCCCTTGGCTGCCGATTCGGTCGCATCCAGTTTACGGCCGACCTCATGCCCTCCGACATCACCGGCCAGCCTGTCTTTGATGCCCGCACGCAGGACTTCCGTTTTCGGCCAGGGCCGATTTTCACCCACATGCTGCTGGCTGACGAAATCAATCGATCGCCAGCCAAGACCCATGCGGCGCTTCTCGAGATCATGCAGGAGGGCCGTGTGACCGTCGATGGCACGACCCACCAGATCGAACCGCCGTTCCTTGTCTTGGCCACGCAGAACCCACTCGAGTCGGAGGGCACCTACAACCTCCCCGAGGCCCAGCTCGACCGGTTTCTGTTCAAGATCGTCGTCAACTATCCCACGGCTGCTGAGGAAGACGACATCCTCCGGCTCCACTGTCGACCGCAGCGGCTCGAGGCCCAGGTGACGGCGGCGATCCGGCCGGTTCTCGACCCCGCAAGAGTGATCGCCGTGCAGGATCTCTGCCGCACCGTGCATGTCGATGACGCGGTGATCACCTACATCAACTCGATCGTTCGGAAGACCCGTGAGTGGCCCGCCTTCGCGGTGGGGGCGAGCCCGCGGGCTGGCATTGCGCTCGTCTCCGCGGCCCGCGTGCTCGCTGCCTTTGCCGGGCGTTCCTATGTGGTGCCCGACGACGTCAAGGAGCTCGTCCTTCCCGCCCTCCGGCATCGCGTGATCCTCACGCCCGAAGCCGAGGTGTCTGGCGAGACGACCGAAAATGGCCTCATGTCGCTCATTGCCACCGTGGAGGTGCCGCGGCCGTGATCGCTCCAACGCGACGGCTTTGCGTCTTCGCAATCATCCCGCTCGTGCCGACGGTGGCGCTCTTCGTCGCGCCAGACGCATGGCCTGTTGTCCTCCTTGCCGACATCATCGTGGGAGCCGTGGCGATCGGCGATCTGGCCACGCTTCCCGGCCGCCATGCCTTGCGGGCCCGACGTGAGATCCAGTCGATCATGACCCGCGGGGCGAACCAGCGGGTCGCGATCACGATCGAGAACCGCTCGAGCCAGGCATGCGAGGTCGAGGTGGTCGATGACCGGCCGACGTCGCTCGAGGTCGAGGGAACGATTCCGCCGCTGCGGCTGCCGGCAGGCGGCCGCCGAACGATCACGTATTCGCTCGTGCCCACGGAGCGAGGCGAGGTCAAGCTCGAGCATGTGTTCGTGCGGTGCGGCAGCAAGCTCGGGCTCTGGAATTCCTTTCGCAAGCTCCCGGCGGTCGATGTGCTCCACGTCTATCCGGCGCTCGAGCAGATCAGTCGCTATGCCCTCTATGCCCGCACGAACCGGATGTCGCTCCTCGGCGTTCGCCGCAGCCGCCGGATCGGCACCGACAACGAGTTCGAGCGGCTGCGTGATTACACATCCGATGACCAGTTCAAGGCGATCGACTGGCGGGCCACGGCGAGGCGGCTGAAGCTCACCGTCCGCGACCACCAGTCAAACCAGAGCCAGCGGATCATGTTCGCGATCGATTGCGGGCGGATGATGGTCAATCGAACCGGCGGCGAGTCGCTGCTCGATGCCGCCTTGGACGCCGCCCTCACCCTCGCCCATGTGGCGCTGGCCCAGCGAGACGAGGCGGGCATTCTCTGTTACGACGACACGGTGACTCGCTGGCTGCCGCCGCGAGGAGGCCACGGCCAACTCAACCGGATGGTGGCCCTCGTGCATGACGTCCAGCCGCGGCTCGTGGAAAGCCGTGTCGACACGGCCCTGCTCCATCTCCAACGGCACTGCCGCAAGCGGACGCTCCTGGTCATTCTCACGAACCTCATCGACGACCGAAACGCCGACCGGATCCGGATGCATCTGGCCCCGACGGTGGGCCGCCATCTCCCGCTGGTCGCCCTCATTCGCGACCGGGCACTTTTTGATCCGGTGGAGGCCGAGGAGCGCGAAGAGCACAGCACTCGCGACCGTTCAGAGAGCGTCAACCCCCCTGACGAAAAGTTCCCCGACTCAGACGCCGTGAGCCTTCTCGCCCGCGCGGCTGCTGCCGCCGACATTCTCCTGTGGCGACGCCAGGTTATCACCGACCTCGAGTCTGATGGAATTCTCACGCTCGACGCCCGCCCCGAAGATCTCACGGCCGCGCTCGTGAGCGAATACCTCACCATCAAGGCCCGCCACCTGCTCTAGCTTTACGTGAGAAAAGCCATCCATGGCCTTTTCTCACTTGGCCGGCCGATGGCGAAGCCAAGGTTCACCATGGCCGGCAAACGCCGCTTCCTGCGGCGAGAGCCTTGTCTTCTCGTCTGCCAATCCCGAGGGGAATGTTTCGGAGGCCAACCGACGAACAGCGGTTAAAATGGTTTGTCAGTCGGCTTGTTGCCTGTGAGTCTCGGCACATTTTTGCGAGGAGTGATTCGGTGGCGCAATCCTGGTTCATCGTGCGGGGAGAGTCACGGCTCGGCCCCTTCACGCACCGAGGGCTCGTCACCCTGGCGGGCAACGGTGAGCTCTCGGAAACTGATCTCGTCTGGTGCTCCGACATGCAGACGCCGATGGAGGCGGCCTGCGTGGCTGGGATTTTTGAGGAGCCCGAAGAGCCGGTCGAAGTGATTCTCCAGCCACCATCGGCGTCGGCACAGTTTCCTGAACCGGCCTCGGTCGAGAATCTGTTCACGGCGCCGAAGAAGGATCGATTCGCGGCCCTCTTCGAGGCTGAAGAGGATGAAGATGACCTGGCGGACGAGCAAGCCGAGGAGGGAGCCGATCCGGAAATCCCCGAAGAAGACGACGACGACGCGGACGAGCAGGATGAAGAGGCCGCGGAGCCGGTCGTCCCGACACTCGGTCGCACACCCCGGAGAATTGCCCCTCGCCGAAAAACCGATCAGTCGAGCACCCTGCTCATCATCGGAGGACTGGCAATTCTTGGAGTCGTCTTGCTCATCGTGGTCTTGGAGCAGACCCGCTCGGGGCCCACAAAACCCCCCGCCACGACAAGGACAGTTCCTCCGCCCGCCCCCGTGCCGCCGCCAACGCCACCGGCGCCCCCAAGGGTGGTCTCTCGCCCGGAGCGGCCGCCCCCACCGCCACCCAAATTCGACAGCCAGCCATTGCTCGAGGAGACGACGAAGGCCACGGTGACCGCCGTGCTCGAGAGCAATCCCTCGATCCATCCGAGGTACCGACAGCTCTGGGAAAGCCAGTTGCTCACTCTCCTCACCCAGGAAACCAAGCGAATGCGCGGCGAGGAAGAAGTCCGCGGCGCGGTGACACGGATCTCTGCATCATGGGCGAAGGAGACGCAGTCTTACATTGCCACAGAGCTGGCGCCGAAGCCTGCGCCCGAACCCGAGCGCGAGCTCGGGGCCGGATTAGCCATGGAACCCGTCGCCGGCGAAGACATGGAACCCGCTGACGGCGACGCCACCGATCCCGCTGCCGGCGAAGACACGGAACCCGCTGGCGACGACGCCATCGATCCAGAATGACGACTCCTGATCACGGCTCGCTCCGCCGAGCCGATGGCGTGAAGCCGAAGAGCGTGCCCAGATCGTCGAGCAGCGAATAGATCACGGGCACGGCCAGGAGCGTGAGCACGATCGACAGCATCTGGCCGCCACTGGCCACGACGGCAATCGATCGCCGCTCCTCGGCACCGGGTCCGGTCGCGATCAGAAGCGGCAGCATTCCCGCGACAAACGAGATCGTCGTCATCAGGATCGGCCGCAGTCGATCACGGTTGGCTTCGAGGATGGCCTGGCGTTGGGGCATGCCAGCCTCTTGAAGGTCCTTCGTGTGATCGACCTGAAGGATGGCTGCCTTCTTCACCACGCCGAAGAGCACGAGGATGCCCAAAGCCGAGTAAAGATTGAGCGTCTCACCGCCCGCCCACAGGCTCATCAGCCCGAATGGCACCGCCAGTGGCAATGACAGGAGGATCGTCACGGGGTGAACGAGGTGTTCGTACTGC
>JBGTKO010000437.1:0-2160 GCA_041744595.1 Pirellulales bacterium
TGAAGTCATGCCAGGTGTGCGGCCGGGGGCCTGGCGGCGCGGGATCGTGACGTTTCGGACATCGGGTGGTGCAGCACCACTGACGGATCGTGTCGCAGCCGAGCTGGTCTTTGCCCGCGCAATCATTCATTCGCTTGGCCAAGTCACCGGCGACGACCTTGGAATGCTTTGCCACGAGGCGGTCAGTCTCGCTCACTCGGAAGGAGTTCATCCCCAGAACGTCCATGTCTGGAACCGCGTGGCATCGGCTGGTCCCGGGGCTGCTGAGGCCATGAAGGCGACCGCGGCTGCACGGGCGATGCTGCTCGAGGCGCTTGGGCTCGATGCGTCACGTTTGGCCGAGGGCAGGCCAGGTGAACACGTCTTCGACTGCGTCATCGATTCAGAGTCGCGATGGTGGGTCGGCTGGCATGCAGCCGAAGGGATCGCTTCTCGCTGGCCCGGAGGTTGTCATCCAGCCGCATGTGCGGAGTTGCCGGAGGGCATCGTGTCGCGGGCGTGGCTCAAGCTCGATGAGGCCATCCGTGTCTTCGGCATCAATCTCGAGGCTGGCCAGCGGTCGATCGAACTCGGCGCATCTCCAGGCGGCGCCTGCCAGCGGCTTCTCGAAGCGGGGCTTCATGTCGTGGGCGTTGATCCGGCGGTCGTCGATCCGGTGGTCGCATCGCGGCCGCGGTTTACCCAGTGGCGGATGCGGGCCCGCGACGTGCCGCTCGAACGGTTTCTCGGATGCGACTGGCTCGTGGCCGACATGAATATCGACCCGAAGAGTACGCTTGCCGCGATTGGCCGCGCGGCGACGGCGCGTGGTGTGCGGCTCAAGGGCATCGTCGCGACCCTCAAGATTCCCGACTGGTCACGTGCGGCCGAGCTGCCTGAGTGGCTCGACACGTTCCGTGCGTGGGGATACGAGCCGCAGGCCCGGCAGCTTTCGACGTCGGGCCGGGAGGTGTGTGTGGTTGCCCTTCCGAGCAGCAAAGGGCCCAGGCGGACTGGCCGTCCAAGCAAAAGGGTCAAGCGGACGCAGCCCCGCCGAGCCACACGTCGGCGGGTGGAGTGAGGCTGCCGGAAGCAAAAAGCATCGTTCCCTCGTGAGTGTCGAGGATGAGCCGTCCGTCGTCGGCGATGCCCTTGCAGACGCCGGTGTGCCGCGGTTCGCCGACATGGATCGTGACGGTGCTCCCCGTGAGGCAGCAGAGCGGGCGGTACCGGGAGGCGAGTGCGGCCGGGTCGTTCGCCATGTCGGCGAGGAGAGTGAAGAGCCGTGGGATGAATTCGGCGAGAAGCGCTTGCCGCGGCATCGGTCGGCCGGTGATGTCTGGAATCGTCGCGACACGATGCCGGATGGGCTCGGGGGCGTCGGCCGCCGTGCCAGTCGTGTTCACGCCCAGGCCAAAGATGACACGGCCTGCGGCGGCGGATTCGACGAGGATGCCGGCGAGTTTTCGGCCAGCGACCTCTACGTCGTTCGGCCAGCGGACGACCGCCTTGACGGCCGGTGCGAGGTTCCAGATCGATTCGGCCAGCGCGACACCACAGGCTAGTGACCATGTCGCTGGCGGTGATGTGCTTCTGCTCAGAGTTCGAGCATCAACAACAAGACTGACCGCCAGGCTCCCCGGCGCCTGCCACCATCCGGCGCCGCGTCGGCCGCGGCCATGCACCTGCCGATCGGCGACGACCGCCAGCGGCAGCTTCGCCAGAGTGTCGGCTGCCAACCGCCGTGCCACATCCATCGTGGAACCAGTCTCGGCCACATGCTCCACGTGGGCCAGGAGGCCCACGTGGACGAGGGCAACTGGGTCAATGAGATCAATTGGGGTCGCGGACATCAATCACAACTTTACAGTTGCCGCGCGGCATCAAAGAAAAGCCCCTCGCGCGAGCGAGGGGACGGCGGGTGGTTGGGCCAGCCCGCTCATGATGGCAACCGGGCGGCCGACATTCCGCCGTCCCCCGCCTCACGCCTATCGGAGGCCCCGCACCTGCGGCTCTCTACGGCCTTGCCTTCCGACGGCTGCGCGCGGTACTCCCTGTGGGCTCCGGAACGCGTCCCCGGGGCTTTTTGTGTCGTCGGCTCATTGAGCTGCCTCTGGATCGTGCGCGGCATGCGTGTGCGGATTCTTTTCGTCGCAGTCGGGATGATGTCGCTTCTGGCGG
>JBGTKO010000438.1:0-2494 GCA_041744595.1 Pirellulales bacterium
GTCGATGAGACTTCGATCCTCGACGTCGGCAGAAGTCATGACGACTTCGATCGGAATCAGGGGCCCAATGTGCTCCTCGAGCCACCCGTAGTTCCGCATGAGGTCGCTGTCGCCGCCGAACATCCGTTGGAGGTTGACCGCCGTTTTCAGGTGGACGAGGCCGTATGCACTCATGATGAAGACGATCAGGACGAACCCGCTGATCCATCCGGCGTGTCGTGTGACGACGCCTCCCGTTCGATCAATCCACGTGGAAAGCGGTGGCTGCTTCGTGAGAACGGGCTGGCCAGTGCGTCCGACGAACACATGCAGGGCCGCGGGAACGCAGGCCAGCACGACCACCATGGACAGCATCACGCTGATCGCCGAATAGAAGCCGAATAGCCGGACCGGCAGGATGGCACTGACCGTCAGTGAGGCCAGGCCGATCGCCGTCGTGACGCTCGCCGCGACACAGGGCAGCCATCCGGACTGGAGCGCCGCCAGCGCCGGGGTTGGCGACGCGTCCTGAACCGCATCACGGTAGTAGTTGACCAGATGGATCGCCGCTGAAAGAGCCACCACATAGACCAGCGACGGCATGACGATCATGACCGCGGACAAGGCATCGCCACAGAACGTGACGACCGCGACACTCGCGGCCTGGCAGAATCCGGCCACGACGACGGCGATTGCGATGACCCGGATGTCTCGCAGGCACCACCAGGCAATGATCGCGACGACGACACTCGAGGGGATGACGAACAGCCGCAGCGAACGAAGGCTCGCGGTGTCGATCGCATGGGCCTCGAACGCCGTCCCGCCGAGGTACATCCGGTCACCTTCGCCATCGAGTATCCGCGCTGCAGTCGCGCGAACCGCCTCGATGAGTCGGCTCGGGTTGTGCCTTCCTTCGGGGGTCAGGTGAACGATGACACCACAGGTGCCATCACTCCCGATCAGGAATCCTTGCATGCTCGCCACGGCCTCGGTTCGGCTGAGCCGCAGGGGAGCGTCTGTCAATCGCTCGACCGCCGCAGGGGCGGTCGTGATGCCCGACAGCAACGGCTCCCGACCGTCCGTGTTTCCGGGGCCATGGTGGAGGAGCAGGTCATCGGCAAAACAGGGGACTCGCGAGTCATCGATCGTGCATCCGGGCCAGGACACGAGCAGGAAGTCATCAATGCCGAAGCATTCGACGAAGGTGTCGTAGGCTGCTCGCTCGGGCCACTCGGTGGGGAGCCAATGGATCGCGTTGGCCGTCGCCGTCCGCGCGGAGACGACACCGCGTATGACCAGGGGTGTCAGGAGGACGAGCAGTACGAGAGGGACATACGGAAGAATGCTTCGTCGCGTCATTCGCCCCCACACCTTACCGCGGCAGCGGCGCAGGGCGGCCCTGGGGCGGGTTCCCGAGGAGCGCGTCAATGCCGCGGCCAATCCCGTCATTGATCACCGACCGCGCCGTGTTCTCGACGATCCGCTTGAAAATCACATCCATCGCGCCGACGTCAAACTGGGGCCGGGCAGCCGTGCCCTTGAGCGGAATCGCGATCGGGGTTCGCAGAAGCTGGGCAACCACCGGTGTCTGGCCCGCGACGTCGCCCCGAAAGGCGACCTCCACGACACCGGAAAGCGCGCCGTCGGCCCCGACACTTCCTCGCGACGACACGCTGAGTTGGCCGGCGTCCATCACGAGGCCGTCATGCCAGATGCGACGGTCCCCCAGCCTCACACGAATCGGCTGGGGCCGCACCCGAAGCAAAACAACCTTATCGCCCAGGGCAAACCGAGGATCGATCACCGCCTGGAGCCGTGCGAGGAGATTCAGGAGCGGCTGCATCGATCCACTGGGGGACACCTCAAACTGCTCCAAAACGATCTGTCCGGTCGCCTCGCCCGCCATCATGTCGCCGAGCGGCACGCGGGCTCCGGCCAGATCGATCGTGACCAAGCCCGAGGTCTGTGTCGTGCCCGCAAGGAGGGGCGAGATGGCGGCCACGGCTTTGCGACAGAATTCACCAGTGAGCGCGACCCGCTCGACCACACGCCCAGGCGGGATGACCAGCTCACCCGGCGCCGGGGTGAGCTTCACCCAGGGTGCCCCGCGGATGCGTCCGCCACTAGCCGCGATATCGAAAGGCCCGAAGGCGAGCTGCCCTTCGACCAGCCGGATCGCCATGTCGCCCGCACCGAACGGAAACCCGTCGATGTCGGCTGCGGTCCAGGCGGCACTCGTATCGAGCGAGAGATCCTGTATCTGAAGCTGCTCGGCAAACGTGTGGCTCGATGCGGTGGGTGTGACCGGCGCCCGGATTGTCGCACGCGCCGCGAGCGGATCATCGCTTCCCGAGCGTACTGCCGAGAGCCACTGATCGGGCAGTTGGAGGCTGCCAGGCGACGGGGGTGGCGGCATCGGTGGCTGTGACGCGATCGCTGCCGCGGCCAGTGTCGCCCGCACGGCAAACGGTCGGCCACCGGAGCCTGTGATGCGAACCTTCCCGCCGGTCCAGGG
>JBGTKO010000439.1:0-2592 GCA_041744595.1 Pirellulales bacterium
GCCTATGCCGTGCGGCTCTGCGGCGCGAGCCGGCCAGATGATCCGCGGGCCGACGACTACACCCGCACCTACACCTCCTGGGGCGCCGGGCCGCGAGGCTCCCAGAATCTCGTTCTAGCGGCGAAGGCCCATGCCCTGCTCGTCGGCCGGGCCGCGCCCACCGTCGACGATATCCGCACCGTGGCACCAGCCGTGCTGCGGCACCGTGTGATCCCCAACCACCGGGCCGTCGGCGACGGTGTGTCGTCGGCCGCACTTGTTGAGCATGTGCTGAAAGTCACGGCATGACCGTCGCTGCATCCGCGCCCAGCCGGTTCCTCGATCTCCGCGGCTTAGCGGCGCTTGAGAACATGCAGTTTGTGACGCGGCAGGCGGTCGACGGCTCGTATAGTGGCCGGCACCGTTCGCCGCGGCATGGCGGCGCCGGCGAGTTCGCCGACTTCAGGGAGTATGCCGAGGGAGAAGATCTCCGACGCCTCGACTGGAAGGTGCTCGCCCGCACAGGCCGCGCCTACACGCGGCTCTATCACGACGAAACAAACCTGCGAGCGCTCCTTGCGATCGATGTGAGCAGCTCGATGGCATTCGGCGGCCAAAACCCACGAGCGAATGCAGGTTCAAAACTCGAGTATGCCCAGTACCTCGCCACGGCGCTGGTGCATGTGATCGTTCGTCGCCAAGACCACGCCGGCCTGGCGATCGTGAGCGACCGCCTCGAAACACGGCTCGCCCCGGGGGGTACACCACAGCATGAAGCGGTCGTGCAGGCTGCCATCGAGCGGGCCACGCCCCGCCCAGCGAGGAAGCTCTCGGGCACGCTCCGAAAACTTTTTGAGCAAGCGGGACGGCGCGGGTCGCTCATCCTCATCAGCGATTTTCTGTTTGAAGATCTCGAAGAGGCCTTTGCAGATCTCAGGCTCTTCAGGCACCGCCGCTGGGAGGTCGTCCTTCTGCACCTCGTGCATCCAGACGAGGAACGGCTGCCCGATGGCACGGCCTACCGATTCGTCGGACTCGAAGGAGAGGGGGAAATCGAAGCATCGCCCTCCGATCTCCGGGCCGAGTACGACCGCCGGTTTACAAACCACTTGGAAATGGTCCGCTCGTTGGCTGGCGGGGCAGGCTGCGATTATCGCCGCGTGTCGACCGCCATCCCCTACTTGCAGACCCTGCGGGGATTCCTCACCGAACGGGCAGGCTGACGTCCGATGGGCGTGATGCACCTCTGGGCGACCCACGCGCTCGTTTGAGAGATAGCGGGGTCTTGTGCGGCCCCGGTCTGCGCCCACCGTGAAAAACCCTTAAAAAATGGTCACTTTTCTCGGCGCCCGACGCCCTCCAGCATCCCGAAAGACTGCCCTGGACCGGTTTGGCTTTCGATCAGGCGATGGTCAGCAGCCAACCACCCGTTGCAGAAGGGCCGTTGACCGTCCTATCCTTGAACGTGGTCTCAACCCGAACCTCCCGGTCAAGCGATGAGTCAAACAAGAGATTCCGCTGAGCTCGAACGCACGCTTCGCCACTTCAACACCTTCGAGGAAGCGGAGCAGGCCGATCTGGAAGAGAACTGGGCGATGTCCCCCTTGGAGCGATTGGCACTCGTCGAAACTCTTCGTCAGAAGTTATTCGGTTATGATCCACTTACCAACCGACTTCCTCGACCTCTTACGTTTGCTGAACGAAGAGAAGGTTGACCACATCGTGATCGGTGGTTACGCCGTGATCTATCATGGCTATCCACGCACCACCAAAGACATCGACATCTGGATCTCGCCCGACGAGGCCTCTCAATCCGGCTTGAAGCGTGCTCTGCGCACGTTTGGCTTTTCCGCTCAGTCTTTGGAAAGTCCAGTCTTCGCCGGAGCCCCGATTGTCACCTTCGGAGTCGAGCCGTTCCGTGTCGATCTTTTTTCGCAGGTATCAGGATTGACGTTTCACGAGTGCTTGGAACGTGCGGAGATCACGACGATCGACGGCGTGTCAACCCGTATGCTTTCGCTCGGCGATTTGCGAAAGGCAAAACAGGCATCGGGTCGGCTCCATGATCTCGCGGACTTGTCAAAGCTCCGCACGCAGTAGTCGGTGAGTCTCATACACACCTCCACTCGAACGCGGCGATTCTCGCGACTCGCGTCCCCTCTCCGAGGTGCGGGGCTTTGATTGTGGGGAACCCAGCTCGCGGGTAGCCTTATGGCTTCTGCTTCCATGAGGGCGGGCAATGCCTTTATCCGTCGATCAGTGTGCTTCGGCGGTGGTGAAGTCGGGTCTCATGACTGCCGACGAGATGAAAGCGCTTTGGGCGACGATCCCTGCCGCTGATCGCCCCAAGGACGGCGACGGCCTCGGCACACTCCGAAAACTTTTTGAGCAAGCGGGGCGGCGCGGGTCGCTCATCCTCATCAGCGATTTTCTGTTACATTTTTAATTCGCTATGATATTGAGCAATGGCAGCCCTTTTTTACGGTAAATTATATTTCCGCAGTTGCCCAAGGTGCAGCTCGCAACGCGAAAGCCAATACCGCTGAGATGCAATCGATAGGTTTCACTTCAACTCCACCTTTGCATCTGGATGGTCCGCGCCCGCGCCGAAAG
>JBGTKO010000440.1:0-15967 GCA_041744595.1 Pirellulales bacterium
ACCGGCCTCGCGCTCGGCGACGACCCGCAGCGATGGCGGCAGTGGGCCGTGCAGCCGGGTGCCGCGCAACGCTGGTCGCTTGCCAATCCGTTCCGTGGGCTGTGAGCTATTCGTCCGCGAGTGCTGCCTTGGCGGCGGCGAGCCTGGCGATTGGCAGGCGGAACGGTGAGCAGCTCACGTAGTCGAGCCCGATGTTGTGGCAGAAGATCACGGAGTGCGGATCGCCACCATGCTCGCCACAGATGCCGAGCTTGATATCGGGCCGCGTCTCCCTGCCTTTCTTGACGGCAATCTTCATGAGCTGGCCCACGCCCGTCTCGTCAATCGAGGCAAACGGGTTGGCCTTGAAGATGCCCTCTTCGGTGTAGGTGTTCAGGAACGAACCCATGTCGTCGCGGCTCACGCCCAGGCAGGTCTGCGTGAGGTCATTCGTGCCAAACGAGAAAAACTCGGCTGTCTCTGCGATCTCGTCAGCCGTGAGCGCCCCTCGCGGGATCTCGATCATCGTGCCCACGAGATACTTGATCTTCTGCCCGGTCTCTTTTTGAACCTCGTCGGCCACGCGAACCACGATTGCTACCTGGTTGTCGAGCTCCTTCTTGAAGCCGACGAGCGGGATCATGATCTCAGGTCGAACGCGGATACCGTCCTTCTGAACTTTCGCTGCTGCTTCAAAAACAGCCCGCGCCTGCATCTCCGAGATTTCGGGATAGCTGATGCCGAGACGGCAGCCACGGTGGCCGAGCATCGGGTTGAACTCGTGCAGCGCCGCCACGCGGGCCTTCACGGTCTCGACTGACAGGCCGAGCTTCTTGGCGAGATCGGCCTGGGCCTTGTCGTCATGCGGCACAAACTCATGCAGCGGTGGATCGAGGAATCGGATCGTCGCAGGCCGCCCGTCGAGCGCCCGGAAGATGCCCTCGAAATCATCCCGCTGATAGGGCAGAAGCTTTGAGATGGCCTTCCGACGAGCCTCGACATTCTCGGCGAGGATCATCTCACGCATCGCGTCGATGCGATCCCCTTCGAAAAACATGTGCTCGGTCCGCGTGAGGCCGATGCCCTCGGCGCCAACTGCGATTGCCTGCCGCACCTGCTCGGGCGTGTCGGCGTTGGTCCGAACACCGAGCGTCCGGCTCTTGTCGGCGAGCTTCATGATGAAGTCGTAGTACTGGAAGACCTCCGAGTCGGAAGGCTTCATCGTGCCCGCCACGAGCACCTGCTGGAGCTCACTGTCGGCCGTCGCGATCGCCCCGGCAAACACCTCACCGTTTGAGCCGTTGATGGAGATGGCATCGCCTTCCTTCAACGTGTGACCAGCGCACGTCAACGTGCCCTTGGCGTAGTCGATTTGGATCGCACCAGCACCGGCCACACAAACCTTGCCCATCTGCCGCGCCACGAGCGCCGCATGGCTCGACACGCCACCGCGGCTCGTGAGGATGCCCTCGGCGGCGATCATGCCGCGGAGATCTTCGGGGCTCGTCTCGACGCGGGCCAGCACGACCTTCTTTCCCTTCGCAGCGAGCTCCTCAGCCTTGGCGGCCGTGAAGACGAGCTCGCCGGTGGCAGCGCCAGGGCCAGCCGGGAGACCGGTCGTCAGGAGTCGGCCTTCTTTGCCGGCCGCTGCGTAGGCTTTGGTATCGAAGATCGGGGCCAAGAGCTGCGAGAGGCAATCGGGGTCGGCCGAGAGAATCGCGTGCCGCGGGGTCATGAGCTTTTGCTTCACCATGTCGTGGGCGATCTTCACGTAGGCAATCGCCGTTCGCTTGCCGTTTCGAGTCTGAAGCATGTAGAGCTTCTTTCGCTCGATGGTGAACTCGAAGTCCTGAACGTCGCCAAACTTCTTCTCGAGCGTCTGTCGCACTTTCTCGAGCTGCTTGTAGGTGCCCGAGAAGACCGGATCGTTCTTCATTTCGGCGACGGGCAGGGGCGTCCGCACGCCGGCCACCACATCTTCGCCCTGGGCATTGATGAGATACTCGCCATAGAAAACGTCTTCGCCGGTTGCGGGATCGCGGGTGAAGGCGACGCCCGTACCCGAGTCGTCACCCATGTTGCCAAAGACCATGCTCTGGACGTTAACCGCCGTGCCCCACTCGTCGGGGATCTTGTACTTGCGGCGGTAGAGGATCGCCCGCTCGTTCATCCAGCTTCCAAAGACGGCCCCAACGGAGCCCATGAGCTGCTCGAACGGATCCTGCGGAAACGTCTTTCCAGTCCGCTCCTGAATGAGGCGGAGGTAGCGGCTGATGAGCTCGCGGAGGTGCGACTCCGTCATGTCGGTGTCGGCCTCGATGCCGAGCTGGTGCTTCAAGCCCTCCATCACCTCTTCAAACGGCTCGTCTTCGTTCTCGTGCCGCTTTTGAATCCCCATCACCACGTCGCCATACATCTGGATGAAGCGTCGATACGAATCGTAGGCGAACCGCGGATTGCCGGTCTGCTCGGCCAGGCCTTTCACGGTCTCGTCGTTGAGGCCGAGGTTCAGAATCGTGTCCATCATGCCCGGCATGCTGTCGCGGGCCCCGGATCGAACGCTCATGAGCAGGGCGTTCTTCGGGTCGCCAAACTTCTTGCCCGTCTCCTTCTCGACGAGCTTCATCGCGGCATGCACCGCCTCCTCGAGCCCCTTCGGAAACTTCTTCCCATGCTTGTAGTAGTCGATGCAGACCGCGGTGGTGATCGTGAAGCCCGGGGGCACTGGCAGGCCAATTTTCGTCATCTGGGCGAGGTTTGCCCCTTTGCCACCGAGAAGGGCCTTCATCGTGCCGTCGCCGTCACACTTCTTCTCACCGAACGAGTAGACGAGCTTTCCAGCCTTGGCCTTGGAGGATTCTTTTGAGGCGGATTTGCCGCCGGACGATTTTTTGGAGGTCGCGGTTGCCATGGGCGTCGAAATAGCCTTTCAGCGGAGGAAGCGTGGATGAGCCGTCGGGCGGCCTAAAAAAGGCCCTGGAAAACCGAAGAATCTACGTGCGGAGGCGTGGATCGTCAACGCGCTGGGTGGGCCGCCGCACCAGGCCAACTGATTCGCCGCCTCCGTCCGTCGGCCTGCGAACCTTCCCAGGCGAGGTGAGACCTCCCGAGCGGGCCAAAAGTTCACGGAAGCTTTGATTCTCGTTCTTTTGGGTCGTATAGTCTGAGTCAAACGTTTGCCGTAAGGGGACATCCCGTCGATCGCCCAGCCAGTGCCGCTGTCCCGCAAGAAGGATCAACTTCATGTCAGTGAACACACTTCGCCTCCGAGGTGGTGAGCCGCTCGAATCCCGCCGCATGTTGGACGGCGTCGTGCTCGTCGATCTGGTCAACGGAAATCTCACAGTCCAGGGAGATGAGCTCGACAATGTCATCGCGATTGAAGGCCGCGTCGGGAGAACGGCCGCACAAACGATTCTGACGATCATTCCTGGGCCGACGACGTCCATCAATGGGATGACGCCCGGACAAGCCCTGCGACTCGGGCCCACCCCATTGCGAAACGTGCAGATCCTGCCGGGTGTAGGCAACGACCGCGTGACCGTTCGAAACCTTTCGATGGCCGGTGATTTCGAACTTCAGGATCCTGATGGCGGCAGGTTTAGGCTCGCCTCGTCAACGGGTCGGGCAGGTTACCTGAAGATCGGTGAGCCCAGTGGGAGCACTTCCGACAAAGGCGGCGATCGCTGGATCGACATCTTGAGCGTCGGCTTCCGCGAGGGTCTCCGGGTGGAGAGCACCCAACCGCTGAATCTGACGGCGCAGAATGTGAATGCTGCTCGTTTCATCACGGACATCAAGATTGGTGATGGGACAGGTGGGACCACCGACACCGTGTCAAACGTGCAGTTGTCTGGCCTCAAGCTTCGTGGCGACCTGCTCGTGACCAGTGAGGGCGGGCCTCTCGTGCTGAGTGCCCGTTCGTCGTCGTCCCGTGCGGGCTACTTGAAAATTGGCCGCACCGATGGTGAGGCGTTCGAGAAGCACAAGCACGATATCGATATTCTGAGCTCTCGTTTTCGCGGCGGCCTGAGGGTGGAGAGCACTCAGCCGCTCGACCTGAAGGCGCATAAGGTCAACGCGGCAGCCGTTGACCTGATTATCGCCGTCGATGACATCGATGGCGATGCCATCGGCAATGGGTCAAACGTAGAGTTGTCTGCGCTGAAGCTGACTGGTGACCTGAATGTGACCAATTTTGGCGCGCCCCTGACGCTGAAGGCAGTTTCGTCATCGTCCCTTGCGGGCTACTTGAAGATCGGCCGCACCGATGGCGAGACGTCCGACAAGCAGCACAAGAGTTGGATCGACATCGAGAGTTGGAGCTTTCGTGGCGGCTTGAGGGTCGAGAGCACCCAGCCACTGAACCTGACTGCCCACAAAGTCTCCGCCGCTACGTTTGTCGCGGCCATCAAGACGGATGACATCCTCAGTGAATCGACCGACCTCAGTTCGAGTATTCGGCTGGTCGGGTTGAATTTGGCTGGTCGGCTCAATGTAAGCAGTACGGGCGGGCCAGTGGATTTGAAGATCATCGCATCAAAGTTCCGGTCCAGTGTCGTGTCTATTTCTGCGACCCCGTGACAAGCGACATCACGCCACCGTCTACCCAGTGAGCGGATTCGCCAGACGGCCGGCGTCGAGGCGGCACGTGCCAAGCGTATGTCGAATTCTTCGCTCGTGACCTATGACGAAGTGCCGTATGTGAGTGGTCCTTTCTCGCAAACGGTTCCGTGCCACCTGGCCCTCTTGCCCGTACTGTTCGGCCTCCCTGTGCCCTCGATCCGAGGTGGCCGCGTGTTGGAATTGGGGTGTGCTTCGGGCGGCAACATCGTCGCCATGGCTCAGGACTTGCCGGAAACGGAATTTATCGGAGTCGACCTGTCAGCCCGCCAGATCGCTGACGGCCAGAAGTTGCTCGCGGAGGTGCCGCTCGAGAACATTGAACTTCGACATCAAAGCATTCTGGACATCGACGATTCGTGGGGCAAATTCGATTTCATCATTTGCCACGGCGTCTACTCCTGGGTACCCCGAGTCGTTCAAGACAAGATCCTCGACATCGCTGCGAGGAACATGCAGCCCGCCGGGCTTTGCTACGTCAGCTACAACACGTTTCCGGGCTGGCATCTGCGGGCCGTGGTCCGGGACATGATGCGGTATCACGTGACCCGGTTTGATGATCCAGAGACAAAGATCCAGCAGGCTCGTGCGCTTCTCGCCTTCCTGGCCAAAAAGTGCGTGCCGCGAAATGAGGCGTACCGCCAATTGTTGGCCGAAGAAGCGGCCATTCTCGAGGGTGCCGCGGATTTCTACCTGTTTCATGAGCATTTGGAGGATGTGAACGAAGCATTGTATTTCCATGAGTTTGTCGAACGCGTTCACGAAGTAGGGCTCACGTATCTAGGCGACACCGATTTTCGGTCGATGTTGACCGAGCATTTTGATTCGGAAACGGCTGCGCTCCTTCGGGGTGTGCCCCTTCTCGAGCAAGAACAATACATGGACTTCTTGAGGAATCGGACGTTTCGAAGCAGTGTCTTGTGCCATGGTGATGTGACAGTGGATCTGAACGTCGCGCCACAACGCCTCGCAGCCTGTAGCGTGATGCTGGCGGACCGTGTGGAGGGGGATCAGGCCATCGATTCGTCGGCCGAGCACATCCGGTTGAAAATCGGGGCCAGCGAGATCACGGTGTCCCATCCGATCACCAAAATGGCGCTGACAATCTTGAATCGCGAGTGGCCTGGATACCTGCCTTTTGATGAGCTTGTGAACCAGGTGGTGCGGAGTGTCGAAGCGGGTGGTGGGGTCATACAGACCGAGGCTCCTCGCGACATGTTGGCCCGCGACGTGATGACGCTCTGGGTCCAAGGGCTGCTTCGGGCGCAGGTCGATCCGCCATCGGTGGCCAACAAGCCAGGCAATTCGCCGTCCGTCACAGCCCTCGTTCGTGCCCAGGCTCGTGTCGGCAACGTGGTGGTCAATCGCCACCACAAGTCGGTTCAAGTTGACGAAATGACCCGGTCATTGCTTTGCAAGCTGGATGGTGAGCATTCGCGCGAAGCACTGCTGGCGTGGCTTGCCGAGGCTTTTGCACGGGGTGAGTTTCGTGTGCGCAAGGGCGACACGCAGATTACTGACGTGGACGATCAGTTGATCAGCGAGGTTCTTAACGGAGCCCTCCAGGCAGCGGCTGATCACTCGCTCCTGATTCAATAAGCATGTGAACAAAGAGCTGTTCCATCGACCGAACCATCGGGCCGGTCTGGCAGACGTTCGACGCGAGCAAACGCTCCCGCATTGAACTTCGGAGTGCTGCCAGCGAGGGGCCGGTGTCCGCAGCGGTGGCCAGCCGCACGGCCATGTCGATCCATGCCTGCCGGTCACGAGCAATGAATTCAGGCAGATGGCTGTCTGCGAGGAGTGAGACGCTCGTGCGGGAAGCCCAGCGATCCCCGTCAAAGCAGAGCACGGGCACGCCCTGCCAGAGGGCCTCGGTAGTCGTCGTCCCACCGTTGTAGGGAAACGCATCCAGGGCAAGGTCGATGCGGTTGTAGTACTTCAGAAACTCGAAGTGGTCGGCGGGGGGCAGGAGCGTGATCCGATCGGGATGAACACCACGCCGCGTCAACTCCGCCATCAAAAAATCCCGGTTGCACTCCGCGTTCATCGCTCGATTTGCCAACACGAGCCGGCTCGGTTTCGCCCGCTCGAGGATCGTGCTCCACGCATCCAATACCTCCGGCGTGATTTTGTACTGGCTAACGAGGCTGCCGAACGTCACGAAGCCATTCTGGAGACAGGGTGGTGGCACGATGTCGGGAGCCGCATGGTCTACGGCAAACGACAGATAGCTCTGCGGAAGCCTGGCCACGCGTTCGGAGTAGAACGCCTCCTCATCCGGCCGAATGACATGCTCGTCGCCGATAATCCAATCCAGTCCTGGGAGCGCCGAGGTGGCATACATGTTGAACCATGCCGCAGTGACCCGCGCCAGCCGCGTGGTCCACAGGCCCAGACGCGAGGGCACGCTGTAGCCGTTCAGGTCGATCAGAATGTCGAGCGACTGCTCACGGATGAGGTTCGCCAGTGCGTCGTTGTCGATCGATCCCGTCAGGTGAACCTGGTCCTCTGGGCCCGGTTGAAACCACGCCAGCTCCGTCTCGTCGCAGCGATCGGCAAACAAACAAACCTCGAAGCGGTCGCGATCATGGCCGTTGATCACCGCCCAGACGGGCTTCATGTAGTTGGCGCGATGAAAGAACGCCGACACGTAGCCCACTCGGATCGCCGCGGTGTCGGAACCAGCCGGGCCGCCCGCCGCTCTGTCTGGGAGTTGCGAGTCGCCGTGATCCTGATTCGAGGCGGCGGCGCTCGCGACGAGTCTGCGAGCAAACTCACGCCGCACACGAAGCACCTCATCCTGACCGCATTGCAGGCAACCCGGCACGATGGTTGCCAGCGTCTGCAAGACCAGGAGGCTTCCCGTGCGTGCGGCGGCTTCGAGAAAATACGGAATTGCTTCCGAGACTCGTCCCAACTGAAACAGGGCCGTGGCCAGTTCGTATTGGCTTTCGGGGTGGTCAGGTTGGAGCGCCAGCCCAGCCCGCAGTGACTTTTCCGCCTGCGCGTATTCGCCCACCCGGTTCAGCACCTGCCCCGCCAGGACAAAATCCTGAAGCTCGGCGACCTCTGAGCTCAGGATGGCATTCAGGAGATGCAGCGCCGGGATGAATTCACCCGCGTCGAGTCGCCTGTTGATCTCGAGCCTCACCTGCGAGCATTCGATCGTGTGGTTCGCCATTCGGGAGTGTCTCTCGTGCATGTGGCGATGGCGACCGCCTTGGCCGACGAAACGCCTCAGCAATCGACAGGGGCCAGGTCGCGGAATAAAGACGAGGCCGACAGCCGATCTGGCAGTGCCACGAAATTTTCAAAAACCTGATTATGATGATTTGATTCGCTCTCGCGGTAGCGGGCGATCAACGGTCCTGTGAGGAGTCTTGAGAAGGCATGTCCTTTCCGCACGTGTGTTTCCCGAGGGCTTCGTTCCTCCATGTTGTGGCCTGGGTTTTGTCGATCGCCGTGTCGGTCCACGCGGCACGGGCAGCCGAGTCTTTTGCGTTCCAACCTGATGATGTCGTCGCCATCATCGGCAACGGCCTGGGTGACAGGATGCAGCACACCCCGTGGGTCGAGACGGTTCTCCAGAGCAATCTCAAAGGGCTGAATGTCCGTTTCCGCGACATGAGCGTTGCGGGCGACACGGCGAGCGCCCGTCCTCGCAGCAAGGGCTTCACCAACGACGAGGAATATCTTCAGCATGTGGCGCCAAGCGTGATCTTCATCATGTATGGCTACAACGAATCGTTTGCCGGCCCAGCGGGCGCCACCGCCTATGAGAAAGCGCTCGTGGCTCTGGTCGAGAAGTGCCGAGCCCTGCGCAAGAAGGACGGCGTTGACCCTCGCTTTGTCTTATTCAGCCCGATTGCGTACGAGACAACCGGCGACCCCAACCTACCCGACGGAACACAGATCAACGCCAACCTGGCCGCCATCACACAGGCCACGCGGCGTGCGGCTGAAGCGGTGGGGGCGACGTTCGTCGATCTCTACTCGCCAACAGCCCAGCTCTTTACGAGCCGCAAGGAGCGACGGACGCTCAACGGGATTCACCTCAATGCCAAGGGCTATCTCGAGCTGGCGACGATTATCTCGAAGGCCCTGCTTGGCAAGCCGGCTCCTTCGCCGGATAGCCTTGGCGGCCTCTATGCAGCGGTGCAGGACAAGAATTGGCACTGGCACAACCGCTTCCGCGCCACCGACGGCAATGATGTCTGGGGGACGCGTTCCACGCTGACGTTTGTCGATGGCCAAAGCAACGCCGACGTGCTGAAGCACGAGCTTGTGATGCTCGACGCCATGACGGCGAACCGCGACGAAGTGATTTGGGCGGCGGCCGCCGGCAAGACCATCAAGGCCGACGACAGCAACGTGCCACCGGCTATCGAGGTGATCTCGAACGTGGGTGGCGGGAGCAAGAGCTCGAGCAAAGACAAGGAAGGGTCGGTCGAATACCTAAGCCCCGAGGAAAGCGCCGCGAAGATTAAGGTGCCCGAGGGCTTTGAGCTCAACGTCTTTGCGTCGGAGAAGATGTTCCCCGGGATGGCCAATCCCGTGCAGATGCAGGTCGATAGCAAGGGGCGACTCTGGGCTGCCTGCTGGAACACGTATCCCAAGTGGGAACCCCTCGATGAGATGAACGACGCCCTCTGGATCTTCGAGGATACGAATCGCGACGGCGTAGCAGACACGGCCAAAATCTTCGCGCATGTCCACAATCCGCTGGGCTTCGAGTTCTGGGGGGGCGGCGTGATTGTGACCTCCGGCCCGGACCTGATCTTCCTCAAAGACACGAACGGCGACGACAAGGCCGACGAACGAGTCGTCCTGCTCCAGGGCCTCGGCACCGAAGACACCCACCACGCTGCCAATAATCTCATCTACGGCCCCGATGGCGGTATCTATTGGCAAAGCGGCATCTTCCTCGTGCACAACCACGAGACGCCATGGAGGCCGAATCTGAACATTGGTGCCTCGGGGATGTACCGCTTCGATCCGCGGACATTCGTCATCGCGCCCCATGCCGGCAATTCGCCAAACCCGCACGGCACGAGTTTTGACTATTGGGGGTATTGCTACGCAAACGACGGCACGGGCGGCCGCTCGTATCAGGTGCGGCCCGAAGGCAAGGGCTTCAAGATGCATGAGCTCCTGACGAAGGAGTTTCGCCCTGTTGCCGCGAATGAGATTCTCTCGTCAGAACATTTTCCTGACGACATGCAGCAGGATTTCCTGATCTGCAACACGATCGGGTTCCTGGGCGTCAAGCAATACGACCTCGACCGCGATGGGGGCGAGGAACCAGCCGCGAGCGAGCCCACACCTGAGAAAAAGACGGAGGCTCAACCGAAGGGGAAGGGCAAGGGGAAGGGGAAGGTCGCAGAGAAACCCAAGAAGCGAGAAATCGGCGAAGTCTGGGGGACGCCGGTCCAGGCACTTCTCGATAGCACCGATCGTAACTTCCGCCCGACCGACGCTGTCATTGGCGAGGATGGCGCGCTGTATGTCTCAGACTGGCAGAACGTGATCATCGGTCACATGCAGCACAACATTCGCGACCCGAATCGCGACCACAAGCACGGCCGTATTTTTCGGTTGACGGTGAAAGATCGGCCGCTGCAAAAGCCCGTGAAGATCCACGGCCAGCCGATCGAGGCGCTGCTCGAGAACCTGAAGCACCCGGTCAACGGTGTGCGCCATCGGACTCGCGTGGAATTGAGTGCCCACGATTCCAAGAAGGTGATTGCCGCCACGCAGAAGTGGATGGCGAGTTTCGACGCCAATGATGAAACCGAGGCCCACCACCTCCTCGAGGCGCTGTGGCTCCATCAGCAGCACAACGTCAAGAACGAACCGCTGCTCACCAAGCTCTTGAATTCGTCGGTCAAGCACGCGGTCGTCGCGGCCAAGACGGTGCAGCACTTCTGGAACAATGTCGATGCCACCGGTGCGAGCGGTTTTGCCGCTCCGTCGCCCGAGGAGTTTGTGAAGTTTGATCCGCCGAAGCACCTCAGCTCGGCTGACCAAAAACAGTACGAGCTCGGGGCAGTGGTGTACCAGCGAGAGGCCCACTGTGGCACGTGCCATCTGACTCATGGCAAGGGCAATGGGATTGTCTATCCGTCGCTGGTAGACAGCGCCTGGGTCACCGGCAGTGAGGAAAGACTCGTGAAGATGGCCCTGCATGGGCTGTGGGGCAAACTCACGGTGCATGGCAAGACCTACGATCCTGCACTGGGTGTGCCGCCGATGACCGCGTTCAAGAATCTGCTTAATGACGAGGAGACCGCAGCCGTCCTGACGTTTGTCCGTAACACGTGGGGCAACAATGCGTCGGCGATTTCGCCAGAGACGGTGAAGCAGGTGCGGGCGGCCACGACCGACCGCACGACGTTCTGGAGCCCGGATGAACTTTTGGCCGCGCATCCCCTCGAGGCAGAGCTTGTGCTCAAAGACCTCGGGATCGACACGGAAGGCTTCTCCAACGAGAAGCTCGAGGAGGAGCTGCTCGCGGCCGATCCCGCGGAGCTCGCGCGAATCGCACTGGCAACGGGCAACGCGGAACGTGGCAAGACGCTCTTCTATAAGTCTGCCGGTGCCTGCTTTGCCTGCCATGATCCGCCGTCGGGCACAACCCGTCTCGGCCCGGACCTGGCCAAGATCTCGACGGTCTTGGCGCCTGACGAACTTGTCGATGCGATCCTTCGGCCTTCAAAGCGGATCGATCGAGAGTTCGCACAGGTCACGGTTCTGACAAGCGATGGCAAGATCCACACGGGCATCCGCGTTTCAGAATTGGACGACGGCATTGTCCTTCGGAATCTGGCGCAACCGGAGCCGCTGACGATCTCCAGGTCAGATATCGACGAGGTCATCGACTCACGTACTTCGATCATGCCGGCAGGCCTGGCGAAGCAGTTGAAGAGCCGAGACGAGTTCAATGATCTGATGAAGTACATCCTCGAGCTTCGGAAGCGGTAAGCGTCGCAAATCCACGTGGGCAAGCGATTGCTGGCGAAGCCTGCGGCCGGGGCCTATATTTGAAGAATGAGGCCGGAGATTCCTTGTCGGGGCACGTGATGCAGGGATGGCTCAACAAATCGCTTCGCGGAGGGTCCTTCGGGGTGGCCCGTGGCATGCGGTTGTTAGCGGCAGCCCTGACACTGGCCGTCTTCTGCGCCGAGCCGATTTCCGCGGCTGAGTCGCCCGACTTCAACCGTGAGATTCGGCCGCTCCTTTCACGGAACTGCTTCGCCTGCCACGGGCCTGACGAGCACGACCGGCAGGGGGGGCTGCGGCTCGACCACCGCGAGGCCGCGATCAGCGAGCTCGAGAGTGGCGAAACGGCGATCGTGCCGGGCAAGCCTACGGAGAGCGAGCTTGTCGCACGGATTCACTCGACCGATGACGACCTCGTCATGCCGCCCCCGTCGAGTAACCGCGTCCTCACCGACGACCAGAAGAAGCTGCTCGAGGAGTGGATCGCCGCCGGGGCCCCGTATGAAATGCACTGGGCGTATGTGCCGCCGGTTGCGCACGCCGAACCGACCGTGAAGAACGCCTCCTGGGGCATCAACTGGATCGATCGCTTCGTGCTCGCAAGGCTCGACGCTGAGGGGCTCGCGCCGGCCCCCGACGCCGACGACACCACGCTCGTCCGTCGCGTCACATTCGACCTCACGGGCCTGCCGCCGACGCCGGCTGAAGTCGATGCCTACCTCGCCGATCGCTCGCCAGACCGGTACGCCAAACTCGTCGATCGTCTCCTCGCCTCACCACGGTATGGCGAGCGGATGGCCCAGTGGTGGCTCGACCTCGTGCGGTTCGCTGACACGGTCGGCTACCACGGCGACCAGGACCATGCTTCGTCGCCGTATCGCGACTGGGTGATTGCGGCCTTCTTGAACAACGTGCCGTTTGATCGGTTCACGATTCTTCAGATTGCTGGTGACCTCGTGAAGCCGGTCGAGGGAGAACATCCCGACGATCGCATTCTGGCAAGCGCCTACAACCGCCTCCTCCAGACGACGCACGAGGGTGGCCTGCAAGTCAAGGAATATCGGGCCATCTATCAGGCCGACCGGATTCGCAACGTGTCGGGAGCCTGGATGGGGGCGACGATCGGCTGCGCCCAGTGCCACGACCACAAGTTTGACCCGTACACCGCACGAGATTTTTATGCGCTCGGTGCATTCTTCGCCGATATCGACGACGAGAAGCACATGGGCTTTGCCGGCCGTGGCGGCGCGCCCAACTCGGTGCCCACCACACGGCTACCCGAACTGCCGATGGTCGGCTCGTTCGATCGCAAGCGGGCCGCTGAGCTCGATGGCGAGATACGCACATTGCGGGCAAGCTTGCCAGCGCTGCCGAAGCCGGAGAAACAACAAGAGAAGAAAGCCAAGGTAAAGTCTGCTGCCGCCGGTCCGAAGGACGGAAAAGCCGACGCGAAGCATGGCACAAGCGATGCAAAGAATGGCACGAACGACGCGACGAAAGGCAAAGCTGAACCGCAGAAGCCTGCGCCGCCGCCCGAGCCGCCCGAGGTGGTCGCCAAGCGGAAGCGTCTCGAGAAACTCGAGAGCGAGAGAAAGAAGCTCGCGCGATCACTCATGGTCACCGAGGTGCTCACGGAGCCGCGTCCCGTGCGGGTTTTGCCACGGGGCAACTGGATGGACGAGTCTGGAGAGGTTGTCGAGCCGGCGATTCCTGCGTTTCTGGGAACGCTTCCGGCCGAAGGCCGTGCCACGAGGGATGACCTTGCTCGGTGGCTCGTCGCCCCCGTGGCCGAGGGGGGCGTCGGTGAATTCACCGCACGCGTGGCCGCGAATCGGATCTGGGCGATCTTCTTTGGCGCTGGCCTCTGCCGAACGGCCGAAGATTTCGGTGGCCAGGGTGAGCCGCCGAACTTCCCGGCGCTCCTCGATCGGTTGGCGCTCGAGTTCATGAATGGCTGGGATATCCGCCGGCTTGTTCGCAATATTGTCATGAGCCGTGCGTACCGGCAGTCGTCCGACGCACCGGCCGAGCTTCTCGCTCGCGACCCCGACAACCGCCTGCTCGCCCGTCAGGGGCGTTGGCGGTATCCGGCTGAAGGCGTTCGCGACGCGGTGCTCTTTGCCAGCGGCCTGCTCGTCGAGCAGCTTGGCGGGGCGAGCGTGCATCCCTACCAGCCGGCCGGCTACTACCGGCATCTCAACTTCCCGCAGCGGGAATACAAGGCCGACGCCGACGAACGGCAGTGGCGGCGGGGCCTCTATGTCCACTGGCAGCGGATGTTTCTCCATCCGCAGCTCCTGGCGTTTGACGCGCCGACTCGCGAGGAATGCACGGCCGTGCGAATGCGATCGAACACGCCGAAGGCGGCGCTCGTACTGTTGAATGACCCGACGTTCATCGAGGCGGCGCGGGCGCTTGCCCAGCGTGTGCTGAAGGAAGCCGGCAGTGACGCAGCGCGGATTGACGCGATTTGGCGTCATGCCCTGTCGCGACGGCCCGACTCTGCGGAGCGAGAAATGGTGAGTGCTCTTCTTGCTCGCCGCCGGGCCGAGTTTTCCGCCGACCCCGCCGCCGCCAAAAGCCTTCTGGGCGTGGGTATCGCTCCCCGCGATGCCTCACTCGATGAGGTTGAGCTCGCCGCCTGGACCGCCACCGCCCGCGCGGTGCTCAATCTTCACGAAGCGATCGGGAGATATTGAACCGTGCATCCATTTTCACTCCCCGTTCACCGTCGCACGTTCCTCGCCCGCGCAGGTCTCTCGCTCGGCGGTGCTGCTCTCGGCTCACTCCTGGCCCGGGACGGCTTCGCTGCTGCCACGAGCCCGACGGCCCGCGGCGTGATCTGGCCGCTGCACCGACCTGCAAAAGCAAAATCGGTGATCTTTTTGTGTCTCGCTGGCGGCCCGAGCCATATCGAGACATTCGACCGCAAGCCGGTGCTCGAAAAGCTTGACGGCGAGCCGATGCCCGAAAGTGTGACGGCGGGCCAACCGATTGCCCAGCTCCAGGGCAAGGAGCTTCGGGTGTTGGGGCCGATTCGCCCCTTCCAGAAATACGGTGAGAGTGGCACGGAGGTCAGCGACTACTTTCCCAAGCTCGGAAGCCTCGCCGACAAGTACGCGGTAATCCGGAGTATGGTCACCGAGCAGATCAATCACGATCCTGCGCACACGTTCATGAACTGTGGCACGGCCCTCTCTGGTCGGCCGAGCATGGGAGCTTGGGTGACGTATGGCCTCGGCAGCGAGGCCGACGACCTGCCGGGGTTTGTCGTGATGACGAGCAAGGTCGGTCGCAGCCCGCAGCCGATCGCGGCCCGCCAGTGGCACTCAGGATTTCTGCCAGGGCAGTTTCAGGGTGTGGAGATGGCGACCTCCGGTGATCCGGTCCACTATGTCGCCAATCCGCCGGGTGTCTCACGGGCCCACCAGCGGGATCTCATCGACACGGTTGCCGCGCTCGAGCACCATCGCTTGTCACAGTTTTCTGATCCCGAGGTGGCCACGCGGATCAAGCAATACGAGCTGGCCTTCCGGATGCAGGCGAGCGTTCCGGCGCTCGCCAATCTTGCGGACGAATCTCCCGCGACGATCGCGCTCTATGGCGCCGAGCCTGGCAAGGCGACAGTGGGCACCAACTGCCTGATGGCCCGGCGGCTCGTGGAGCGGGGTGTGCGGTTTGTCCATCTCTACCACAGCGACTGGGACCATCACGGCGACATCAAGAAGCACATGGATGGGATCTGCCCGCCGACCGACCAGGCCGCTTCGGCGCTGCTGACAGACCTCGAGCGACGTGGGCTCCTTGACGAGACGCTCGTGATCATCGGCGGCGAGTTTGGTCGCACACCGATGGGCCAGGGAGAGGCAAAGGTCATCGGCCGCGACCACCACATCAAAGGTTTCAGTATGGTGCTCGCGGGAGGCGGCATCCGAGGTGGTATCACCCACGGCGAGACCGATGATTTTGGCTATCACGCTGTGAAAGACATCGTGAATGTTCGCGACCTGCACGCCACGATGCTGCATCTCCTGGGCATCGACCACAAGCGATTCACGTTCGAGTTCCAGGGCCTCGATTCCAAGCTCACCGGCGTCGAACCAGCCAGGGTGATCAAGGCCCTCCTGGCCTGACGGCCCGCAGTCCCCACGCTTGCGCGAGGGGCTTTTATTGCAGGCCGTTCCACCTACCGAGCCGCTGGGACTGTCTATACGCGGCGCAGGCCATCCTTGGCCCTGCTTCGCTTGCCGGGCCTCCGCCCGGAGCACAACCGGCCCTCCAGGCCTCGCGCGTCCGCTCATACAAGCCCACCTGCGCGAGCTGGTGGGACTGCGGGTGGCGCACCTTCCCGTTGTCAATCATG
>JBGTKO010000441.1:0-2498 GCA_041744595.1 Pirellulales bacterium
CGGCCCGCGGCATCGAGCTTGCAGAGACGGTGCCCCGGAGCCTGACCAAGGGGCGGGCCATTGACCTTCACGGGGAGGAGTTCAGCGAGCTGGGTACATTCCGTGGCACGATGGCCTCGCTCGGCTGCGGGCTCATCCTCGCGGCGCTCGTCCTTGTCGTGGGAGCGGCGATTGTCGGAGGCGTGGCCAAGGCAATCGGTTGGGATCTCGGCGAGCGGATCGCCGGGGCGTGGCCGATCGTGGCGCTCGTTGCCCTCGGGGTTTTTCTTCTCCTCCAGCTCCTCCCGATCCTCGTGACGGATCGAGAGCGGCATGAGGAAAAATCTCCCTGACCGCACGGGCGGCGCCGTCGGCATGACCATTTCCCCTTGAAGAGGGGTATGGGCCGGTGAGTGGAAAACTCTGCCGGATGCTCCACCTGCCAGTGGATGACCGCGGGTGTTCGGTCGATCCACCGAAGAGTAACGTGGCCGCATCGACGGTGGCGTGGTTCTTACCGGGAGTGGGTTCCAATGCGGATGTCGTGGGCGAGTCTACCGATCGCCGCCATCCTGTTGGCCACGGGTTTTCCGGCTCCTGCGGCGGCGTCCGAACTGCGACGCTCGGCCATCGTCGATGCTGTGGCGAGCCAACGAGACTCGGTCGTCAACATCCACGGCCAAAAACTCGTTCCCTCGAGCGAGGAAGGCGCTGGCGAGCTCAAGCGGGTCAACGGCATGGGTACGGGAGTGGTCCTCGACCCCCGTGGCTACGTCGTCACCAACTATCACGTGGTGGAAGGCGTCAAGCGGATCGAGGTGACCCTCGCCAGTGGCCGCACGACCGCGGCGTCGCTCGTGGCCCATGATCCTCGGACCGATCTCGCGGTCATCAAACTCGAGATGACCGAATCACTCCCCGTTGCTCGGATCGGGACGTCGAGTGATCTCATGATCGGTGAGGAGGTTCTCGCGCTTGGCAACGCCTACGGCTACGAGCACACCGTCACACGCGGGATCGTTTCGGCGCTCCATCGGAATGTCGAAGTGAGCCGTACCCAGCGATACGATGACCTGATTCAGACCGACGCCAGCATCAATCCAGGCAACTCCGGTGGTCCGCTGCTCAACATTGATGGAGAGGTCATTGGAATCAACGTGGCGGTCAGAGCCGGCGCCCAGGGAATCGGATTTGCGATACCGATCGACCGTGTACTCGATGTGATCTCGCGGCTCATTGCCGCCGAGCGAATTGGCCATACATGGCACGGCCTGGTCGTGCGGGCGAACGGCCGGCACGGGGCGGTTGTCGAGGCCGTCCACCGCCAGAGTCCGGCAGAGTCGGGGGGAGTGCGAGAAGGTGACCTCATCAAGCAGATCGGTGGCGTGACGGTCCTCCACCAGATCGATATCGAGCGGGCGCTCCTCGGTCGCAAGATCGGCGAGCGGATCCCGGTGACGGTCGTTCGGGCTGGCGCCGAAGAGCGGATCGAGATGTCGCTCATGGCATCTCGGCTCGATGGCGTGACCCTGGCGGATCGGTGCTGGCATGAGATTGGACTCCGGCTTGAACCGGTCCAGCCTGCGGCTGTTCAAAAACTTCAGGCCCGGTACCGCGGAGGTCTCCTCGTGACCGAGGTGCGGGTAGACGGACCAGCGGCTGAGCAGGGAATCCGCAAGGGGGATATCCTCGTGGGCCTCCATGTGTGGGAGACGGTCGCCTCCGACAACATCGCCTACATTCTCGACAAGTCGAAAGAGGAGCATCTCAACCCGATCAAGTTCTACGTGCTCCGCGGCCGCGAGACACTCTTCGGCCACATCGTCTCCGACACGCTCCGTCGGTAGGGAGTGCTATCTACACGCGGCGCGGGCCGGCTATTTTACGCGGCGCTCGCCATCCATGGTCTCGCTTCGCTTGCCGGGCCTCCGCCCGGAAGTGGCGACGCATCCAGCGTCGCGGTCTCGTGGCATTCAACCCGACGTGGCTCGCCATCCATGGCCTCGCTTCGCTTGCCGGGCGAATGGCCATACGGCCGACTCGGCATCCTTGCCCTCATCGGCCTTGCCGGGCCTCCGCCCGGAGCTCAACCGGCCCTCCGGGCCTTGCGAGTCTTCCAGAGAAGCCCGCTTCGCTTGCCGGGCCTGGCGAGTCCTTCAATAGAAGCCCTCCTGCGCGAGCAGGGGGGACTGCGGGTCGTGCGCCGTCCCATGTGCCATTATGAGCGGGCTCGCCCAACGGCCCGCCGTCCCCACGCTGGCGCGAGGGGCTTCCATGCCGTCCGGACGTCAATTCGGGCCTGGCGATGAGAGGTACATGCTGCGCGGACCTTCCATGAACGTGGCTCGCTTGCCGGGCCTGACGAGTCCTTCAATAGAAGCCCTCCTGCGCGAGCAGGGGGGACTGCGGGTCGTGCGCCGTCCCATGTGCCATCATGAGTCGGGCTCGCCCAACGGCCCGCCGTCCCCACGCTGGCGCGAGGGGCTTCCATGCCGTCCGGACGTCAATTCGGGCCTGGC
>JBGTKO010000442.1:0-1571 GCA_041744595.1 Pirellulales bacterium
CAGTCCCGAGGTTCACTACCGTCCGTCGAAGCTTCCGCGAGGGGTTGCCCGTGTCATGGAGCGGGCGTTGTAGGCCGAGCGCAGCCTGGAGGGCGACGCGAGGGCTACATCGAGTGCAGCGACGGGCACGATGCCCGTCGCAAACGTCCCGCGACATGACACGGACAACCCCTCGCCGCGTCCGTGCGGGTCGCGCGGGTCGTGATGGGTAGGGGCAACCTCTCCAAAGGGTTCGCGACGGAATGCCGCACGTGCCGATGAAGGAATTGGCGGTGGCGATGGAACGCTTCGCCTTGGTGCGTTTGGAATCACCATGTTGCCTTTGCGGAGAAGGATCTCCAGGCGGATGCCACGCGGCTTCGCGCCGCGTATGGCCGTGGTCCATCGTGTCTTTGTCGCACTCGCGATCCTCGCGGCTACCGCCCTGCCTCCAGCGGTCGTACTCGCCCAAACGCCGCGGGTATGGGCTGGCGGGGTGGGTGTTGATGCTTCCCGCGAATCGATCCGCATGGCTGCTGTACCTCCGGCCGCGGAGCCAGCGGCCGACGAGCCGCCAGCGCTGATCCCCACTGGGAATCTTCTGGCCACAATCCGCCAGGGCGGCCTCTTGATGATCCCGCTCCTGGGCTGCTCCTTTGCTCTTGTTGTCTTTGGGATCGAGCGGGCCGTGAACCTCCGCACCAATGCGGTGGTGCCTGGACTGTTCGTGGAACGCTTCCTCTCGCAGTTGCGTGAACGCGCCCTCGATCGCGGGAAGGCACTTGAGGCCTGTGACGCCAACGGCAGTCCAGCGGCCCGTGTGTTCGCCGCCACGGTCCGTCGGTGGGGCCGGCCGGCTGTTGAGATCGAACAAGCCGCCATCGACGCGGGGGAACGCGAGCTCAACCACCTCCGTCGGTATCGCCGCGTGTTCAACGGCGTGGCCACGATCAGCCCACTCTTGGGGTTGCTTGGCACCGTGTTTGGCCTGATTCGGTCGTTCAATAACGTGGCCTCCGCCGGCGCGATGGGCCGGCCCGATCTCCTCGCCGGTGGATTCGGTGAGGCGCTCGTCACAACGGCCATGGGGCTGCTCGTCGCCATCCCGGCCATGGTGCTTCACGCCTACTTCACCAGCCGTGCCGATCGGCTCGCGATGCGACTCGACGAGGCCTGCCAGCAAGTGATTGACGAAATCTCGCTGGAATCTGTCGGCGAGCCACGTCGCCGGATCGCGGGGTAAGCCATGCCGCTTCTTCGACCTCTGGACGACGAAGAACCGGCGCCAAACCTGACGCCGATGATCGATGTCATCCTGGTTCTCACGATCTTCTTCATGTGCGCCACGAAGTTTTCTGGCGACGAACGGCAGTTTGAGCTCGATCTGCCCGACGTGGGGGGCGCGGCCGTCGTCGATGCCGCTCGGCCGGAGATTGTCGAGGTGGCTGCTGATGGACCGCTGCGGCTTGGCCCCGATGAAGTGAGCATCGAGGAACTGTCATCACGGCTCGCGGCCACACGGGCAGCTCGACCAGATCTCGCGGTGATGATCCGCGGCGAGCGAACGGTGCCCCACGGCCGCATGGCCGAAA
>JBGTKO010000443.1:0-10249 GCA_041744595.1 Pirellulales bacterium
GGTCGAAGCCCTCCGGACCGAGCTTGGCCAGCAGTACACCGAGACACGTAAGCGGGCCGAAGAAGCCAGATTTTCACCCGCGATCGGCCTGTTGCTCCGCAGCCAGCGGGCCGAACTTCCAGACACCTCGGCCTACCGGCATCGGGCAGCCGAACGCAGTGAAGAGCAGGCAGAGATCAACCTCGAGCTACTCCAATGGGAGACCGACCGTCGTCGCCTTCAGCATGCCGACGACACGGTCGCCGACTACCTCGATGGCGTCCGTGACGATCTCGGGTTTGCCGAGCAGCTCGACGTGCGAGAGGAGCTCGAAGGCGTGTTCCGAGGACGGCTCACGCTCTACGCCGACCTCATCACGCAAGCCCGAAGCCAGCTCGGTCGGCTGGCGGCCCTTCAGTCGGCCGAAGATGGCCTCGTCCGCGTCGTCGAGGAGCAGCGGGCCTTTATCGCGGAGCATGTGCTCTGGGTGCGAAGCACGACCCCCCTCTCGCCGGCCGTCCTGCTACTGTTCGCCACAGCGATCAAGGATCTTGTGGACGCGACCACGTGGATAAAGACCGGGCAGGCCCTCCTCGCCGACGCCCGTGCGCACCCGCTTGTCGAGTTGACGTTGCTGCCAATGATCTGGCTCATGGTGATGCGCCGCCGGTTATCAGCGAAGCTCGAGGCACTTGCCCACGATGCCAGCCGGTCCACGGTCACGGGCTTCCGGCCCACGCTCGAAGCGATCGCCGTGTCGGCCATGCTCGCCCTGCCATTCCCGGCGATCGTGGCGTTCTGTGGCTGGCGGCTGGCATCAACAGGCGTTTCTGGTGACACGGCACACTCCTTGGGCACGGCGCTTCTCGCAGGCTCGGCTGCTCTGGCGGCGGTCAACTTTGCGTCTGCCATTTGCCAGCAAAAGGGACTCGGTGGGGCTCACTTCGGCTGGGACCGTGCCGCCACGGCGGCGGTCCGCCGAGCACTCTGCCTTGCCCGGTGGACCTGCCTGCCAGCGGGCATTCTCGTGCTCTTCACCGAGTCAACCGGTGATGACCTCCTGATCGGCACGGTGGGCAGGCTCGCGCTGGTGGCCGAATGCGTTTCCCTGGCAGCGATCACCCAGCAGCTCTTCCGCCGGTCGGGGGCCGCGCGAGCGATGCTGGCACAGCAGCATCCCGGAGCCTGGTTTCAGGTAACTGATCGCGTCTGGATGGGACTTCTTGTTGCCCTCCCGGTGGCACTCGCTGGACTGTCACTGGCCGGATACCACTACACGGCCGTAAGGCTCTCTTCGCGGCTGTTTGCCACGTGGGGAGTCATTGGCCTGGGAGTCGTGCTGCGGTCGTTGGTCATGCGGTGGCTCATGCTTGTGCATCGGCGGCTGACGCTTCAGCGAGCACGCCAGCGGCGGGCGGAATTGGCCGCTCGGCAGGAGCTTCCAGCCGATGCCGCGGCAGAACTGCCTGCGACCGACGACCGTTCGCTCGAGCTTCGTCTGACCGATATCGCCGAGCAGGTTCATCGGCTCGTACGGTTGGTCGTGGTTGTCGCCGGCTTCGGCTGTTTGGCCGTGATCTGGCATGACATCGTCCCAGCCATGGGTTACCTGAGTCGGTTCACGCTCTGGCACGGCGGCTTTGCAACAGGAGGCGAGGGGGGCGAGCTCGTTCGGATCACGCTCGTCGAGGCGCTGCTTGCCGTCATTTGGGCGACCGTGACCGTCCTCGCCTGCCGCAATCTCCCGGGCCTCCTTGATCTGGCGGTCTTTCAGCGCCTGCCGTTCGACGCCGGGGCCCGCTACGCCGCCACCGCAGTCACCCAGTACGCCGTGGCCGCGATCGGGGCGGTTCTCTGCTTCCGGCAAATTGGCATCGGCTGGCAGAGTGTGCAATGGCTCGTGGCTGCCATGACCGTGGGTCTCGGCTTCGGACTCCAGGAGATCTTCGCCAACTTCGTGTCGGGGCTCATCATTCTCTTCGAGCGGCCGATCCGAGTAGGCGATGTGGTGACGATCGGCGACGTCACCGGCAGCGTGACGAAGATCAGGATCCGAGCCACGACGGTCTGCGACTGGGACCACAAGGAACTGATCGTTCCCAATCGCGAATTCGTCACCGGAAAACTCGTCAACTGGACGCTCACGAATCCCAATCTCCGGGTCGTGATTCGTGTCGGCATCGCCTACGGCTCCGACACGCGGCTGGCGGTGCGACTCCTCGAGGAAGTTGCTGCTGCCCAGCCATTGGTCCTTCCCGATCCTCCTCCCATCGTGGTGTTCGCGGCGTTCGGTGCAAGCAGTCTCGACTTCGAGCTTCGGGTGTTCACGACGGGCGTCATCAACACCCGCATCCTGCGGCATGAGCTCCATCTGGCGATCGACGACGCCTTCCGTGCCAACGGCATCGAGATCGCCTTCCCGCAGCAAGATCTCCACGTGCGAAGCATTCCCGAAGGCCTCCTCGATCGGCCGGGGCAGCGTCCATCAGTCGCCGACCCAGAGCCAGCGACGAGAGCCGCCAGCCGGCGTGTCGCCTGAGGCTCAAGCCTCGCGGCATCTGCCACGGCAACGTCGAACGCATTGCCCATCTTTCTGAGAATCGTGGCGACACCCCAAGTCCCCCATGTCCCGCGGGCCGCGGGGCGGTCGCGCATCCGGTTCATGCCGCTTGACCGACATGACCGATACGACCGGTAGGAGTTTCCGTTCCCACCCTGCGGTGCCGCGCGCACCAGTGAGCCCCATGGCAACTGCCACGTCACCAACCGTACCCCCTGATTCCGGATTGACCGGCTGGCTTGTCGGTTTGGTGGCCAGCCTCGGCGACTTCGCGATGAATGCAGTGGCCGGCATCGGCGATGTCACGATCTTCGCGTTTCGGACATTCGGATGGATCTTCGCACGACGCCAACGGCGGGACGTCATCGTGCCGTGCTTCTACCAGATCGGCGTCATGTCGCTTCCGGTCGTGGCGCTCACGGGCCTGTTTATCGGCATGGTGCTGGCCGTCCAGAGCTATGGCCAGTTCAAGGCGCTCGGTCTTCAGACGCGACTCGGCTCGGTAATCAATCTCTCACTCGTGCGAGAATTGGGGCCTGTGCTCGCCGCCACGATGCTGGCCGGACGGGTCGGCAGCGCCATGGCCGCCGAGCTCGGCACGATGCGGGTCACCGAACAGATCGACGCGCTCGAAAGCATGGGCGCCAACCCGATCTACTATCTCGTGGTCCCGCGATTCCTGGGATGCCTGATCCTCATTCCATCGCTTACCGTGATGGCCGACTTCATGGGGGTACTCGGTGGCTACTTCTACTCCCACGTGCTCCTGGGGATCGACTACCACCACTACTGGACCAACTCCCGGCAGTATGTCGACGTGTTCGACTTTCTAACCGGAGTCTTCAAGAGCCTGTTCTTTGGGTCAGCGATAGCGCTGGTGAGTTGCCACCACGGCTTTCACTGCGAACAGGGTGCCCAAGGAGTCGGACGCGCTGCCACGAACGCCTTCGTTCATTCCTTCGTGATGATCCTCCTGCTCGATCTGTTTCTGGGCATCTGGCTCAACAACGTCCACGACTTTTTCAGGCCCGAAGGCCCCCGCCGCCTGCTGTAGCGACAAGGCTCACTCCATGAACGCTACCGCTCCTGCAACTGTTGCTTCTGCCGACGCTGACGCCCCGCCAGTGCTGAGGGTGGACGGGCTCGGCGTACGGTTCGGCAATCAGCAGGTGCTCCGCGACATCTCGCTCGACCTCGATGCCGGAGAAACGCTCGTGGTGCTGGGTGAGAGCGGCTGCGGCAAGACCGTACTCCTCAAATCGATGATCGGTCTCGTGCGGCCGACGCACGGCGACGTCCTCTTCGAGGGGCGTTCACTGCCCCGGATGAACGACCGGCAACTGGCCCACCTGCGAACGCGGTATGGCTTCGTGTTTCAGGGAGCGGCACTCTTCGACAGCCTCACGATCGCCGAGAACGTCGCTTTCCCCCTTCGGGAACACACGCGGCTTTCTGACGCCGAGATCCGTGGCATCGTGGCATCGCTGATCGACGAGGTCGGCTTGCCGCGGTCAGTGCTCATCAAGAAGCCGGTCGAACTCTCCGGCGGAATGCGAAAGCGGGCTGGCCTGGCGCGGGCGCTCGCCCTGGATCCGACGGTTGTGCTCTATGACGAGCCAACGACCGGACTCGACCCGATCATGACTGACGTCATCAACGAGCTCATGCTCAGGGTGAGGCGGCCGAACGTCACGAGCGTGGTGGTCACCCACGACCTGAATACGGCCCGGAAGGTGGGCGACCGCGTGATCATGCTCTACCCGCTGTTTCGGCTCCGGCCGGAAGAGCCGCAGATCGTCTTCGACGGCACACCTGCCGAGCTCGACCGATGCCGCGACCCTCGGATCAGGCAGTTCGTCGAGGGTCGAGCGGGCACCCGGCTCATGGAGCTTCGGGAGGAGCAGGCCCGGCTCGACGAAACCGAGGAGGTGCAAAACCAGGCAGTAGCTGGCGACGACACCGAGGAGGAAGGCACATGAACGAACGAGTCATGCAGTTTCGCGTGGGTGTGGTCGTGCTCTCGACATCGATCATCGCCGGAATTCTCATCGTGCTCTTCGGCGACCTGCCGTCGCTCGTGCAGGCAACGTACCCGCTCAGGATGAGCTTCTCCGACGCCCGTGGCGTATCTGACGGCACTCCCGTTCGTAAGAACGGGATTCTCGTCGGCAGAGTCTCGAAGGTCGCGCTCGACGAGCGTGGCGGCGTGAGCGTGGTTGCCGACATCGATACGTATGTGCCGGTCTACAGGGACGAGCAGCCGCGGATCGCCTCGACACTCTTGGGGGACGCCGAGATCCAACTCGTCCCAGGCACGATCCGGCCGCCGCGACAGCGGGTGGGCGAAGACGAGGTCCTCACAGGACTTGTGTCCCGAGATCCTTTTGAGGTTTTCGCGACGCTCGAGCCGAAGCTCGGCACCGCCCTCGAATCCCTGACCGATGCGAGCGACGCCGTCACGAAGCTCTCAGCGGACCTTGACCGGATGCTCGTCGGCAACGACTCATTCGGCAAGCTCATGCAGAAAACAGAAAAGGCCCTCGACGAGTTCAGCGTGGCCATGAACAACATCAACGACGTGATGGGTGATCCTCGAGCCCGAGAAAATATCAAGGCCATGCTCGAAGGACTCCCACAGACACTGACAGACCTTCGCTCGACGGTCCAAGGCATGGGACAGACGATCGACACCGCCGACCGCAATCTGCGAAACCTCGAAGGGTTGACCAAGCCGCTCGGGGAACGCGGCGCGGGCATGGTGGCCCAGATCGACGCCACGATCGGCCGGCTTGACGACGTCATGCAGCAGGCGGTGTTCTTCACGAAAGCCCTCAACGAGTCGGATGGCACGCTCGGCCGGCTGGTCCGCGACCCACGGGTGTACGAGGATCTCGCCGCTGCGGCGGCCAATGTCAAAAATCTCTCCCGGGAGTTGCGGCCGATCGTGGACGACATCCGCGTCTTCTCCGACAAGATCGCCCGTCACCCCGAGCAGCTCGGTGTCCGCGGCGCCCTCGACCGCCGCCCCGGCCTCAAGTAGCTGCGAGAACCGAGGGATACAGAACTCATGCAGTGGAGGGACGCCGTGGGAACATGCCATACCATGTCGAGCGTGAAAGCGATCCGCGTTGTGCCCATGGTTGCCGTTCTTGCGGCAACGAGTGGCTGCGCGACGGTCCCCGTCGCAACCCACTCCTCCGTTGCGGCAGATCCAATGGTCGCGTTGGCCGCCCCACCCACAGCGGGCGACAAGCGATCAAAGCTCTGGCAAGCCAGCAGGCTCGACCGAGGGTATATCGTGATCCTGCCAGGAGCATGGGGCGAGTCAGCAGAGGATCATGGCATCGTCGATGGCCTCATTGCGGCAGGCACCGATGCAGCCATCGAGGTCTATGCGTGGCCGGCCGACCACTTCCCGTCGGGCCCCTTCATGGTGCCCTATAACCTGCGCGCCACGTCCCGCAACCGCGACCAGGCCCGCGAGGTGGCAGCCAAGATCGTCCGGTACCAAGAGGCTCATCCGGGGCGACCGGTCCATGTGATCGGCTATTCCGGAGGGGGTGGCATTGCCACGTGGACGCTCGAGGAACTGCCTGACGACCATCGCGTGACCAGTGCCATTCTCCTCGCACCGACTCTTTCCTCCTGCTATGACTTCAGCAAGGCGCTCGCCCACACGGACCACGGCATCGACAGTTTCTATTCGCTCTACGATGTGCCCGTGATGATGGCAGCTTGCTCGATCGTGGGTACCACCGACGGTTCACACAGGCTGGCGGGTGGTGCCATTGGCTTTCGCCAGCCGACGGCGGACGGCGTCACTACCGCGGTCGTTCGACAGCACTCCTACACGCTTGCCATGCTCGGGCAAGGCCATCCCGGCGGGCACTTCGGCTGGACTCGGAAGGGCTTCGTCACGGCCCATGTCGCGCCACTTCTCAGCGCTCCCGCTGTGCCGTGATTCACTTGACTCCATGGGCTTGAACCCGAGCTGCTATTTCCCAGCGATGGCCATGTCGATCGCCTCGTAGGTCCACGGCCCGGACTCCTGCTGCAAGTTGAATTTCTTGAGCTTGAGCCCCGGGCACTCGATCGTCATTTCGATGACATGACGGCCGCACATATCGACTCGCTCGATGAGCGAGGGGCTCGCGAACCGGCGAATCGCCTCCTCGGCAAAAGCCACCTCATTGGCAGTCGGCTCGTACCGATCGGAGACAGCATGCTCCTCGTTGGCCCGAAACTCACCCGGCTTTGGCCGCTTGATCGCCGCATAGCGGTACTTCTTGGCAAAGAAGTAGAGCGACTTCTCACCGTCGAGGATGTCTGGCACGAATGCCTGGAGGAGATACTCGCGGCCTGGCGTCATCGCGGCCCGGATCGCCTCGGGATCCCGCGAGAGCTTCACCACGCCTTTGCCGCCACAGCCGATGAGCGGCTTGAGGACGACCTCGTCTGGCAGTGACGCAAGCAAGTGTTCGATGTCAGTCTCGTGGGTGACGAGTGACGTCCGTGGAAAAGGCATGTCGGGCCGGTCGGCGAGATACCGTTTGTCGGGGTACTCCAGAAACGTCCGTATCGAGTTCACCGCTGGTATTCCGCGGCGGAGGATCTCCCGCATCGCAATATCGGCATGGTCGAAGTTAGCGTTCTTCGAGCCCGGAGACGGCGCCTCGAGGATCAAAAAGGCGTCGCACCGGGCATAGTCTTCGGTGACCCATTCTTCCTTGCGGATGTCCCAGGCCCGCGTAACGAGGGTTGCCGCGTCGATGTCATCCCAGTGGGCCATCACGATCCGGTCGTTTCGCGCGGCCAGCATCGACTCGACCATGACCTGGTCGGACGGGCAGTCGTACTCGAACGCAGGCCGACCGATGTACCCCAAGCAACCGATCGTGCGGCTCATTCATCGACTCCTTCGACAAGGACAGGGATCACACCTCCACCGAGCGAAATGTTCACGACATCTCCCACGGGGGCGAAGCGAGCCAGGTAGCCGCTCACTTCGCAGTGGACGAGCTCTCGGCGGGCCATGTCATAGTCAAAACAGACATGCGTAGCCACGTCGTGGGCAGCAAGACCGTCAAAACCTTCGAGCGACCGGACTGGAAGACGATTCATCGTGATCCTCTCCTGCACGAGCCATTCTTCTTGTTTTTCGGTGGGCAACGCCGCAGGCCCGACAAAGACTCCCTCGCCACCGTGATCATGCCGTCGTTTGAGCACGATTCGCTCTGGCGTCAGGTCGAGGGGCTGTTCGCCGAGGCTCCAGGTGCGTGGAATCACTGAAGCCAGCCCCGGGTCTTGCTCGGTCAAAAACCGCAGGTCCTTGTCTTCGACAAGGACAAGCCCCCAGTGGTCGAAGCACCGGACGCCGGTCTCCAGGAAGTACCGACAGAGGTCAATGCCCTCCTCGATCGAGGGTCGCCAGGTGAGCTCGCGCGGATAGATCGCGTCAATCCGCCGGCCACGGAATGCGAGGCCGTCAGCCGTCACGGAAAAACCGTCCCATTCGGCGCGGGGCACGATGAGAACATCCACCGGTGCAAGCTGCTCCTGAATCAGAAGCCGGTCGAGCCACGGGGTGACATATTCGCGGTCATTGTCTTTCGTGAGCAGCACGAGCGTCTTGCAGCCGTGCCGCTGAAGCTGCCGCCTGAAGGCGTCGGTGGGCCGGAGAACGCCGTACCGCGATGCAAGCTCGGGCAGGCAGTCGAGGAACGCGGCGGCGGCCTGGTGGGGCCGGGCCGTCGTGCCCACGCCGAGAAAGTTCAGCTCGACGAGCCGCGGGCCGTCGTCGGTCTCGAGGAAGTCGAACCGGGCATTGCCCGAGATGATCTGCTGGCGCACGGGGAGCGACTGCATGAGCCGCTGGAACCCATCGCCCGTGAATGCCTTCGGGTCGAGCCGTGCGGCAAACTCGGCCAGGGCGGCGGCGGCGATTCGTCTCGCGAGTAATTCATAGGCCGCGTGCTCGTCACGCGAGATCACGATCGGGGCTAGCGCGACATCGCGGAGGTCGTCGGCCGCACAAAACTTGCGGGCCACGAGCCGTTCGCAAAAGGCACCTCTGTCCAGGCCTGCGACCGACGTTCGGACATCGTCAGGCAGGGTTCGCGGCATCGATTCCTTCTTTCGCATCTGGGCTTTCACAGAGTACGGGCACGATCCCTCCTCCGGTGCAAAGGTTGACCTTGCCGCCTATCAGGGAAAACCGGCTGAAGTAGCCGGCCACCTCCGACGTGACGAGCTCACGGCGAGCCACGTCGTAGCGGTAGGAGACATGGACGGTGAGATCGGCGATGGCGTCGCCTGAAAGGCCGTGGATCGTCACGACCGGAAATCGGTCGGGCTCGATCCGTTCTTGAAGAATGGCATCGGGGTCGTCCCAGTGGGCAAGCATCTCAGGCTCGTCGAGGAAAACGCCTTCCCCTGAATGGCGATCGCGAAGCTTGAGAACCCAGCGGCGAGCGTCTGTGCGAGGGACATCAACGGGACGGCGGGTCTGCGGAACGACGCCTTCCAAGGAAGGCTCGCGGTCGATGAGCCAGCCGAGGTCCTTGTCTTCGGCAAGGAGCATGAGCGGGTGGTCATGGAACATCACGCCTGACTCGAGGAGGAGCGAAAGCGTCTGGCGGTTCGTCGCCGCATGCGGTCCCGCAAACGCCGCTGGCCCGTCGAGCGAACGGAGGTACACAGCATCGCAGGGTTTTCCATCGACGATGATCCCGCCGTCTCCGGCCTGAATTGATGAAAAATCTTGTTCGGCGACGACCACGGATTCGATCGGCAGAAGCGCTTCCTGAATCAGTTCCCAGTCATGCTGCGAATAGATGGATCGCTTCTCTTTGACGAGAATCGCGATGCGTCGAACCCCCTGCTCGTGCAGCCTCCTTCGAAAATGCTTGGCCGGCCGCTGCACGGAAAAGTGCTGTCGCAGCTCGGTGTCGATATCCAAAAGCGCGAGCGCCGCCTGGGGCGCGTATTCAACGGCGCTCAGGTTCACCCAGCCCCCCTCGAGGAGCCTTGGCCTGCCCTCCTCGAGCAGAAAATCGAGCCGTACGTTTCCAACAAGCTCGGCCGGCAGCCGCGGGACCAATCGTGTGATCCAGTCGAGTGACCAGTCCGTGACATGGTCCCTGCCAGCATGCACGTCGAGGACGCGGGCGAGCGACGCTGCCACGATCGGCCGACAAATAGACGCAAACTCGGCGGCCTGGGCCGTGGTCACGACCCTCGGAACGATTGAAATGTCGCAAGGCTCCGGGTCGCTTCCGTCGTAGGCCCGCCGCGAACGGGCTACTCCAAAAAACCGCTCGAGCAGTTCTGGTGACGCCGCGGCCAGCCGCGCCACCCTGCCGTCGACACGCGTGACGATGGCGGGCTACCTCCGCACCGGCCGGAAGGTGCAGGCAGACTGGATCGAGTCCACCAGCCGCCGGGCCCGCGGTGTGAGCGTGCGGCCGTCGGTCCCGAGCACGGGCTCGTATGAGTAGACCTTGCAGATCTCGTCAGAGTGACGCAGCAGGTGCGTCCCCTCGACGTGAATCTCACCGCTGATGACAAACTCGTCGTACGACTCGTTCTGCGAGAGCCGCTCTTCAGGTCCGAGATGCCGTAGCCCCGCGTCATCGAGGACATAGCGTCCCGGTTCGATCGACGACTCGACCACCACGTCCTCGCCGGCGACGTTGTGCAGGCAGAGCTGCG
>JBGTKO010000444.1:0-6573 GCA_041744595.1 Pirellulales bacterium
GCTTCGTCATCCGGGCTCCGCTCGATTTTCTACGCCGGCTCTCGGGGCATGGGCAGCCCCGAGCCTCCCCGTGTGAATCGCTTGGATCGCCTTGTGAACGATGGGCGGTTTCAGGGTTTGGACGAAGGGGATCGTAGCATCGCGGCAGATGCGGCGTCGGTAACGGGTACGTAACGAGTGCGGCGCCCACTGGCACAAGGCTCCGGTCACGGAGTGAACGGGCCACGACGACGGTGAGGCGGGTATCATCCTCGCGTGGACGTCATTCTTGCTTCCCTTCTGCCGCTCGCCCTGCTCGTCGCAGTGGGGGCGTTCCTCCTGAAGTTCGGGTTTTACGACGACACGGTCCGCCGATCGCTCGACCTGCTCGTCTATTGGGTCTGCCTGCCCGCAATGCTCGTGCATTCGCTCGTGGGTGCCCCCACGGGTGGCCTGCGCGAGGCAGGGCTGATGACGCTGGCGATGTGGATTTCCACGCTCGGCGGTGCCGCGGTGGCGGTGCTCCTCGCGATCGTGTTCCGCCTGAAGCGAACCGAGGCGGGGGTGTTTGCCCAGTCGGCGATGCGGGGGAATCTGGCGTATGTCGGGCTGCCGGTCATCGCGCTGGCGGTGAATGGGCATGATGCCACGCTTGCGAAGGCGGCGCTCGTGCTCGCGCCGACGATGTTTCTCTTCAACGTGCTTGGCGTGTTTCTTCTCATTGGCGCGATGCAGTATGGCCGCGCCGGCACGGGGTTCGGAATGACGCTTCGCTCGCTTGGGCGGTCTCTGGTGACCAATCCGCTGTTGCTCTCGAGCGGCTTCGGGCTGGCCTTGTGGGCGGTCCAGGTCAAACCAGGTGTCATCATCATGGAGACGCTCGCACTGCTCGCAATGCCGTCTGCCACGCTCGCGCTGTTGAGCCTCGGCGGGGCGATCGTCGTTCATCCGATTCACGGCCGGCTGGGGCTCGCTATCGGTGGGGCGGTACTCAAGTGTTGCGTGGTGCCGGCGATTGCATTTGCCTGCTGCATGCTCCTCGGCATCCAGGGCGTCGATCGGCAGATCGTGCTCGTGTTCGCTGCCGCGCCCACGGCCGTCGCCTCGTATGTCTTGGCCACGCAGCTCGGGGGCGATGAGCCACTTGCCGCAGCGGGTATCGTCGTGAGCACGATCGCGAGCGCCGCGAGCCTTGCCGCCGCCCTCTATCTCGGTGGCTGATCGTCTCAGCGGCTGACGAAGTCGCAAGCGACGATTGGGCTGGCCTGGCCGTCGCAGCAGCAGTTATCGTTCTGGAACAGCGGGAACATCTCCCGCAGATTTTTTTCACCACGTGAAAGGACGCTCGCCATGGGCAAGGGCAACAACGCGCAGAAGAACGACAAGAAGAACAAGAAGCCGAAGCAGGAAAAGAAGCCAGCCCCCGCGAAGTGATTGCCGCTCCGCCGAGCCGGGTGAGCGACGGCCTTTCCGAAGGGCGTCGGTGGTATTCCTGCCGGCCATTGCCAGGACGGGTAGGATCATCGTGAGCGCTGGAGGCTCACGATGAGCATTTTCGCACCTTTGGCATCGATAGCACGGATGGCGGTGATCGCTTCTGCCATCCTGGTAATCGGTGCCGCGTCGCTCGGTGCGGCAGAGCATGGGGGCGATCAGTGGCCGCAGTTTCGTGGGCCGGGGTGCCGTGGCGTCGGGCCTGATGACCCGCGACTTCCCGATCGCTGGAGTCTCGCCGAGAGCCAGCCCGGTCGCGAAAACATCCGCTGGTTCCGGCCGATCCCTGGCCGCGGATGGTCATCGCCAATCGTGTGGGGCGATCGGGTCTGGCTGACCACGGCCGTTGCAGCCGATGAGCTCGACGCCCCTCGACGCGGCCTCTACTTCGGCGGCAACCGGCAGCAGGCCCCGGACACGACGCTTCACTGGCTCGTTCTCTGCCTCGATGCCTCGACCGGCGATGTCGTGTGGGAACGCGAAGTGGTCAGTGGCAAACCACCGGAAGCGATCCATCTCAAGAACAGCTACGCCTCCGAGACACCCGTCACCGATGGCAAGCATGTGTGGGCATGCTTCGGCAACGTCGGTCTCTTCTGCCTCGATGCCGCCACCGGCGAGATCGTCTGGAAGCGAGACTTCGAGCCGCGATTGACGCGGACTGGTTGGGGGCCTGCCGCGTCGCCCGCAGTTCACGAGGGGCGGGTGTATGTCGTCCGCGACAATGAAGAGACCTCGACGCTCACCGCCTATGACGCCGCAACCGGCGAGACCGTCTGGGAAGTGGACCGTGACGAGCGGAGCAATTGGTCGAGTCCCTTTGTGTGGCAAAACCGACTTCGCACCGAGATCGTCACACCCGGCTCCGGTATGACGCGGGCCTACGACCTTGACGGGAAGCTGCTCTACGAGTTCGGCGGCGGTTCGATGGTCACCATCGCCACGCCCTACGCGGTCGATGATCTTCTTTATGTCAGCTCGGGCTACGTGATGGGGCGCCGCAAGCCGCTCTGGGCGATCCGCCCTGGTGCCGCGGGTGACGTGACGCTCAGTGAGGACCAAACGGCCAATGATGCGATCGCCTGGAGCCGCCCCGACATCGCGCCCTACAACCCGAGCACCCTCGTCCATGATGGGCTGCTCTACGTGCTCTCGGATCGCGGGATCCTTTCGTGCTTCGACGCGGTGACGGGCGCGGAGGTGTATAGCCGCGAGCGGCTTCCCGAGGGGCGGGCCTTCTCGGCGTCCCCATGGGTTGCCAACGGCAGGATCTTCTGTGCCAACGAGTATGGCGAGACATTCGTCGTGAAGGCAGGCCGCGACTTCGAAATCCTTCACGTCAATCGGCTCACCGACGACGACATGATCATGGCGAGCCCAGCGATCGCCGGCGGACGGCTTTTCCTGCGGACGGCCCGCGGGCTTTTTTGCATTGCCAAGCCCGAGTGACGGCTTCAAAACCCGATCCGTGGACGAACGACGGCCCCGTAGAAGCCCCCGGCGACCAGCCGTGTGATGGCGGCTCGTTGGGCTTGCTATCGCCCTCGGGCATGGCACGCCCACCGTTTCACGATCCCCTCGCTGATCGCGAGGGGCTTGTATGGCGGCGGTAACGGGATTTGCTCAGATCGCGAGAAGTCGTGCCCCCGCATTTCTGCGAACGGGACGGGGTTGACTCATATGGCGATGGCTGGGATTTTCCCTCCCCCACCGGAGTCCTTCCGCCATGCGTCACATCGCCATCCTGTCACTCTTCCTCGCTGGTTTCGCATCGGTGCGAGCCCTCAGCCTGCCTGCCGGCGCTGCCGAGCTGGCCCCTGGGACCGTCGCCGACCTCGCGGAACGTCTCACGACGGGCCTACGGGTCAAGGCACCGTCCGACGTTGCCTTTTGTGACCGGGTGGCGATGGCCGTTCGCGAAGGGCGACTGCCCCACCAGGTCGTCGATTCAACCTACACGTGGGCGATTTCGCGAGGCCGCAAATATCCATTCCCTGCCTTCGAGCATGTCATCACGCTGCAAGCCGCCAAGCTCGGCGTGACGCTCTGACGCTCGCGATCGTTTGGCTCCCCAGGAGCCCGGTGTCTCCGACACCGGGTCAATACGCCCCGCACTCGCACAACGGTCCAGTCACGGCGTGACTGGACTCCCAGTGTGGTCGTCCAACTTGAAAATGGCATAGACGCTGTTTTCATAGAGTCGCGGGAAGGTGAGATCATCGACACCTGGCGCGTCGAGTGGCACGATCGCATGCGTGGCACCATACCGATCGGCCACCTTCCGCATGCGTTGCTCTCCAATCGTGGCGGTGGAACGCGCGGACTCGCTCATGGATTGGTCGAACACGAAACAGTCCATGATCCGCTCCCTCCAGGCCACGAGTGAGGCAGCATCCTGCGGACTGTTCGTCCACGAGACCACTTCACGGCGACCGGTTCGCCACGCCAGGCTCGTCGCGCCGCGGGGCGTGAGCACGCATGCGTCGATGGGCGTGTGTTCTCGGAGCCAGTCGCAGATGTCGGACCATCCAGCGGCATCGACTTTCGAGTCGGCTCGTGCCGCGAGCGTGCGGCCCGGCAGTGGCCAGTGGGTCGATTCTGCCGCGAGATCAAGCGTCAGAAGGAGCGTCGCGACCACCCGTACGATGGCAGGTGACCAGGGCATGAGCCAACGGCACACAGCGTCGTCAGCCAAGACTGCCGCGGCGAAGATCGCAAGCGCCAGTGGCACCACGACATCGCCTAGTCGAAACCAGTAGTACCGAAGCAATCCATGGGCAAACCCGCTGGCCCACGGTTCGGCCAACGAGATCACGACGCCTACAAGCGAGATGGCGAGCGAGGCGAGGGTCAACGCGGTGAGTTTCCTGCGGGCTTCGCTTGCTCCGGCGACTCTCGTCAAGAACCACCAAACAGTCGCCGCGAGCAGATGCCGCGCCACAAAGCCGGTAGAAAAAGTCTGCACGAACAGATGGTGTGGGAGACGCTCGACGACGTAGATTCGCGCTGCGAGCTGTCGCGTGGCCTGATCGACGCCGGCATTGAGGAAGAGGGCCGGCACCACGCCTGCTGCTGCGAGGAGACAGCCCGCGGCGAGCAGAACGATTCGCCAGCGAGACGAGGCCACCGCCGGGGGCCACGGTAAGAGCAACCGCACGGCGGTGGCCGCCATCATCGCCCACCCGCCGACAAGCGGATGAAACGCCGTGGCCCCGCCGAGGAGACACCAGGCTCCGGCAAACCTTCCGCGGACAAACTCGCCAAGACCACCGAAGACGAGCGCCCACGCAAAGACTTTTGCTTCGCAGCCCCCGATGACCCATTCACCGGCCGCGTTTGTTTGCCTGAGTGCGAGCGAGAAGATCGCCGCAGCGGCGAGCATGGCCCAGGTGCGCCGGCCCGACGACCATCCCTCGCCTGTGACCGTGGCTGCTGACAGATGATGGAACCCCACCGCGAGGGCGAGCCAGCCCGCGATCCGGCCGATCCATGCCGTCAATTCGAGAGGAAGCCATGCTGCCAACGGCCCGATCAGAAAATAGAAGATGCCGTGTGCATCGGGAGTTTCCAGAAAGAAATCACCGGCGCACCAGCTTGGGTCTCCCGCGTGCCGTGCCTTCGTGAGATAGACCGTCTCGTTGACGTCGGGCACCGGCCACGCGCCCGCGGCCGCGAAGATCGCGGCGATCGCGAAGACCTCCATGAGGGCTCTGAGACGTTTGCCGCTTTCTTCCGCCATTTCGCACACCTATAACGAAGGGCTTTGCTGGCCAGCCAGGATACCCAGATGACGCATTCCACTCCTGCTCCGTTTGGCCCGGCGACCGCATCCGGCGGTGAGGCCCTTCGCAAGGCAGCCGAGACCGAGATGCTCGGCATCGTCGGCGCGCCGTTCGCGCTTGCTGCGCGGCTCGTGGAGGAGTCTGGCTTCGACGCGGTCTATCTCTCAGGGGCTGCGTTCTCAGCCGGCACGCTCGGGGTGCCCGACATCGGTCTCTTCACCCGTGACCAACTCGTCGAGCAGACCCGCATTCTCGCGCGGGCGGTCACGATTCCCGTTGTTGTCGATGCTGACACCGGGTTTGGCGATGCGGATGAAGTGGCACGGACCGTGCAACTGCTCGAGGAAGCCGGAGCGGCCGCGATCCAGATCGAGGACCAGCCGGGGAGTTCTGTCGCCGGTGGCAAGCGGTGTGGGCACCTCGGTGGGAAGGAAGTGATCGAACCGGCAGCGATGGCGGAGCGGATTGCTGCGGCTGTCTCGGCCAGGCGCAACCCTGGCACGATCATCATCGCCCGGAGTGATGCCCGAAGTGTCACGGGTCTTGATGATCTCCTTGCTCGGCTCCACGCCTACGCGGCTGCTGGAGCCGACTGGCTGTTTCCAGAGGCACTGCCTACTCGCGACGAGTTTGCCCGTGTCGGCCGCGAGTTTCTCGAGGGTCCTCTCCTGCTTGCCAACATGACGGAGTTTGGGCGCAGCCCGCTCATATCACTACCTGACCTCTCGGCCGCTGGCTTCGCTGCCGCGCTCTATCCCGTCACGCTTCTGCGGCTGGCGATGAAGGCCATGGAGGTGGGCCTGGCCGTGATCGGGGAAGAAGGCACCCAGGAAAGCCTCCTCGACCTCATGCAGTCTCGCGAGGAGCTTTACGACATGCTCGGCTATGATCCTGCTGATCCCGGCCGCCATTTGGCCGGCCCTGCCGCCGCCCGGGAGACATCCTCATGACAGCACCAGTTCCAGCCACAACCGATTTCGCGAAGGGCTTGGCCGGCGTCGTGGCTGGACAGACGGCGATCTGCTCGCTCTCCGGCACGCTTCGCTACCGCGGCTTTTGTATCGAGCCTCTCGCTCGGGCCGGCGATTTTGAAGAGGTGGCGTATCTATTGCTGCATGGCGAACTGCCGGATGCTGCGGCCCTCGATGCCTTCCGCGGGCGTGTGGCTGCCGCCGCGACGCATCTCCCCTCGGTTGTTCTCGACGCGTTTGCTCGCCTTGCCGCCACCGAGCCACACGCTTCACCGATGGATGCCCTGCGGACGGGCGTCAGCATGCTCGGTCAGGTCGAGAAGGACGGCACGCCAGGATCGCGAGAG
>JBGTKO010000445.1:0-8406 GCA_041744595.1 Pirellulales bacterium
GGCCATCGCTCGGCCGCATGCGGCCGAGCTTCCAAGACCGTCGCTCACTCGAAGGAAACATCGCTCCGCCCTCCAGGCTGCGCTTGTTTCCTACGCCGGCGTAATGGCACGGGTGGCCTCTCGCCTCCCCGTAGGACGTCTCTTACCGCACCGTAGCCCGGTCACTCCGTGACCGGGTGAATACGGCATGCACTCTCACGGTCGGTAGCGATTCCAGGAAGCGGTCAAAGCAGCTCGCTGGCGAGGTCGGCGAGGGCGGAGCGTTCGCCCTTCTCGAGCGTCACGTGGGCATAGAGCGGTTGTCCCGTCATCCGGTGAATGAGGTAGGAGAGGCCGTTCGAGAGGGCATCGAGGTAGGGCTGATCGATCTGGGCCACGTCGCCGGTGAAGACGATCTTGGTTCCTTCACCTGCCCGCGTGATGATCGTCTTCACTTCGTGGGGCGTAAGGTTCTGGGCCTCGTCCACAATGAAAAACATCCGCTGAAGGCTCCGGCCACGGATGTAGGCCAGCGGCGTGATCATGAGTTTTTCCGACTCACGCATATCGACGATCCGTTTGGCAGCCTGCGTCTCCTCGCCGCACTGGTGTCGGATCACTGTGAGGTTGTCGTAGAGGGGCTGCATGTAGGGATCGAGCTTGTCCGAGATGTCGCCCGGCAGGAAGCCGAGGTCGCGGTTGGACAGAGGCACGACCGGGCGGGCCAAAAGGATCTGGCGGTACCGCTGGCGGCACTCGAGTGCCGCGGCGAGCGCGAGGAGCGTCTTTCCGGTGCCCGCGGTACCGGAAAGCGTCACGAGCTTGATGTCGTCGTCCATCAAAGCACGCAGTGCGAACGATTGTTCTGCGTTGCGGGGCGTGATCCCGTAGCAGGTCTGCTTCTCGATCTTGTGAAAAGCCTCGTCGCTTCGGCGAAAGGTCGCCAGGGCCGACTTGCTTCCGTTGCGAAGGACGAAGTTTTCGTTCGGCATCGGAGGACTCGAGAGCGAGAGCCGCGCCGACGGAAGGACGCCGCCATTCGCATAGAACTCGTCGATCACTTCGGAGGCGATGCCTTCAACCGTTCGCTTGCCCGTGTAGAGTTTGTCGAAGCCCTGCACCTTGTCGGATGTGTAGTCCTGGGCGCGGATCCCTAACGACTTCGCCTTCATCCTCAGGTTCGTGTCTTTCGACACGAGGACCACTTGCCGCGGGGCCTGTTCCTGCTGAATGGCAAGCGTGGTCCTGAGGATCCGGTGGTCAGCCGTATCTTGAAGGAACGACTCGTGGAGCAGATCGCGAGGCGCGCCGCCGAGAACAACCCGGATCGAACCGAGCCCTTCGCCGAGCGGGCTGCCCTCCGACGAGAGAACGTCGCCCGTCAGTGCATCAATCCGACGCAGGAACTCACGGGCCTGGAAGTGGATGTCTTCGTTGCCCCGCTTGAACTGGTCCAACTCCTCGAGGACGGTGATCGGTATCGCGACGTCGTTCTCTTCGAAGTTCCGGATGCAGCCGCTGTCGTGGAGGATCACGTTCGTGTCGAGCACGAACAGTTTGGGGCGGGCTTCCGTCATTCGGGCCTCCTTCGTGGAGATTGGGAAAGGGCGGCATCCTTGCCAGGCCGAATAGTACCGCCATCGCCCGACTCCGGGGATGGCGGTTTTTCCGAGCATGACCGTTGCCTCACGGGATGCTCACACACGCTCGAGCTTCGTGACGCGGCCTGTGCCGACCCACTCGGCCACGAAGATGTCGCCGTTTGGGGCAAAGCAGGCGTCGTGGGGGTGCACGAACTCGCCGTCGATCCACTTGTCGGGCTGCGTTCGGAGGTTCTTGATTTGGTCGAGCCGCTCGACCGCGCGGCCGAGGCGAGCCACGACCTTGTTGTCGGCGTCCAGCAGCGTCACGCAGGCTTTGAGCTCCGGCACGAGCATGAGCTGCTGCCAGGTGTCGATGTTCGCTGGCAGGCCGAAACCAGGGATCGTGGACTGATAGGTGCCGTCGAGCGAAAAGACTTGCAGCGTGTCATGGGCCCGGTCGGTGACGACGATCGACGGCTCGCGGCCCGGGCGACGATCGACCCAGAGACCGTGAGCCGTGTCGAACGTCCCCTTGCCAGCACCGGGGCCACCGAAGCACGACTGCCACGTGGCCGCCGAGTCATAGCGGTGGATCTTGAACGAGCCGTAGCCGTCCGCCAGGAGGAATTCGGGGGCCTTCGAGGTGTCGTCGTCGATGAAGGCAATGTTCGTCGGGAGAAAGGTCTTCCGGTTCCATGTCCGCTTGGTGGAGATGTCCTCGCCGGGAGAGTACACGCCCGATTCCATCGGGGCCTTGCGGAACCAGACGGTTTCACCGTCGAGCGTGAGCTTGGCAAAGCACTTCAATTGTTGATAGCCACAGACGTAGAGAAACTCCTCGCCTCCCTCGCGTCGGACTTCGATGCCGTGGCCGCCTCCCTGGAACTGGCTCCCGAAAGCCCGAATGAATTTTCCCTCGGGGTCAAACACGAAGATCGATGGGTGATCCTTTTGCTCCTTCTTCCCCTCGTGGATCACGTAGAGATTGCGAGCGGCGTCGAGGGCCACGCCATGCGTTGTCTGCCAGGTGAACCGGTCGGGGAGCTGCGGGAAGTGATGCCGTACGCGGAACGTGTAGTCCCCCTCGCCGACGATCGTTTCGTTCTCGAGCCGCCGCGCGAGAGCGACACCGGGTCGCACTGCCGCAGTCGATGCGAGGACTGCGGCGCCAGCGGTGAACGTGCGGCGAGGGAGTTTCGATTGGACGGGCACGTGGCGATGGTTCGATGGCATGAACGCGATCCTCGAGGGGCGGGGAATGGACGGTAAACCAGTGCATGCTATGGCGGTTCGCCGCGGCAGGGAACTCCCGTTCCGCTGTTTCCCTAACCGGCTCCCGCTGGCATAATATCAAGAGGTGGCCGAAACGGGGGTGCAACATGAATCAAGACTTTTTGCAACACACCAGGGCTGAGGAAGGTCTGCCCGCTCCGCATGGAGCCTCGGGCGAATGGGGGCGGTTCGAGGGGGATGTCGTTTGTCGCTGGGACGACGACGGTCGCACGATGACGGTGCTCGAACCCTTCGTCTACATCGACCCGCGGTGTCTGTGTTGGCGGGTGACGGCAGGAACCCGAATTGACGGTGCAAGCATCCCGCGAGCCTTTTGGTCGGTGATCGGCGGCCCGTACGAGATCGGATTCCGGAGCGCCGCGGTGGTCCATGGAGCGGCCTGCAAAGACTTGATTCGGCCCTGGCGGTCGGTCCACCGGATGTTCTACGAGGCCTGCCGCTGTAGTGGGGTGGACGCTCCGAAAGCAAAAATGATGTACTACGCAGTGTTTCACTTCGGTCCTCGGTGGCATACCGAGGAACGGTCGTCGCTCGCGGCCGGAATCCGGCACGTGGACGTGATCATCCGCAACGACACACCTGCTCCTCCGACCGAGGTCGATGTGGCCAAGATCGTCGATTATTTCGTCTCGCATCAAGTGGCAGCCCAGGACATTCCGACACTCGACGTTCTCGACAGCGGTGACTGACGAATGCCTGTTGCGATGCTCGACGAACCGCTTGTCACCCGCCTTCCTCCCGGAGTGACGGGCTATGTCGGCGAGTTGATGGGTCGCCAGCCCCTCGAGGTTCGGGTGGTTTGCCCGCGTCGCTCGAAGCTTGGCGATCATCGGCCTCCCCAACGGGGTGTTCGGGGGCATCGGATCACGGTCAATGAAGACCTCAATCCTTTCGCCTTCTTGACAACGCTCCTCCACGAGATCGCCCACGTGGCCACCTGGGAGCGGCATCGAAGCCGCCGACGGATTCGGCCCCACGGTACAGAGTGGCAGGCGGAATTTAGCGACATTCTTCGACCGATCATGGGCCGTGGCCTTCTGCCGACCGTCGTCGAATCGGCGCTCGTTCGGTCCCTCGAGGCTCCGGCTGCGGCGACATGTAGCGACCGCGGGCTCGTTCTCGCGCTGGCTCAATTCGATGCCAAGCCGACGGGCCATGTTCGGGTCGAGGATCTCGTCGAGAGGACCGTATTCCGGGCGGCCAACGGAGCGGTCTTCCGTGTTGGCCGTGCCCTTCGCACCCGGCGGCAATGTTTCGATCTGCGAACCGGCCGGGAATACCGCGTCCACGGCCTCGCACTGGTGGAACCAATCACCGAGCCGCCGGCCGCATCGCGACGACCCTCTCGGCCATAGCGATCAAACCGCTGGCGGTCGAGGCCCTGCGAAAGCATGATAGGGGTTTTGGCCGATGGGCTACACCGTGCCTTCGAGGTGGTTTCATGACCGGTCCCACATGTCCGCTCACTGGTCCGCAGGTGGTCGATCTCTACTTCATGGAGCATCGCGCGAAGCTGCTCGACCTTGCTGCATTCCTCGACCGGCTCGACCGGGCAGGGGAGCCTGCTGCCGCAAGTGACGTCCGCGTTCGGGCCATGCGGCGGGCCATCCCGCTTCTCATCGACGGGCATGGGAATCGTGCCAGGCGGGTTCTCGAGCTCTTGAGTGACCACTCGATCGAGCCGATCCTTGCCGCCCACACCCAGGCCGCGATCGGCGCCGACCCGGCCACCGAGTACTGACAAAGCGCCACCATGCCCTACATCGACCCCCACATCCACATGGTGAGCCGGACCACCGACGACTACGCGCGGATGGCCGAAGCAGGCTGCATTGCCGTAACGGAGCCGGCATTCTGGGCCGGCTTCGACCGCTCGTCACCCGCGGGGTTCTTCGACTACTTCCGTCAGCTCACGGAGACGGAGCCAAAGCGGGCGGCCCGCTACGGAATCGCCCACTACTGCTGGCTCTGCATCAATCCGAAGGAGGCGGAGGATCCTGGATTTGCCCGTGAGGTGATGAGTCTCATTCCGACGTTTCTTGACCGGCCGAACGTGCTGGGGATCGGTGAAATTGGCCTCAACAAGAACAGCCGCAATGAGCTTGTCATTCTCGAGGAGCAGATCGATCTGGCGAAGCGGCACGACCGGCTGATTCTTGTTCACACGCCCCACCTCGAAGACAAGCTCAAGGGCACGCGGCTCATCATGGATGCGCTCAAAAATGCCGGGATCGATCCGGGCCGCGTGCTCATCGACCATGTGGAGGAACACACGGTTTCCGCTGTCCTCGACCGCGGATACTGGGCCGGAATGACGCTCTATCCCGACAGCAAATGCACGCCCGAGCGGGCCGTGGACATCATCGAGCAATACGGCAACGAGCGGATCTGGATCAACTCGGCTGGCGACTGGGGCCCCAGCGATCCGCTTTCGGTGCCCCGTTGCCACGTCGAGATGCGACGCCGCGGCCACGGGGCCGACCTCGCAACCAAGATCAGCCTCGAAAACCCGATGGCGTTTCTCGGCCAGTGCCCCGGGTTCCGACCACTCGGGTGACGGCCAGCCGAACTACTTCCGCTGCTGGTCACCCTGATTGGCGGCGTTTCGCAGGAGCCTCTCACCTTCGTTGACCACGGCACCGGCGACGTTCTTGACCTTCTGCTTGTCGATTGAAACCTCGATGTTTCCGTTGTCCTGCGTGATGTGAATGGCGCCCGCCACAACAAGACCGCCAACGAGAAAACCGAGAAGGATCAGAGTTCGCATGGTGTGAATGTCCTTTGAGGACGGCAGGGAGGCGAGTGCGGCACCCTGCCGGCGAGCCAGACATTCGCAGCCGTGCGTCGGCAAAACAAGAGCGATTTCAGCCGTGGTTGAGCGGTTTAGCAGGCGGGACGAGTCCGCTGCGGAACGGGATCGCTTTGGCCCTGCGGCGACTCGCGGGCCAAACGGCGAATATCAAACGGCGTATGTTGTATTATATTGCCTGCTGTCATCTCGCAGCCTGGTGCCGAGCGATGCCGTCGTCTTGGAAGCCCGAAGCTTGGTTCTGCCACTGGCGGCATGCTCAGCCGTTGTCGGCATTGCTCGTGGCCGTTTTGGGAGGAATGGCGGCGCTCGCCGCATCACCCGCCGAACCCTGGGCCAGGTGGCGGGGTGCTCACGGTGCGGGGCATGGCGGCGGCGCGAGTTTTCCCTCCGAGTGGACCGAAGCCGATCAGGCCTGGGCGATCGACCTGCCTGGCGTGGGCAACGCGTCGCCTGTCGTCTGGCGGGGTCGCATTTTCACCGCTTCGGCGGATGCGGACGCCGGTGTGCGGATCGTCACATGCCATGCACTGTCGAATGGCAAGCTCATCTGGCGGCGTGATTTTCCAGGACCGATGGAACAACACCACGCCCAGAATAGTTCTGCTTCGGGCTCGGTGGCCGTCGATGAACGAGGTCTGTACTGGATGTGGGGCACCAGGGCTGGCTCGCGAGTCGAGGCTCTCGATCACGACGGCCGCCCCCGATGGAACGCCGAACTTGGCCCGTTCGAGGCCCAGCATGGCTACGGGGCGACACCCGCGGTCTGTGGCGACGTGCTCGTCGTGCCGGATGATCAAGACGTGTCGAGTCGCGTGCTGGGCCTGGACACGGGAACGGGCCGCGAACGGTGGCGGCTCGAACGCGAGTCCGCGAAAGCCGACTATTCCACGCCGCTGGTCCTTGACGGTGACGGTGGCTCGCCGCTGGTGATCCTCACGAGCATGGCCCATGGCGTCACGGGCATTGATGGTGCGACAGGAGAGGTGCTCTGGGAGAATCGCTGCCTCTTCAAGCGAGCCGTGTCGTCGCCGATCACGGCAGGCGACCTCGTGATCGGCACGAGCGGTGATGGTGGTGGCAACAACACGCTTGTGGCGGTGCGGCCACCGCGTGGCCGCGCCGAGCCGGAAGTTGCGTACACGCTCGACCGCAGCATCGCGCCCTATGTGCCCACGCCCGTTATGCCGATGGGCTCGTCTATCTCTGGGGCGATCGTGGCGTCGTGACCTGCATCCGGGCCGCGACGGGCGAGACTGTTTGGCGTGGCCGTGTCGGCGGCTCCTACTATGCCTCACCAATCGTCGTCGGGGGCACGGTCCGAAACGTGTCGGTGGACGGCGAAGCCGTGACGATCAAGGCCGGCGAAGCGTTTGAAGTACTCGGCCGTGTGGACCTCGGCGAACCCTGCCGATCTACGCCGGCGGTCGTCGGCACCCGCATGGTTTTTCGGACTGTCGGTCGCCTCATGGCCATCGACGCGGAGCGGTAAAAACTCGGCTTTCGTTCGAAATCCGTGCCGATTTCGTGATCTGAACGGGTTTGCCCTGGGGGGCCTCGCGTGAAAGCATGCCGTAGGGTCCACCGAAGGTGTGCAGGGCGATGGGGGGAAACCGTATGATGATTCGCGATGACGGGTGACATGGGCGGCCGAGGAACGAAGAAACCGTGGGAGGCTTGATGAGCATGGAACGAAAGCGTGTCGAACGAGCGGTCCGGATTCGGAGCGGATTCGTCGCAGGGCTCGCGGTGATCGCATGCCTGTTCCTACATCGTCCTCTCCTGGCGGGTGATGCCGTCACCGAGTTGCGACAGGCGTCCGAAGACTATGTGGAGGCATTTAAGAAGGCCGACGTCGCCGCGCTTGCAGATCAGTGGATCGAGCGAGCGACGCTTATCGAAGGGGATTCGACGCTCGAAGGGCGCGAGGCTATCGTCTCGGCGCTCGTCGCGTGGCGGAAACAGCATCCAAAGGCAACGCTCGAGATCGAGGTCGCGGACATCGATCTCCTTGCCGAGCCGCTTGCCCGTGTCTCGGGGATCCTCCGGTTCACCCCGGAGCCCGGCGCGAAACAGACAAACTCACGGTTTACGAGCCTCCGCGTTCGCGAGGGAGACACCTGGAGGCTCGCGGAGTCGGTCGTCGTGCCCGAGCATGCTGCGGCGCTCGATGAGATGGACTGGCTTGTCGGCACCTGGACTGCCAGCGGCGCGGCCGCAGAGGACGGACCGAAAACCGAGGTCGAGGTCGTGTATGAGAAGCCGTTGGGCGACTACTGCATCCTTGGCCGTACGCGATACCAGCCGGCAGGCGGTGCGCCGGTTACCGCGGTCGAGGTTATTCACGCCGACCGTGAAACGGGGCGTGTTCGCAGTTGGATCTTCGATTCGACTGGTGCCCGCGCCGAGGGTGTGATCGAGTCTGACGGGACCACATTTCACAAAACAATGGTCGGCACGCCCTCGGAAGGTGTACCTGGCAAAGTCGCGAGGTGGGTGCAGGTCATTGCCCCGACGGGCGACGCTCGCTGCACGGTCCACTCGATCGAACGATCCATCGACGATGTTCCCGTCCCTGACGGTGAACCGCTTCACTTCCAAAAAGTTGCTGACCGCTGATCCCTCCCGTTTGTCGCTTCTGGAAACTATGCCATGAACCTTGCACGTGGTGCGTCTCGATCCCTTGTTGCTTCAACACCGCTGTGGAAGCCAATCCTCGCCTGCTGCGTCACTCTGATTTTC
>JBGTKO010000446.1:0-7571 GCA_041744595.1 Pirellulales bacterium
AGGACGGCGTCGATCTCGCCACCATACCGCATGGGGTCAAGGTGGCAGTGGCTGTCAAACAGGTCCATGGACAGTACTCAGGATACAACCGATGTCGCCGCGAGCGGCTCCACGGCTGATCCTGTCGATGTGGCTGCTGCAGCGGCCTGGTGCTGGAGTTTGGACCTCACGTCTTTCAACACGTCGATGTGCTGGCGAACGCTGCGGAGCCCATCGGCCCCGAAGTCAGCCGCCGCCGTATCGTCAGGCGTCGCGGCAATCTGCTCGAACTCCGCCCGCTGGCGCTCGAGACTTTCGATGACCTTGGGAAGAATGTGCCGGAGATTCACGTCATGCCAGGCGGTGAACGAGATCGGGTAGGCGACCCGTGGCCTGGACTGCTCTCGCTCATCGAGAATAACCGCGGCACGGTCGAGCAGATTCCGCTGGTCGGCCACAAGGTCAGCCACGGCCAGGCGAATCTCCTCGGCGCCGGGATACGTCCACAGGCCGGAGTCGGCCAGGAACATCGCCGGCGACGGTTGGACATGTTCGAAGATGCGGATCAGCGGATCGGTCGGCATGGTGGAACTGCGATCAAGTCAGAGGGCAAACGATCCTGCAAGCTGAGCGTAGCCGTAGAGGCCGGCCCAGAAGATCCCGAGAAATACGACGGGCACGGCGAGCGCCGTCACGAATGCATCCGAGACCGAGGCTTGCGCTTCCGGTGCACCTGAGCGGCCCTCGGGTAGCGGATCAAACGTCATCACCTTGAGCACCCGCAGGTAGTAAAAGAGGCTGATGACGGTATTGAGCCCACCCACGACGAGCAGCACGAGCATCAAGGGCTTTTCCGCCCCCACACTGATCGCGTCCACGACTGCCGAGAACACCAGAAACTTTCCGACAAAGCCGGCCAGGGGCGGGAGGCCGATGAGGCTCACAAGCACGACGACCGTGGCCACCACGATGCCGGGGTTTGTCTGCACGAGCCCGGCGTACGACGCAATCTCTTCGCTCCGAAGCTCGTTGCGAAGAATCGCCACGATCGCGAACGCAGCGAGGTTCATGAAGAGGTAGGTGGCGAGATAGAAAACAAGCGCCGCCACGGCCCGCTGGCTGCCGATGCCGCTTTCGCCCGCAAGGGCCGTCGCCGCCGCGACGCCGATCATGAGATAGCCCGCATGGGCGATCGTCGAATAGGCAAGTAGCCGCTTCATGTTCGTCTGGCCGTAGGCGGCGAGATTGCCGAGCGTGCAGGTGGCCACCGCCATAATACCGACGACATAGGCCATGAAGTGACGCACGTCCGCCAGGCCCAGCGACACGACCGGCTCTACGGTCTCACCCGGCAGCGTCGTGCCCAGACCGTAGATGATCCGCACGGCAAGCCCCACGGCAGCAGCCTTGCTCGCCACGGAAAGGAACGCGCCCACCTCAGCCGCAGCGCCCTCGAAGACGTCTGGGCACCAGAAGTGAAAGGGCACCGCCGAGAGTTTGAAGGCCAGGCCAACGGCGAGCATCAATCCGGCGAGGGAGAGCACCATGATCTCACCAGTCGCCGCCCCTTCGCCGACGATTTGCCCGAGCTGAATGGCAATCGTGGGCAGGTGGCACGAGCCTGTTACGCCGGCCAGTAGGCTAATGCCATAGAGCATGATGCCGGCTGCACCGGCGCCGTAGACGGCATATTTGAGGCCAGCTTCCGACGCCGCCTTGCGGCCCTTGAGAATCGCTGCCAGGGCATACGAGGGCACGCTCGCCATCTCCACCGCCAGGAACACCATGAGGAGGTTGTTGGCCGAGACCATCAGGCACATCCCGAGTGTGCTACCGAGTATCAACGCATAAAAATCGGCCCCATCCTCGCGATCAGGGATACCCGAGACCTTCGTGAACACCACGTAGAGCACGAGGAACCCGGCCAAGAGCGCCCGGATCGACGCGGTGAGTGAGTCAAACACGAGCAGGCCGCCGAAGATCTCCTGGCGAAACGAGGTGACATCCCTCATGCGCTCGAGATCGTCCCACGCGTAGCAGCAGGCAAACGCCGCCGTCCCAATCGCGATCGCCGCCGAGTCAACAAGCCTGAGCACCGGAAGCATTCTGCACAGCAGCAGCAACACAACACCTGCCGCGAGGGCCAGCTCGGCGCGAAAGAGCGGAAGCGACACGGCGAGCGTGTCATGAATCGTGCCGGAGACGAGGGTTCCAAGATCCATCGAACTACTCTCCAGCCAGTGCGCGGGGAGCTGGGGTCGCGGCCGTGCCGATTGCGGGCGCCACAGGGAAGTCGGGCCTCACCTCGCGGGTCCACGTAGCGAGGGTCTGGACCTGATGGTTCACGGTCGGGGTGACGTAGTTGAAGAGGAGCTGCGGCGCGACACCGAAGAGGATCGCGAGAAACACCAGCGGCGTGGCGATGGCAAGCTCTCGCTGGGTCATCGGTGTGAGATGGTCGCCATGCGGCCCCTTGTACTCCGCACCAAGGTAGACCCGCTGGATCGCCCAGAGGATGTAGCCGGCAGTCAGGATCACCGTGAAGGCGGAGATCACAGCGAGCGTCCGACTGTAGTTCCAGGCCGACAGCGTCACGAGCACTTCGCCGATGAAGCCACAGAGGCCCGGCAGGCCGAGACCGGCGAAGAAGATTGCAATCGCAAGCGATGAGTAGACGGGCATGCGATTGAAGATGCCGCCGAATTCGTCGAGGTTGCGATGGTGAACCCGGTCGTAGAGGACGCCCACCATGAAGAACATGCCGGCCGAGGAGAAGCCATGGGCCAGCATCTGGAACATGGCGCCATTCACGCCCATCGCCCACGACTCCCAGCGGTACTCATTGCCTGCGACAGCGCTCCAGACGCCGAGACCGAGCATCACGTAGCCCATGTGGCTCACGGAGCTGTAGGCCACCATCCGTTTGAAGTCCTTTTGAGCGAGGGCCGCGAACGCTCCGTAGACCATCGAGACCACACCGAGGCCGCAGACGAGCCAGGCGAGCGTGAGGCCGCCCCCTGGGCAGACGGGATAGCAAATCCGCAGGATGCCGTAGCCACCGAGTTTCAGGAGCACGCCCGCCAGGATCATCGAGATCGGCGTGGGAGCTTCCACGTGGGCATCGGGGAGCCATGTGTGGACCGGCACCACCGGCACCTTGATGACAAACCCGATCAGCAGCAGCAAGAACGCCCAGGTTTCGAGCGACATGCCCCAAAAGGCAGCGGCGGCAAACGGCGAGTTTGGCATTTGGCCCAGCTCGGCGAGGGCAAGGAGGTTGAACGTGTGGACCGGGGCGGTGGACTTCTGGATGGTCAGGATCGCATCCGCCATGGCGACATTGTCGAGGGCATGGCTCACGACATGGGCCCGCTCGAGCTGAGCCGGTGAGAGCAGCCGGAGATCGCTCGTGAAATAGAGCATCAGGATCGCGATGAGCATGAGCACGCTCCCGAGGAGCGTGTACAGAAAGAACTTGATCGCCGCATATTCACGGCGAGGCCCGCCCCAGATGCCAATGAGGAAATACATCGGCAGCAGCATGACTTCCCAGAACACGTAGAAAAGGAAGAAGTCGAGCGACACGAACACCCCGAGCATGCCCGTCTCGAGCAGGAGGAAGAGCACGTGGTAGGCCTTCACATGCTTCGTGATGGGCCAGCTTGCGGCGCAGGCGAGCATCGAGAGGAACGTGGTCAGCACCACAAGCGGCATGCTGATGCCATCCACGCCAAGGAGGTACTCAATGTTGAACGACGGAATCCACTGTTTGCTGGCGACGAGCTGCATGCCCGGCTCACCGATTGTGAACTGAGCCGGTCCAGCGGCCCCGAAGAGCCCCGGCCACGCCATCCACAGCGACAGGAGAAACACGATCGCCGTGGCCCCCAGCGTGATCCAGCGGATCGATTCCTCCCGAGCCTTCGGGATGATCGGCAGGGACAGCACGGCGGCCACGATCGCCGGCAGGAAGACGATCACCGTGAGAGGCCAGAAGGCGGGTTGCACGAGCTCGGGCTGCGAGAGAACGTCGGCAGGATTCATGGTGACAGCGTTTCGGTACTGAGTTCGGAAAGAAAACGGGGGGTCAGGATCAGCCGGCGGCTGCCCGGAAGGCCATGCTTGCGAGGGCAAACATGACCACGGTGCCGACGACGATGAACATCACGTATTGCCGGAGGCGACCGGTCTGAAGCCGTCGAAGCTCGTTGCCGACGTTCCAGGTCGCGGCGGCCGTCGCGTTCACGAGGCCGTCAATGAGGTAGCGATCCATCAAAGCATCGACATTGGCCACGCGGCGGGCCGACCAGGCGATACCATCGACAAACTTGTCGATCAGTCCGCGGTCAATGGCCGAGGCAAACGCCGAAATCGCGAGGACCGGCTTCACGAACACCACGTCGTAAAGCTCGTCGAAGTACCAGCGGTTGGCAAGGAACGTGTAGAGCGGACGGAGAGTCGCTGCCACGGCGGCGGGTGAAATCACCGACCAGAGATACATCAATGCGGCAAGCAGGACGCCGACCAGCGCCGTCATGAACGCTGTAAGCGTGGCCGTGACGTGGATCGCTCCCTCGTGGCTTTCGTGCTCGGCCGGGAACGTGAGTGTCTGGCCAAACGCAAAACCACCGGCCATGCCCTCGGCCGTGCCTGCGGGACGGGCCTGCTCGAGCATGTTGGCGATGCCAAGGCCACCGGGGATCGCCCAGCCGGCCACGACCGCCATGACAGCGAGCACGACGAGCGGCGCGACCATCACGTTCGGCGACTCATGGGCATGCTCGGCGATGTGGTGGTCGCGCGGCTCACCCATGAACGTCATGAACCAGAGCCGGAACATGTAGAAGGCCGTCAGGGCAGCACCACCGGCCACGGCGTAGAAAAGAATCGCATGCTGCGGGTTCGCCTGTGAGAACGACAGCGCCTGCGCGAGGATCGAATCCTTCGAGTAGTACCCCGAGAGACCGATCACAAACGGCACGCCCGCTCCGATGATCGCCAGGCAGCCGACGAGCATCGTGTAGCCCGTCCAGGGCATGACCTTGAGGAGGCCGCCCATCTTCCGCATGTCGTTGGTGTGGCAGGCATGGATCACCGAGCCCGAGCAGAGGAAAAGGAGGCTCTTGAAGAAAGCATGGGTCACGAGATGAAAGAGCCCCGCGACCCAGCCCCCCACGCCGAGGGCGAGCATCATGTAGCCAAGCTGACTCACGGTGGAGTAGGCGAGCACCCGCTTGATGTCGTTGGCGACCAGCGCGATCGTCGCTGCAATGAAGAGCGTGATCCCGCCGATGTAGGCGATCACGAGCAAAACGTCGGGCGAGAGCACGGGATAGAACCGACCCACGAGATACACACCTGCGGCCACCATCGTTGCGGAGTGAACCAGCGCGGAAACGGGCGTGGGGCCTTCCATGGCGTCGGGGAGCCAGACCGAAAGCGGGAACTGGGCACTCTTGCCCACGCAGCCACAGAAGATGCCGAGGCCTGCGATGAAGAGGAGCCAGCGACCCATTCCAGCTTCACGCCAGCCAGGCACCCGGGCAGCAATCTCGCTGGCGGAATCTGCCGGATTGCCGGCGTGGTCGGCGGCAATTGTCGCCACCTCCGCTGACGCAGCGGCCGTCACCATTCCGTCGGGCACATGCAGGGCATGGCCGGTTTCCGCTGGACGAAAGAGGGAGAAGAGACCGTGGCTTGTCACCGCATGGCCGTCGGGGTCCATCGTGGTCGAGTCGCCAAAGTGGAGAGTTCCGAGCGCACCCCACAGGGCCATGAGGCCGATGAGCATCCCGAAGTCGCCAACACGGTTGACGATAAAGGCCTTGTTGGCAGCCGTCGATGCACTCTTCCGCTCGTAATAAAAACCGATCAGGAACCAAGAGCAGATGCCGACGAGCTCCCAGAACACAAAGACCATCGCGAGGTTGCCGGCGATCACGATGCCGAGCATCGAGAAGCAGAAGAGCGAAAGCGCCTGAAAGAACCGTGGGAACCGGCCAGGGCGATGGAGGTGGTGGCCGTCTCCGAGCGTCACCTCATGGTCGGTGACATCATGCAGCTCGTCATGCATGTAGCCCGACGCGTAGATGTGGATGCAGGTGGCGATGAGCGTGACCACCACGAACATGAGCACCGTGAGGGCGTCGATATACCAGCCAATCGAGAGTTTGAGCCTGCCCCCTTCATAGAGCGTGTACCAGTCGCCAGAGTAGGCAATCGGGGAATGAGCCACGGCGTGGTGGTCATCGTGATGGTCGTCCGCCTTGCCGTGCGGTTGTGGAGCGGGGGCTCCGAATGATTCAGCCGCATAGGCGACGCCCGAAGCCGGCTCGACCACGGCGTGGCCTTCGCCGTGATGAGCGGCCGTGACAGGGTGCGCTCCCAGCCAGATTCCAAAAGCCGTGAGCGAAAGCATGAGCGATGTCACGATCGCAGCGGTCGCCACCCAGGCCGCATTGCGGCCATGCGGCCCCATCCGCGGACCAAAAAACAAGATCGCCACGAACGAGACCAGAGGCGTGAGCCAGGCCAGGCCGAGGAACAGCGGAAGTTGGGAGTGGGAGGCGAGATCCATCAGAATTAGAGTGGGCCGGTCAGCCCTCGAGGTCGTTGGCGCGGTCGATATCGACCGTGGCGTGGTTGTTGTAGAAGTTCAGCACGATGGCAAGCGCTACCGCAGCTTCGGCAGCAGCCAGGACGATGATGAACACCGCGATCACCTCCCCATCGAGGCCGATCGAGCGGCCACCGGCCGACTGGAGATACGGCGAGGCAAAAGCAACAAAATTGATATTGGCCCCGTTGAGCACCAGCTCGATGCCCATCAACACGCCAAGGGCGTTCCGCTTGATCGCCATGCAGGCAACGCCGGCTGTGAACATGATCGCCCCCACCACGAGATAGTGGGCCAAGCTCACCGGCTCCGTGATGAGGAACCCAAACAGCGGCGGCATGGCGGCAAGCGATGTCATGCGGAGCCTCCGGTGAGTACCGAGCTGGATCGCTCGGTGCGGCCAGCGGCGGCGTGCTCAGCCACCGAGGCCGGGGGACGAACCGACGCGGCGGCTTCGATGGCCCGCGGTGTTTTTCGACGTTTGGCACGGGCGAGATAGGCAGCCCCGACAAGCACGACCAGCAGATGGACGGACACAATTTCAAACGGGAGGAGATAGCCGCTTCGCGTTCCGCCCGCCGGCGCACGCGTAGGAGCCTCATCCACGCGAACGCCGACAAGCGCCATGCCGAGCGGCGTGGCCGTGGGCTCCGGCACCACGCCCGAAGCCGGCTGTCGCCATGCCGGCACCGAAAGCCCTGCTACGAGCAGCGTGCCCAAGAGGGCGGCACCGGCAAAGCCAGCGAGGACCCGGTCGCTGCTACTCGACTTGATCGTGACGAATGGCGTCTGGGCTGTCAGCATGACACCGAACACCAACAGCACGAGCGTGCCGCCCACGTAAATCATCAACTGCATCGCGCCGACGAGGCGAACAAGGTAATGAGCCGTATCACCCGTCCCCTCCGAGAAACCCAGGATCGTGGCAACAGGAATCGGCCCGTTCCAACCTCCTAGAAACAGGATGGCCGCAAGC
>JBGTKO010000447.1:0-3109 GCA_041744595.1 Pirellulales bacterium
AGGGTCGTACGCCTGCCCCACACGAGCTTGCCGAAGCCCTTGCCGCCTCGGGGATGCGGCACGTGGAGCTCGATGACACATCGTCTCGTGTGCGGCTTCTCGTGCCAGGAACCTCATTGAATCCCGGAGGGATCGGAAAAGGATGGGCCATCGACCGCGGAATCGCGTGGCTCACCGGCGCTGGCGTAGCGAGCGGGCTCGTTCATGGCGGCCAGAGCAGCGTACGAGCAATCGGCACGCAGGGACCGTCCGTGCCAGGCCGCGGAGGCTGGACCGTTGGTCTTCGGCACCCCCTGCGGCCCGGGCGTCGACTCGCCACGATCACGCTTTGTGATCGGGCCCTCGGCACGAGTGGCTCGGGCACGCAGTTCTTCGTCGAACGAGGCCGCCGGCTTGGCCACATTCTCGATCCGCGGTCCGGACGCCCGGCTGAAGGTGTTCTCTCCGCGACGGTGCTCGCCGAGTCGGCGGCCGAGGCCGATGCGCTCGCGACGGCTATCTATGTGCTTGGCATCGACGGCCTCATGAAGATTGCCCCGCCCGATAGCACCACGGGCGCGATCCTCGTGTTGCCCGCGCCAGGCGGTGGCCTTCGGGTCATCATTTCAAATCTCGATCATGCAACGGTGACCATCGAGCCGGAGCCCGGGCTTGTCGTCGAACGACTCCCGGAGCCCGGTCACCCCCCGGAGCCCGGTGCCTCTGACACCGGGCAATTCGGCCCGCACTCGCATCACGGTCCAGTCCCGGAATGACCGGTCTACGGGGCATTCTCAGGGCCGGGTACACTTCCGGATTCCTCGCGTCGCCCATTTCGCCCCACCACCGTCATGCCTGACTGGTTTCACGCCTCGTACCTCGGCATCGTCATCTTCCTGGCGCTCACCGGCATCGGCCTGCCGATCCCTGAGGAAGTTCCAATCGTCGCGGCAGGCGTGGCGAGTAAGGCCGGAGCGCTCGTGTGGTGGAAGGCCTTGCTCGCCTGCCTTGTCGGGGCGCTGCTCGGTGACAGCCTCATGTATGGCATCGGCCGGTTCTTCGGCGCCCGTGTGCTCCGAGCACACCCCTGGTGGAGCGGCTTCCTGACGCCCGAGCGGGAGAAAAAAATCGAGGAACTCATCAACCGGCATGGGATCAAGGCCTTCTTCGTGGCTCGTTTTCTCGTGGGCCTTCGAAGCCCCTTCTATCTCACCGCCGGCATGCTGCGGGTGAAATACCGTTGGTTTCTGTTCGCTGACTTCATCTGTGCCACGGTGGTGATCGGGGGCTTTTTCGGCCTGGCCTACCTCTTTGGCGAGCGCATCACAGGGCTCATCCATTCCGCCGAGCAGGGAGTCACGCTCGTCGTCGTCGTCACGGTCATCATCGTTGCCGTGATCGCGTTCTTCTCCTTCAGGCGCCGTCGGATCGAGATGCTCGACGACGACCCAGAGGCACTTTTCGAGAACCGCGAGATTCTCCTGGGCCCCGCTGCCGACCGGCTTGCCGACGTCGTGCGGCTCGGCGAGGTCGAGGGCAGATCGGCCCACAAGCGGCCCGAGAAGCGGAAGGACGCCCCTTCCGACATGCCCGCCGAATAGCGACTCGCATGAGTTGTGCCGGTTGTGCGGTGGCGACCGTGCCGATCACGCAGACCTGTCGCCCGCGGGCGACGCTCTGTCGCCCTCACGCGACCTACATCTCTGTTGGGACCACCATCGGTCGCGTGACGCCAGGGAGTATCTGATGCCGAGCCGTCCATTCGCCAGCGATCGCGTTGCGGCCGGCCGGATCCTCGTCGTCGATGACGACCGACGCTTGGCTTCGAGCCGCGCCGAGTGGTTTTGCAGTCTCGGATGGCACGGCTTTGCTGCCGGCTCGGTTGCTGAGGCTTTTCGATCCCAGGGCCGCGAGCGGTGCGAGGCGTGCCTCGTGGATGCGCTTCTGCCAGACGACGGCGGGCAACGTGTGGCAGAAACTGTTCGTGCCGTGTCTCCAACGGCCGGCATCGTCGCGATCGTTCCACCAGACACCGCCTGCCCTGCGTGGGCCGACGCCGCCGCGACGCATCCTGGTCTCGACGCCGAATTGCTCGATGCCATCCGTGCCGCGCGGACGGCCGCTGCCGACCGCGCCGCGGAGTGCCCGTCGCATGGGCTGCGTTCCTCGCCCTTGATCGGGGAGCACCCGACGCTCTCGAGCGCCCTCGACATCGCCCGACGGATCGCCCGCACACCCGCAACCGTGCTCATCACCGGTGAAAGCGGCACCGGCAAATCCCTCCTCGCCCGTGAGATTCATACGGTGAGTGGCCGCAGCGGGCGGTTCGTCGAAGTGGCCTGCGGGAGCCTCGCCGAGCCACTTCTGGAGAGCGAACTTTTTGGGCACGTCAGCGGCGCCTTTACCGGCGCGACGACGGATCGCGACGGCCGTTTCCTCGAGGCCGACGGTGGCACGATCTTTCTCGACGAGATCGCGACAGCCTCATCTGCGATGCAGGTGAAGCTCTTGCGGGTGCTTCAGGAGATGGAGTTTGAGCCGGTAGGCAGCGGCCGTACACGTCGCGTTGATGCCCGTGTGATCCTTGCCACCAATGAAGACCTCGAGCCACTCGTCGCTGCGGGCCGCTTCCGCGCCGACCTCTTCTGGCGGATCAACGTCGTGGCGATTGAGATGCCGCCACTTCGCAGCCGCGCCTCCGACATCCAGACCCTCGCCGACTCCTTCCTCCGAAAGGCCGCGATGAGTGCCGCCCGCGACGTCGCTGGCTTTACCAATGCCGCACGCGACGCCCTTGCGGCGCACTCGTGGCCGGGCAACGTTCGCGAGCTCCAGCATGCCATCGAGCGAGCGGTGTTTCTTGGGCGTGGTTCACTCGTCGATGCGGCTGACCTTCCGGGCGCGGTCCTCGCAGGTAGTCGATTGACCCCCGCCGGAAGCCCGCTCAAAGAAGCGCTCGCCTCGCCCGAGCGGCAGCTCATCCTCGAAGCCCTCGAACGGTCGGGCTGGCGGCGCGACCTCGCCGCCCGCTCGCTCGGCATCAACCGCACGACGCTCTATAAGAAGCTCCGACGCTTGGGCCTCGATATCACGGAACTGCAAGCAACGCGGTGACTTATCCGCTCGGGGC
>JBGTKO010000448.1:0-2079 GCA_041744595.1 Pirellulales bacterium
CATCCATGCCCCCGGCGGCCTTGCCGGGCCTCCGCCCGGCCGCTCCCGCCTCCGGGCTCGCGGTGGTTGATCCACCATTCCGAATAAAAGCCCACCTGCGCGAGCAGGTGGGACTGCGGGTGGCGCGACGTCCCGTTGCCAATCATGAGCGGGCTCGCACAACCACCCGCCGTCCCCACGCTCGCGCGAGGGGCTTATATTTGAACGGTTGGCGGTCTTACCGATCGTGCACCCGGCGGCTGTGCTTTCTTTCGGCCACTTTGCGTGCAGCCGCCGGCTTTCGCTTGGCAACGGGTTTCTTGACCGCGTTCTTCTTCACCGCTGGCTTCTTCTTCACGGTTGCCTTCACAGCGGCCTTCTTCGCCTTCGGCTGCGGCTTGCGGGCCCCCGTCGCCCCCATGTCGATGCCAAAGATCGACGACAGGTCGTCATCGGCCAGTGCGTGCGCCCCACTGCCACGAACAGCCTGCGACACCGACTCCTTCGTCGCTGCCGACACAAGATCCTTCTGATCAACGCCCCGCAACAGAAAGAGGAGTTCCGGCTTCGTGTCGAGCCGGTTGCCAATGCCGTAAAACACCGCCGCGAGATGCTTGCAGATGTACGCGCCGTCGGGGCAACTGCACTTCACCTTGATCTCACCCGGCGACGGAAACATCCCGTCTCCCGGCTTCACGAGACGATCCATCACGTCGTCGGCCAACCGTCCTGAGAGCAAATCGATCAAGGACCCGATCGACGTCGCGCAGTCGCGTTTGATCGCCTGCCACTTCTTCGAAGCGATCGGCGAGATGGTGATCGTGACGTCGTATACCATCGAGCCGGCAACGATCGCCTCGACGCGGCCCCGGTTCACAACGAGATCCGCCACCGAGCCATTGCGGGCATACGTCTTGCCGCGGGGCAGTCGATTCGAGATGTCGCTGTAGTGTTCCAGATTCTTGCACCACGACTGGCCCCAGAACGTGGTCGCGATCCCGCGGCCTTCGATCTTCACCGGCTCGGGCTTGCGGCCAGCCTTTTTCGCCCGCTTGGCAGCCTGCGATGCGGCCTGAGAAACCCGCCTCGCGACCGGCACGTACTCCTCTCGCGGCCCACCGAAACGCCTCCACCACATCCGTGTGCTCCTCGTGTACGAACGAGCCAGAGATCATCCGTGACGGAATCGTACAAAAAAGGCCGCAAGCTACCCATTCGGGTCGGCAAGCAACTGTTCGAGTCTGGGCCGCAGTTCCGGGGGAAGTCGGTCAGGCGTCGAGGCGTCAATGAGGCCGACGTCGATCATGTCGCGCAGGTGGGTGCGGTCCACGAGTCGAAAGGCCGTCAACTTCATCATGATGAGCCGGTCAAGTTCCACGATCGGGTAGCCATCGATCGACTGCGTCGCGAATACCTCGGGGGACGGCACCGGATCGGTCGGCTTCACAGGCTCGCCGGCAAACAAAATATGCACTGCTTCCCGGGCCTTCCCCTGGGGGCCATCGACGAAGATGTTGATGCCGAACGTGAACGAGTGGATGAATCCCACTGCTTCGAGTGCGACGATCGCCCGGGGAAGGTCGGCCCGTTCGATCAGAAGATCGATATCGACAGAGGTTCGCACGGCTGCCGGGTCAACTCGGGCAACCCACGCTGCTACTGCATGGTCGCCAGCCACGGCATGAGGAATACCCGCGACGTCGAGGGCCGCCACTGCCCGTTTGAGACGTTCCTTCCCCACGGCGATCGCTTGCTCCACGCGGTCGAGCACGTCGAAGCCGAACGTTACAACGCTCGGTCCCGGCATCTTCGCCCAAAAATCTCGGGAATCGGTGGCCATAGCTCGTAGTATATCGCCCGCACAAAGGAACGATCCGGTCATGACTGTCACGCACGTCAAAACACATCGGCTCCGACTTTCGCCTCACGGGCGGCTCGTCTACGAGGCCATCGCGGGAGATGACGGCACATCGGTCCCGGATGTTTCGCCCGATGTGGCTGCTGGCATCGCGATGGCGTTCGCTGAAGAACAGACCGTGGGCCTACTCTCTGTGGCTGGCCTTGCCGACAGCGTGTCTCTCACGCCCGAACTTGCATTCG
>JBGTKO010000449.1:0-2438 GCA_041744595.1 Pirellulales bacterium
GTCGGCGATGCCGAGGCCAATACCGCTGGTCGAACCTGTCACGAGTGCATTCTTGCCCTTGGTCATTTCCTGACGCTCCGTTCTACAAGTCGGTGGTAACCGCGATGTGTTGACGGCCTCACTCAGCGGTTGGCAAGGTAGTCGTGCAAAACGCGGCCATAAGGCAGCGTCAAGTCGGCCTTGAAATGCCTGCCCTCGATGACCTTACGAACAGGGAGGTCGGCCACAGGCGCGTTCACGTGTGGCACAAGATGTAACCGCACTGGTCCCGCGTAGTGAAACTTCATGGTGACCTCGGCGAGATTGTAGGCCACCAGTTCCGCGACACGCAGTGCGCCGGTAACGCACGGGATCAGCTTGAGATTGACCTGGGTCCTCGAAAGGTGCTTGCCGCGTTCAGCCGGGTCCGCCTGCATTCGGTTATGGTGCTTGTAGCTCATCGTCCCGAGCGCGACTCGCTGGCCCGCGTACTCGAGTGTTCCCGTTAGTGTGTCCTTCTCAACGAACAGGCGAGGTTCGCCCCAGCGTTTAGGGAAACCCCAGATTTCACGGCCAGCTGCGATCGGGGGCCCGTCGTTTAGGAACATCATCGCCGTGTAGGTGACCGTTTCGCCGTCAAAAATGCACGGAATAACAACACCCGATTCCTGATAACTACCGAAACCGGAACTGTCGGGCATGTTGATCCACTCATAGTGGATCTGATTGGAGCCGTCTGGTGCGAGCGGCTCGGGAACAAGGCGGCGAATGGCGGCTGGATCGCTCTCATACGTGATCACGAAATACTCTCGATCGACGAACCGGTAGGGGCCTATCGGATAGCTGGGACTGCCGGGCGGCATTGACGACAGGGCCAGGATCTCGTCCCGCGTCATGGGAGGTTCATCCAGACACTCGACGGCTCCGTACAGAGTGAATTCGAAGATCGACGACCGGAAACGCTCCTGATGACTTTGTCGCGGCCGTAGGAGGTCGGCATCGCGAGGGAGCGCGCCCTATGATGGCGAACATCACCGCAGCACTGCGCCATACCTTACAACTCCCACCGTGCAGCCGGCGCAGGGACGTCTCGCATAGTGGCGCAATCGTTTAGGTGGTGATCCCAAAAAGCCAGGCTCGGTTGAGATTTGCGGCGCCAGCGGAGACCGTCGATGACCGCCGAGCTTTTGACGACGGGAGAGCTTACGGCCAGCAGGAGGGTCAGAAGTCCGACGAAAACTCCAGTTGCCACAGCCGACGTCATACTCAGCGCCGCGGCACCGGTGAAGTTCAGCCAACTCACTGTCAGAGACCAAATGACCGCACTGACGACCTCGATAGCGATAATGCGAGTGCCCGTGCTTGGCAGGAGGGCGGCAATAACATCGAGGAACCCGCAAAGTGTTTCACTCTCTGCCTGACGGGTGTATCCTTCGCGGCGAACTCTTTGGTGATGGTTTGGCATTGCTTTTCCCTTCGTTACCGGCCTCGATTTATGGCCGGCATGTGCGCCCGCTCCAGCTCACGTAAATCCATTCGGTGTGGCAATTCGAGAAGTTACCTGCTGCGGGCCCTGCGTTGTCAGCGCCTGCCGCCTGCGGTTTGCGAAAATCGCGGCAGGACAAGGATCTGCCCCATTGGAGGCTGTTCACGCTCACCAAAGTTTGAAGCTGGGCCGTGCGATTGCGGGGCTACTTGTCGATGCTTCCGCTCGGATGGAAGGCGTGGAACACGAAGGCGAAGGTTACATCATAGGGAACGTCAACGATTGCGCCCCCTTCCAGCTTGCGCTGCGCAATGACGTTGCCGACGTCGCGTCCCTTGGCAATTTCCGGGTGATCGAGGGCTGAACTTTGGCCCTCTACCCAGGAAAGCGTGACATCCTGAAGTGTCATTGTGCGCCGCCTGCGCAACAGCTCGAGCGAGATCGCGCGCGGCTCGCCCCCTCGGACCACAACGACGCGGGCCATAGGATCAATACCGTCTGGAAGATCCCCGCTGAAGAGGAAAGGTCTCTCGGAAGCATCGTAGCCGACATAGGGATTTGAGCCATACTCACGAAAGCCCGGGTCGTTGGGCACCAACACCGAGCCCTTGGGATGTCTCTTCGAAAATAGCTCGAACGACTCCAGTCTCGCTGGCACGATTTTGAGTTGCGTCCCAGTATATTGTCCGACGATCGCCTCGCCAGTGAATTGCTGCCACCAACTCTTTGTTGCGCGATCGTACATGACGAGATCGGAATTGCGCAGCTTCCCGGTTGTGCCGAAGGTCACGGGCCGGCCGGCAACGCGGCGATCGAACACGATAGCCGCGTTACAGAGGGGGCAGTACGTGACCACGACTGGAACGCCACCCACCGTGTCGTTGACGATTTCATGCCAAACGAGAATCCGCAGCGGATAGGCTTTCGCTTCTCCGCCGATCTCGAGCCCGATTACTGGTTCGCGCGGTTTGAG
>JBGTKO010000450.1:0-6036 GCA_041744595.1 Pirellulales bacterium
CGGAGCCGCTCGACATCAAGATCGCGCGGTTGCCGGCCGGGCTGGATCCGTGCGACCTTCTCACCACGCAAGGTCGTGACGCCTTTGAAGAGGTGCTTGCTGCTGCTGTTGATCCGCTTGACTACCGGATGGACGAGGCCCTTGCGGCGCTGCCGAGTGATGCCGGTGACGACGCGGCGCTCATGGCAGTGGAGAGTGTGCTTGCCGCGCTTGCCGCCGCTGGCTCGACGGGCAGTTCCGAGCGGCTCCTCCGCGAAGACCAGGTGCTTGGCCGTCTCTCGCGGCGATTCGGTCTTGCCCGCGACGTGCTTCGGCGAAGGCTCGACAAGCTGCGGCAGCGGTCCCGCGAGTCGCGTGAACCCTCAGAGCCCCTCGTTTCCACACATGCTCCGCGGCTGCCAGCCTGGGACCGAGAAGTGCTCGAGGTGCTCGTGGGCGTGCCCGAGGGGGCTGGGCTCGTGGTTCGCGAGGTCCGCCCGTCTGATCTCGAGAGCGACACGGTCAGGTCCGTTGTGGAGGTCGCCAAGCAGCTCCATGAGACGGGCCGCTCGATGAACCTGTCCGACCTGCTTCTCGCGATGCCTGACCCGGCGGTCCAAAGCCTCCTGGTCTCGGTAGACGAGGCGAACTCCGCGCGTGGAACGTCCGATGCTGGCGAACGCCTCGATGCGTTTGCCACCGCGATCCGCTGCCGCGCTGCGGGCCGTGTGGCCCAGACCAGCGCCCGCGCACTCAAAACATCCCGCCTCGACAGCGTTGCCGAGGCGGAACTGTTGGAACGGCTCGTCGCCCAACGACGGGTCGCCCAGGGTATTGCCGAACCCAAGGAGGGGTGAGGGTGCCCATCTCGTCGTTGCTAGAGTCGGTGGGGCGAAAGCCTCGTCGGGGGGCGGCGTGCGAGTGACGATAGGATTGGTAAAGGAGAACCAACGATGGCTGATTCCCTGATTCCTGCGGACGACAACTCGTGTGATGACCTCTCCGCGGACGAACCGTGCCGCGTGTCGGCGGTGTCACCGACGGTGCCCGATTTTGGAACCGGTGCCGACCTGGCCAAGCTTGTCGCACTCGGCACGGCCCAGGGCTATCTGACGTTCGATCAGGTCAACGAATACCTGCCCGACGAGGCGGTGGACCCGGAGAAGATCGACTCACTCCTCGTGGCCCTCGAGGAGAAGGGCATCGAAATCAGCGACGGTCCACCCGAGAGCGGCGATGCTGCCGACTCCGCTCCCCTCCAGGTCGCAGTTCCGGCTCGGAAGCGGGACGAGGCGATCACCACTCCGCCGTCGAACGCGGGCAATGACCCGATCCGAATGTATCTCGCGCAGATGGCGGAGATTCCGCTGTTGACGCGGCGCGAGGAAATATCACTGGCCAAGCGGATCGAGGTGACCCGCAAGCGGTTTCGTCGAGCCGTGCTCGGCTGCGCCTATTCACTTCAAACGACCGTGGAGACACTGCAAAAGGTTCACGAAGGAAGTCTGCCGTTTGATCGGACCATCAAGGTGTCGCTCACGGAGCGGCTCACAAAGGAGCAGATTCAGGCCCGAATGCCCCATAACCTCGCGACGCTCGACCGTTTGATGAACCAGAGCCGTGGCGATTTTCGGATGCTCATCAGCCGGCGAACCTCCGCCGAGGAGGCGAAGACGGCCCGGAATCGTTTCAAGCGAACAAGGGCCAAGTCCCTGGTCCTTGTCGAGGAGCTCAGCCTTCGGACTCGCCGGGTGCAGCCTCTCGTCAAGCTCCTGCGGGGCATGTCCTCTCGCATGGACCATCTCCAGCGAGATCTCCAGGCGATGAAGGCGGGTGAGCTGTCGTGCGACGATCGAGCCGACATGCGGAAGGAGCTTCGCGACCTCATGCTCACCACGCTCGAGAGTCCGCGGTCGCTGCGGACTCGGGTGGGCACGCTCGAGAAACTTCGGCAGGACTATGAGGGAGCAAAGCGGAACCTCTCCGCCGCGAACCTCCGGCTCGTCGTGTCGATCGCCAAGAAGTACAGGAATCGCGGCCTCGCGTTCCTCGATCTGATCCAGGAGGGCAACACAGGGCTCATGCGGGCGGTCGATAAGTACGAGTATCGTCGTGGCTTCAAGTTCTCGACCTATGCCACCTGGTGGATCCGGCAGGCGATCACGCGGGCGATTGCCGATCAGGCCCGTACGATTCGCATTCCGGTCCACATGATCGACGTGCTCTCGAAGCTTCGGAACACGGCGAAGAAGCTCCTTCACGAACTGGGCCGGGAGCCGTCGCCCGAGGAGATCGCAACGGCCGCCGAGGTGCCGCTCGAAGAAGCGAGGCGGGTACTCGACATGGGCCGTCAGCCGATGAGCCTCGACCGGCCCGTGGGAGAGAGCGAAGACGCGAGTTTCAGTGAGTTCGTTGAAGATGTCGGTGTCGCGAGCCCGACACAGTCGACGACGCACGGTCTGCTCCGTGATCGGATCGACTCGCTCTTGAAGACCCTCACGTACCGCGAGCGGGAAATTATCCGACTGCGGTACGGCCTGACCGACGGCTACACCTACACGCTCGAAGAGGTGGGCCGGATCTTCCGCGTGACCCGCGAGCGGGTGCGGCAGATCGAGGCCAAGGCCGTCAAAAAGCTGCAGCACCCGGTCCGGTCGCAGCAGCTCGAATCGTTTCTCGAGAATGCCGTTGGCTGAAGACCGCGGCAGGGCAGGACTAACGACCGTCGCAAACCTCGGCTTTGCAACGGTCAGGCACGTGGGCAAAAGGCCATGGATGGCTTTTGCCACGAACCGTCGGCTACACTCTTCGGCGGGGCGGAAAGGCCGTCCCGCCGGAGAGTCGTATGTCTGTCGCCGTCGCCACTGGAACGCTCCGCACCCTGCACCGGATGTACCGCCAACTGGAAGACCTCCAGGGGCGGCTGGACGCCGGACCGCGCCGACTGGCGGCACTGAGCGCCGCCGTCAACGCCGCCGAAAGCCGTCGCGAGTCAGCGCAGCAGGCGGTCAAGCAGGCTCGGATGGCCGCCGACCACAAGCAGCTCCAGCACAAGAGTGCGGAATCCAAGATTGCCGACCTCGAGAGCAAGCTCAACGCCTGCAAGACCAACCGCGAGTACCAGACGCTCGGTGACCAAGTTGCCGCAGACCGGATGGCCACGAAGGTCCTCGAGGATGAGATCCTCGAAGCGCTCGAAGGCATCGATAGTCTGAAGGCAGCCGTGCCGGAAGCCGAGAAGGCCGTCGCGGCTGCGAAGCGCATCCTCGCGGATGACGAGACCCGGATTCGTGAGGAAAAGGGCCAGCTCGAGGAGGAGGTGAGCCGGATCCGCAGTGAGCTTTCCGAGGTCGAAAAGGAGCTCACGGCCGATGTCCGTTCGAAGTACGACCGCGTAGTCCGACACAAGGGAGCCGACGGCATGGCGGCAGCGGACGAACAAAGCTGCGGCGGCTGCCACCAGCAATTGACGAGCAACATGCGGTCTGAATTGCTGATGGGCCGCATTGTCACCTGCCGCAGTTGCGGCAGGCTTCTTTACACGCCCGAAGCGTCCGGCTGAGCCTCGGCCGGGCGAACCACGAGGCACGTCCTTTCATCAGGAGATTATTTGTATGTCTGATCGCATTCCCATGACACGTACCGGCTATGAAAAACTCAAGGCGGAGGTGGAGGAGCTCGACACCGTGGAGATGCCGAAGCTCGCCCAGCGGATCGCTGCGGCTCGAAGCGAAGGGGATCTCAGTGAAAATGCCGAGTACCACGGGGCCCGGGAAAGCCAGGGCATGCTCCAGGCCAAGATCAATCTCTTGCGAGACAAGCTCTCGCGGGCGGTGATTGTCGAGCGGGCCAAGGAGGCCGGCGACGAGGTGGTGTTTGGCGCGACGATCAAGGTCAAGGATTTGAAGTTCGGCGACGAAGAGGAGTATGTCCTCGTCGGTGCCGGTGAAGAGGATTTTGATGCGGGTCGTATCAACGTGGCGAGCCCTCTCGCCCAGGGATTCCTGGGGCACAAGGTGGGCGAAAAGGTGAAGATCGACGTGCCTGCCGGTCAGCTCGAGTATGAAATCCTCGAGGTTCGGTTCGACGACTGACTCAAGCGCCTACCCGACTCCCTCGAAGAGTGCCGAGCCGATACGGACGATCGTGGCACCTTCGAGAATGCCCGATTCAAAATCGTCGCTCATTCCCATCGAAAGCTCACCAAGGACGGTTGGATCACGGAGCGTCGAGGCCAGCCGATCTCGCAAGAGTCGCAGCCGCGCGAAGTCGCGGCGGGCATCGGTATGAGCGTCGGGGCGGGCGGCCATGCCCATGAGACCTTTCAGGTGGACCAGCGGAGAGCGGGCCGCCGCGGCTACGAGCGCGGGCACGTCGTCGAGCAGTGCGCCGGATCGGCCTGGATCGTTCGTGAGATTGACTTCAACAAGCACATCGAGACAAGGCCGCCGCGGGGCTGTTCCCGCCTCTGCTGCTCCTCCCGCCTCCGCTTGCTTTCGCGCCTCCGCTTGCTTTCGCGCCTCCGCTTCCTTTCGCGCCTCCGCTTCAATCCCCTCGAGGAGCCGGAGACTGTCAAGTGACTGGAGCACGTCGAGGATGGGGAGCGTGCGACGGAGCTTGTTTCGCTGAAGATGTCCGATGAGGTGCCATCGTGGAAGAGGCTCCTCGCCCGCCAAGGCCGCGGCCTTTTTCCACAACACCTGGGGCCGGCTCTCCGCAAGGCTGGTGATCCCAGCCTTGAGGACGAGCCTCGCCATGTCAGTCGACACATACTTCGTGACCGCCACGAGTGTCACGTCGCCGGCCAGCCTCCCGGCCTGCCGGCAGGCCGCCGCGATGCGATCGCGTATTCCGGCCACGTTGTCCTGAAGTCGCCGCTGTGCCCAATCGGGCGCCGGCGACTGCCCCGTCTGTGCCATCACTGGATTTCGATGAGCCGCCGCACGGTGCCGTCGCGCTTGATACGGCCGATGAGAAATTCGCAGGAGACATTGCACCCGAGGAGCGTCCGATTCCGAGGGGCATCGAGGCCGCGGTAGAGCAGCCACTGGTCCTGCCCGATCTGGACGCGAAAGCCAGCGGCCTGGTGGGGTGGCAGGTTGATCCGCGTGTCAGCAACGGTGAGTTGACGCCAGGTCAGCGGCTGACCGGCGCGGCGGAGATCGAGGTCGAGCCAGAGAGGGGCGTAGAACCTCGGGCCAGCGGTCTCATGCGTCAACGTGAGCTTGTTTTGGTCAGCGGTGAGTGAGCCCCGACAGGCCGACCGCCACTCGGGAAGCGAAAGCGGCATCGCGGTCAACCGAGTGGCAGTGTCGAACGCGATCACCTCTCGTGTCTCGGCGGCCTGTTCGGCTTCGAGCCCTGGCGTCAGCGGCAGCGAGGACGTGAACCGGAGCGTTGAGGTCACTCCGGCGACACCGTTCGACGTCCCATATGGCACGGCTGCGGGCGGCGTGTCTGGCGTCGTCACAGCGTCGGCCAGCACGAGCACACGATCCTGCGGCAGGAGAATGATCTGTCGCTCGAACTGCCTGCCGCCGGGCAGCGGAGCAGTGATCTCAAGAAACGTGGCATTCCGTTCCGATTCATGACAGGACATCGTCCACGGCCCCTCGGCGTCCTGGGGGTGGCCGTTGTGCGCGACTTCCCAGGTCCAAGGGCCGGCGACAAGAAGCCGATCCGCCACCGCGATCTCGAGCAACGGAACAGGGGACGAATAGTCGATCAGGACGCGGACGCTTCCGGCATCCCACCCTGTTCGCATGACGGCCATCGCCGCCGTGGCATCATGAAGGTCACGGCGGATGAACCGCCGCGGCTTGCCGGCCTTCCGAGGAGCGTTTTGGACGGCCTTGACCGTTCGTGTCCGCCGACGTCCGAGGCCATCGACGGCATCGAGCAGCGGTTTGGAGAACACCGATGGAAGGAGGCCTCCAGCGGTGAGCACACGACCGTGACGGCCGAGCAGACGCACCGCACCGGTGGCTGCTTCCCGCCAGCGACGATCCGTGGCATGCCCCCAGGCCGGTGCGGCTGTCGAATCGGCCACGTCTCGAA
>JBGTKO010000451.1:0-44994 GCA_041744595.1 Pirellulales bacterium
GGTGAAGTAGGTAGAGAGTCCGCCTCAACGGAGATTTGAGCGCGAACGTTCGCGTCGCGTCAGACCTCCCCATACACATCCGCCGGTGTCCGATAGCCGAGGGCCTGGTGCGGTCGTTCGTTGCAGTAGAAGTCGAAGTACTCCCCAAGTGATTGCTCGGCCTCCCAGCCGTCGGCGTAGTCACGCAGGTAGACCTCCTCGTACTTGACCGATCGCCAGAGCCGCTCGACGAACACGTTGTCCAGTGCTCGGCCACGACCATCCATCGAGATCAACACACCGCTCCTTTCCAATCGGCTCGTGAAGGCCATCGCCGGGAACTGTGATCCTTGATCCGTGTTGAAGATCTCTGGCCGCGCCCGTGAGAGCGCCGTATCGAAGGTCTCCACGACAAAGTCGCCCGTGAGTGTGTTCGAGAGTCGCCACGACAAGACGTTGCGGCTGAAGAGGTCCATCACCGCCGTCAGGTAGAGGAATCCATGCTGAAGCGGGATATACGTGATGTCGCTTGCCCTCACCTGGTCGGGACGGCTGATCTCCATATCCCGCAGCAAATAGGGGTAAATCTTGTGCCCTGGAGCAGGCCGACTGGTCGATCGCTTGGGATGAACTCCCTCGAGACACATCAGGCGCATGAGCCGCTGCGCACGCTTGCGGTTGATGCCGAAATAATCGCACACCTTGCGGCTGCCGAAGAACGGCCGCTTGATGTACAGGCGATCGATCTCCCGCATCAAAGCCAGGTTCTCCACGGACTCGCCCAACGGCTCGTAGAACCAGCTGCTCCGAGCAAGCCCTACCAGTTCGCATTGCCGCGACACACTCACAATCTCATGGGTGGGATCGATGCATCGACGCTTCACTTCAGGCGACCTCGGCAGCTTTTTTTTAACCACTCGACCTCCATCTTCAGGCGGCCGATCTGCTCGTACAGTTCTTGCTCATCTGTGGCCTCCTCGGCCCGCCGTTGTCGCCCATCGACGAACAGCTCGGAGACCTGCCCCATCAACTGCTTCTTCCAGGCAGTCACCTGGCTCGCGTGGATGCCAAACTGGCTCGCCAACTGAGCCGTCGTCCGATCATCCTTCGCCGCCGCAAGGGCCACCTTCGCCTTAAATGAAGGTCCAAATACTCGTCGCTTTCCTGGCATCATCCTGCTCCTGATAGGGGGCCTCCCACCCGGAATGCTCCACCTTATCAGGGCGCCCGAAATCCGGGGTCCACCTCAGTGCTGACCGTTTGTCAGAACAGTTGCGAAAGAAGTGTGCGGGCGGGCACCACGGTCGGCCCTTGCGGCCTGGCGAAGCAGTCAGCGTCAACGTAATCCGTGTCAATGACAACCTGAAAGGCGAAGGGCGCCTTGGTCTGCTCTTGGAAAGTACGCAGAGCCGGGTTGAGCGATGCTTCGGCATGCTTGACCTCCACCAGAAACCACGGCTTCGCGTTGCGAATCACGGCAAAATCGACCTCACGCTTTTCCTTGTCGCGGAGATACGACAACTGGAACTTGCCAAGCCCCAGGTCGTTCCAGCCATCGACCGCTTTGAGCAAATGACAGCCCACAAACGTCTCGGCGCGACTTCCAGGATCCTCGATCTCTGCCCAGTCCCGCAGGAACCACTTCGGCTCTTTCCGGAGCGACCGGGTCACATTCTTGAACCAGGGTTTGATCAGGAATCCGTGATGGAGGCTGCTGAGCGTCTCGACCCAGCGACGCACCGTATCCACTGAAACCTGCACGTCTCTGGCAAGGTTGCTGAACGTGATTTGTGATCCCGACCGCTTGGCAAGCATCCGTGCCAAGACGCCGATTTGGTCGATCTGTTGCACCTGCGTCAGATCACGGAGGTCTTCCCGGAGCAGTTGATGGGTGCGGAGCGTTTGCCAGCGGCGACTGAAACGCGGATCCCGTTTTAGAAAAGGTTCCGGATACCCGCCATGCTCCCACAGAGCGGCGAAGTCGCGATCGTCGAGTCTTCTTGGTGTTCGGACGATTCGCTCAGGATCGGGCAACTCACATTGGATCGCTTCGGCCACCGAGAATGGGTGCATGTGATACAGGAAATAGCGGCCCATGAGACTGTCGCCGACCCGCCGATAGGTATCGAGTCGGCTCGAGCCCGTGACAACGACGCGAACACGGTCGCCATAGCTGTCATAGAAGCCTTTGAGAAATTGCTTCCATCGTGGAAACTTGTGAAGCTCGTCGAACAACACAACCGGCGGCTTGGATCGAAGTCCCTGAAGCCCGAGTTCCAGGGCCATGGCTGCAGGCCCAGCGAGGATCGAGGCCCGGTCATCCGTGTTGTCCCAGTTGGCGTAGCTGTCGGCATGGTTGCGACAGGTGGTGGTCTTGCCGACCTGGCGCGGCCCACTCACCAGAGCGACCTGGCGGTGGTTGGCCAGGTGTTCTGCGAGCATCGTGTCGTAAATGCGAGTAACAAAATCCATTCTGACCATTTTTAGTAGCATCGTAAAATAGTCAAGACCAATTTTCGATGGACACGAAAATGGTCGACTGTCCGCGGGCCGTCCCCGATGATCCGGTTGGTTGGAAATCAGGACAGGCGTAGCCAATGAACTATTCTTTCGATAGACGCATGCTCTCACCTGATCCCCAACCCGATGAACGGGCCTACGCCTTCCTTGCGGACTTGGTCTATCGCCGAAGCCACATTCGCCTTGGCCCCGACAAACGGGCTTTCGTGGCGGGGCGGCTGGCGGGGCGGCTTCGCAGCCTTGGCCTCGCGAGCTACAACGACTATTGCCGCCTGCTGGCGACGGGAAACGTCGAGGAAGCCGAGCGGCTCGTCGATCTCATTTCGACGAACCATACCGGATTCTTCCGGGAACCCGCACACTTCGAGTTTCTATCCTGGGAACTCCTCCCGGTGCTTGGCAGGAAAGCAATCGCAGCAAGCCGCCCACTTACGATCTGGTGCGCAGCCGCGGCGTCGGGAGAGGAGGCCTACTCGCTGGCGATCGTGCTGGCTGAGTACGAACGGACGGCTTCCGTTACGGGCTGGAACATCACCGCCTCCGATATCTCGCGACGGATGCTCGAACGGTGCCGGTCAGGCATCTACGAGGCCGACAAAGTGCGGCTGCCAGACCCATCCTGGCTCCAACGGTATTTCCGACGTGGCTTCGGCGAGCGGGAAGGCCTCTATCGCGTCAAGCCGGAGCTTCGGCATCGTGTTCAGACGGTCGCCATCAATCTCTTCCAGGATGCCTACCCGTTGGCGGCCGGCCAGGACGTCATCTTCTGTCGAAACGTGATGATCTATTTTGAAGAAGCCTCACGGCAGACGCTCGTGGAGCGGCTCTTTGACCAACTGGCCCCCGGCGGCTATCTCTTCGTGGGACACGCCGAGAGTTTGCTCGGCCTCCGGCATCGCTTTCGACAAGTGAAGCCGGCGGTCTACGAGCGACCGGCGTGAGAGGCGGAAACATGATGACGGACAACAAACGACGAATCCGTGTCCTCGTCATCGACGATTCGGCACTCGTTCGCCAGGCGATCAGCGATGCCCTTGGCCGCGACCCGGAGCTCGAGGTCGTGGGCACGGCGCCAGACCCCTACATCGCCCGCGAGAAGATCGCACGACTCGATCCCGACGTGATCACACTCGACCTCGAGATGCCACGGATGGATGGGCTTACGTTCCTTCGGATTCTCATGAAGCATCATCCACTGCCTGTCGTGGTGGTCAGCTCGCTGACCCAGGCCGGGTCGCAGGCGGCACTCGAGGCAATGGAGGCTGGGGCAGTCGATGTGTTGGCGAAACCCGATGGGACCATGTCCCTGGGCGGCTTGGGCGACAAGCTCGCTTGGCACCTAAAGGCAGCCGCTGAAGCTGGCCGCCACCTGCGGCGGCTGCCTCCCGCACCACCGTCACCGACGGCCGGCCCTCCCGTACCGGTGCGACCTTCAGGCCGGCCACCTCACGACCGACAGATTATCGTCATCGGAGCTTCGACGGGCGGGGTCGAGGCACTCCGCAGGCTCGTGCCCCTTCTGCCCACGGAACTTCCTCCGGTCGCGGTTGTGCAGCACATCTCAGCCGCGTTCTCACGGGCCGTTGCCGAGCGGCTTGACACCCTTGCGGGCCTCCACGTGCGGGAGGCCGGGGACGATGAGCCGCTTCGTCCGGGTGAGTGCGTCATCGCCCCCGGCAATATTCACCTGGCGGTTGAGCATCGCGGCGGCGGCTTCCGCACCCGTCTGGTTCGCTCGCCACCGCTTCACCACTGCCGGCCGGCCGTGGATGTGCTGTTCCGATCGGCCGCCGAAGCGGCGGGACCACATGTCGTGGCCGTCCTTCTTACCGGCATGGGGAGCGACGGGGCGCTGGGTCTGAAAGCGGTTCGCGAGGCGGGCGGGAAAACCCTGGCCGAACACGAATCGACCTGCGTCGTCTACGGCATGCCGCGGGCAGCCATCGATCTCGGCGTCGTCGATCGGGCAGTGCCCCTCGGCGACATGGCCGCAGCCATCGTCGAGGCCACTGCCCGGCGATAACCCAAAGAACTTCGGCCGGCGGCACTCTCAGCGGCGAGAGCGTTCGGCGATCCGGATGATCGCGCGGGCGGCCTCTTGGGCTCGCAGCTTAGCGTCGATGGCCTCGTCGCCAACGGCGGGCACGGCAGAGATATCGACGAGGTCGGATCGGGCACGAACAAGATCGAGCTTGTCGCCCGGCACGGCACGCTGCGTGATCACCGTCACGGAGTCGTGCGACACCTCGACAAAACCACCTTCGACGAAGGTTCGGTGGACCGTCTCGGCTCCCTCGGCGGTCACGATCCGAACCTCACCGGCACCGAGACGGCCGATAAACGCGGCGTGACCACGGGCCACACCACGCTCACCATCTTCGAGCGGCAACACCACGGACTTCGCCGACGCGTCGAGCACAGTCGTCTCGGGCGTGACGACAAGGCAACGAATACCGGCGGAGCGCTTGGAGTCGGCCATAGGTTCGTACTTTCGGTTCTTCGGGAACGACGTGGATTAGGCCTTTGCGGCCATCTTCTTGGCCTGTTCCTCGGCCTGTTCGATCGGACCAACGTACATGAAGGCCGGCTCTGGGAGATGGTCCCACTTGCCGTCGGCGATCTCCTCGAATGACCGAATCGTGTCAGCCAGGCTCGTGATTTCACCAGGCTTGCCGGTAAACACCTCCGCCACGAGGAACGGCTGCGACAGAAATCGCTCCATGCGACGGGCGCGATGGACGACGAGCTTGTCCTCTTCGGAAAGCTCATCGACACCGAGGATCGCGATGATGTCCTGCAGTTCGCGGTACCGCTGGAGCGTCCGCTGCACACGACGGGCAATGGCGTAGTGCCGCTCGCCGACGTACTGCGGGTCCAAGATTCGACTGGACGACGCCAGCGGATCCACGGCAGGATATATGCCCTTTTCCGAGATCGATCGCTCCAGATAGAGGAAAGCGTCGAGGTTGCCGAAGGCCGTAGCCGGAGCCGGGTCGGTCGGATCGTCAGCCGGCACATACACGGCCTGCACACTCGTGATTGCCCCCTTGGCCGTCGACGTGATTCGCTCCTGGAGCGCACCCATCTCCGTAGCAAGCGTCGGCTGGTAACCCACGGCGCTCGGCATACGACCGAGCAGGGCGCTCACTTCACTGCCTGCCTGCGAGAACCGGAAAATGTTGTCGACGAAGAGCAGCGTGTCGGCACCGGTCGTGTCGCGGAAATATTCGGCCATTGTCAGGGCCGAGAGGGCGACGCGGAGACGGGCGCCGGGTGGCTCGTTCATCTGGCCGAAGACCATGCAGGTCTGCTCGATGACGCTGCGACCGGTGTCGCCGATCTTGGCCTCCTGCATTTCGAGCCAGAGGTCGGTGCCCTCGCGGGTCCGCTCGCCAACGCCAGCAAACACCGAATAGCCACCGTGGGCCGAGGCGATACGGGCGATGAGCTCGGTGAGGATGACCGTCTTCCCGAGACCGGCACCGCCGAAGAGCCCCGCCTTGCCACCTCGCACAAACGGCGTCAGGAGATCAATAACCTTGATGCCCGTTTCAAACAGCTCGGTCTTCGTCGAGAGTTCGGTCACAGGCGGTGGGTCGCGATGGATTGGCCAGCGCTCCTCCGTCTCGACGGGGCCACGCTTGTCGATAGGCTCACCAAGGAGGTTGAACACGCGTCCAAGCGTGGCCTTGCCGACGGGCACCGACACCGGAGCACCGGTATCGACCACCTCTTCACCTCGAATAAGGCCGTCCGTGGAGCCCAGGGCGACGCAGCGAACTTTCCCGCCACCAAGGTGCTGTTGCACCTCCCCAACAAGGTGAAGTGCGATGCCCTTCTTTTCACTGTCGATACGGACAGCGTTGTAGATCGCTGGGATCGCGTCCTCCGGAAACTCGACGTCGAACGTCGAGCCGATGACTTGAGTAATACGGCCGGTCGAGGTTGCTGTTGCCATGACTCTCTCGATAACTCCTGCTGGTTGAATCGTGTTCTATTCGGGTCACCGTCGATGCTGCGGCCAAAGGTCCGCAGCATCGACGGATATATGTTGTCCACGCTCGTGGGCGCACCATCTATTGCTTGAGTGCCTCGACGCCGCCGAGGATTTCCATGATCTCGCCTGTGATTTGCGACTGCCGGGCCCGGTTGTACTGCCGCGACAGATTCTTGATCAGGCCGCCGGCGTTCTCCGTGGCCGCCTTCATTGCCACCATCCGGGCCACCTGCTCGCTCACGGCCGCGTCAAGGAAGCACTTGAAGAGTCGTGCCATGAAGCTGGCCGGAAGGAGCTCCGCAAGAATGCTCTCGGCCGAGGGGTAGAAGTCGTATTCGTCGCTCGCAAGCTTTGCCGGAGCGGCCTCGGACTCAGGAGGGGCAAGCGGCAGGAGCGTTTCGAATGTCGCTTCCTGCTTCGCAATCCCGTGAAATTTCGTATAGACGACATCGAGCCGATCGATTTCACCAGCCGCATAAGCCTGCAGGTAGGCCTGCCCGATCGGGGCCACGGCGGCAAACTCCGGCTTGTCTTCGAAGTTTGTATACCGCTCGGCCATGTCAACGCCGCGGAATTTCATGGCCGCGATGCCCCGCTTGCCCGACACGCTCACATGCATACCGACCTGCTCGCTCTTCCATTGACCGAGGAGCGCGACCGCCTGACGAATGACGTTGGAGTTGTAGCCACCGCAGAGGCCGCGATTGCCAGTGAGCACGAGCACCGCTGTCCGCGTTGTGGGCCGCACTTCGAGAAGCGGATGGGCAACATCGGCTCCCACCGCTGCAATGTTGCCGAGGATTTTGGCGAGCTGCTTTGTGTAGTCGCGGGCCGCGATCGAGCGGTCCATCGCCTTCTTGAACCGCGCCGTTGCAATGAGCTCCATCGTGCGGGTGATCTTGCGGATATTCCGCACCGACTTCCGCCGTCGATCGAGTGCCCGAGCTTTTGCCATCGCCGCTGAATCCTGGTGGTGTGCTTTTCTTGGGGGGTTAGCGGCCGACGCCGACTGGCTGACGTGCCTCGGCGGCCCCCTTCGCGGCACGCTGCCGCTTGAACTCGGCGATCGCCGCTTCGAGCTGACGCTCACCCTCGCCGTCGAGCTCCTTGGTATCCGCGATCCGGGCCCGCAGTTCGGGAATCTGGTCGCGAACAAACGTCAAGAAACTCTTCTCCCAGTCGGCGACCTCGTCTCGTTTGACGTCGTCGAGGTGGCCACGGGTGCCGGCATAGATGCTCATCACCTGATCGACGATATCCATCGGGGCGAACTGACCCTGCTTGAGCAACTCCACCATCCGATAGCCGCGGTCAAGCCGCTGCTGCGTAGCTGCGTCAAGGTCTGTACCGAGCTGGGCAAACGCCTCGAGCTCACGGAAACTTGCCAGGTCGAGACGGAGACCGCCAGCGACCTTCTTCATGGCCTTTGTCTGGGCAGCACCGCCCACGCGAGACACCGAAATACCGACGTTCATGGCGGGCCGCTGGCCCGCGAAGAAGAGGTCGGGCTGAAGGTAGATCTGGCCGTCGGTGATTGAGATCACGTTCGTGGGAATGTAGGCCGAAACCTCGCCTTCGAGCGTCTCGATGATTGGCAGGCTCGTGAGCGATCCGCCCCCCTTCTCCGCCGAGAGTTTTGCTGAACGCTCGAGGAGACGGCTGTGGGCGTAGAACACGTCGCCCGGAAAGGCTTCGCGTCCCGGCGGCCGCCGCATGAGCAGCGAGAGCTGACGGTATGCCACGGCCTGCTTCGAGAGGTCGTCATAGACGATGAGCGCGTGCTCGCCGTTGTACATGAAGTGCTCCGCCATCGCCGTGCCCGAATAGGGAGCGATGTATTGCAGAGGCGCGGCCGTCGAGGCACCCGACACGATGACGGTCGTATAGTCCATCGCGCCATACTTTCGAAGGATGTCGATCGCTACCGCGACCGACGAATCTTTCTGGCCGATAGCGACATAAAAACACTTCACGCCGCTGTTCTTTTGATTGATGATCGCGTCGATGCCGATCGCCGTTTTCCCAGTTTTGCGGTCGCCAATGATGAGCTCTCGCTGACCACGACCGATCGGGGTCATGGCATCGATCGCCTTGATCCCGGTCTGGAGTGGCTCGCGAACCGGCTGGCGGTCAGCCACACCAGGGGCGAGCGTTTCGACAGGACGCTGGAGGTCGGTCACGACCGGCCCCTTGCCGTCGAGTGGATTGCCGAGTGGGTCGAGGACGCGGCCAATGACGGCGTCTCCGACGGGCACCGAGAGAAGGCGGCCGGTGCTCTTCACCTCGTCACCCTCGGTGACCTTCAGATAGTCGCCGAGAATGATCACACCGACGGAGTTTTCCTCGAGGTTGAACGCCAGCCCCGTGACCCCACTGGGAAACTCGACCATTTCGCCCGCCATCACGCCGGAGAGACCCCAAACGCGGGCTATGCCGTCGCCGACTTCGAGCACCCGCCCGACCTCGCGAACATCGATTCCCGACTCGAACTGGGTGATCTCCTCACGCAGAAGTGAGGCGATCTCGTCCGTATTGAATTTCATGGATGCTTCTCCTGTGAAGATTGCCGGCCAGGCGGGAGAGTCCGCTGGCTATCGATTGGTCGTAGACGGTGTCGCCGATGCGGACGACAAGGCCGCCGATGATGTCGGGATTCACGACGAAGGACGGGGCGAGCGTAGAGCCAACGGCATCCGCCACTTCCGCCACGATGCGACGGCGATCCTCGTCGGCGAGTGGGACCGCCGTGGTAAACGTTGCCTGCCTCCGACCGGCCATTTCGTCGTCGATCGCGCGGGTCGCAGCGGCCACCTCGGCGAGAATCCCGAGTCGGTCATGACGGGCGAGGACGCAGAGCGAATGAACGGTTGTTGGCCGAAGCCGCCCCTCCGTGACTCGATTGATCACCGCCTCTTTCTGCTCGACGCTCACCCTGGGGGACGCAAACACCGCTGCGGCACCAGGCACATTCCCCAGCACGTCGCGAACAAAGCTCCCGAGCTCCTCGATCACCTCAGCACGGCACCCGGCCGCGTCAGCAGCGTCAAGGATTGCCTGGGCGTAGACCCGCGCGATCCGCTCGGCGGAGGGGTCGAAGGGCGATGGGCGGTCGGCGGCGTGGGCCATGCAGATAGACTCAGTCGATCAGTTGATGCTGGGGGTAGCGCGGATGGATGCCACGGAGTCACGGACGAGCCGTGACTGGTCGTCGGCCGAAAGCTTGTCGCGGAGAAACTTGCCGGCGACATCAACGGCGAGCTCGCCGGCCCGCTCGGCGATCGCGGAGAGCGCCTCGTCCCGAGCCAGCCCGATCTCCCGCTTCGCCCTGACCTGTTCCTCGTCAGCGGCCTTGCGAGCCTCGGCGACGATCGCCTGCTTCGTCACCTCGGCATTCTTCCTCGCCTCTTCGAGCATGGCCCGAACCTCCTCCGAAGCCTCGGACAGACGTCGCTCGTAGGAGGCAAGCATGCTCTTGGCCTCTTCGTTGGCCCGATGCGTGGCGGCGATCGTGTCGGCGATTCCTCGCTCCCGCTTCTCGAGCCCGTCCATGATCGGCTTCCATGCAAACCTCGTGAGAAGCAGCATGAGCACCGCGAATACCGCAAACGACCAAATCGCCAAATCACTCTTGAACTCGGCAGGATCGGTGCTCGGCATCGGCGAGTACCCGATGTCTTCGTGCTCCGCATGAGCCGCCCCGCCCCCTGCTGCCACTGCCGCCTGCGGCACCATCCCGACAGCGAGCGCGGCAACGATCGACGCGAGCAAGCACTCCAGCCCATGGCGGCACAAAGAGCGTCGCGTGAGAGAAACAAACGCAGATCGAAAATTCACGGCAGCAACCTCAAGGCCCAAAAACGATCGAACCGGTCCGTCGGGAGGACGGAAAACTCGAAGTCTCCGGTGCCCGCCCTCCCGAGGCGGTCCAGGGGCACGACCAAGGTCGTGGCCCACTCATAGGCGAACGATCAGGACGCAAAACAGATGTAGAGCGCGAAAAACGTGAAGCCTTCGATGAGTGCTGCCGCGATGATCATCGCCGTGTTGATGGTACCGGCCACTTCAGGCTGGCGGGCCATGCTCTCATACGCGCTTGCAGCAAGCCGACTGATTCCGAAGGCCGCGCCGATCACCGTGAGCCCCACGCCGAAGTACTTCGTGAGATCAATGAGCGACCTGGATGCTGGGGCTGCTTCAGCGTCGGCGGCAAAGGCGACGTCAGCACAAACGAGGGTGAATGCAACGGCTGCAACGGCAACAAGCGTGCGGACCGAAAGAAGCGAACGGATCATGCGAGATGAAACTCCTGAGGCGTAAGGAACGGAACGAGTGAGACGAAACCAAGAATAACGGTGAAAACCCGGCGGACCGGATGGCGGCAAGCCTAGTGTTGATGCACGGCCGCGCCAATGAACAGGGCCGAAAGGAACGTGAAAATGTAGGCCTGAAGGAATGCGACGAACAGTTCCAGCAGGCTGAAAAGGGCACTTCCCACGACGCTGATGCCCGTGACGGTAGCCCACGTGCCCGTGGATGACGCCGCCGCGCCCACGATCAGCCCCATGATGCCCAAAAGTACCAAGTGGCCGGCCACCATGTTGGCAAGGAGCCTCACGGCAAGGATGCCGTGTTTGATCAGCAATCCTCCCATTTCGATCAGGAAGATCATTGGCTTGAGAATGATCGCAAGCGGCAACGGAAGGTCCATGCTCGGCACTTGGTTGGTGAAGAATCCAATGAATCCGAACTTCGCCATTCCCGCGACAACCACGGTCATGAACGTGACACCAGCCAAGGCGAGCGTCACAGAAAAGGACGCCGTCGGCGATCCCGCCCAGGGCAGCATCCCGAAGAGGTTGCAGCCAAGGATGAAGAAAAACAGTGTCAGAAGGAGCGGCACGAACCGATCACCCTCATGGGCCGCAAGGACGGCCGTGTGACCATGACCGCTGACCTGACCATGGTGGTCGGCATGGTCGTCGTGGCCATGATCGTCATGCGAATCGATTGCGGGTCTGGCAACCTGATCGCGGATGAAAAGGACGAACGTTTCGAGCAGGTTCGCAAATCGCCCCTTCGGCGGCGCCCCTGAGGACACTCCCCTCGCGAACCTCGTAAAGACAAAAAACAGGATCACTCCGAGCACGACCTCGAGGATCATGTACTTCGAAATCCCGAAGCCAGACTTCACCGAGTAGAGATTCTCGAGTGTTGCAAACGGCTGGGGGATGAGAACCTTGCCGTCAAGGGCCGCGTTGAATTCCTGGACGGTCGCATGGGGGTGCGCATCCCTGAGCCACTGCGGAACTTGGCCCACGTCGGTCCAGTCCTGCCGCCACAGCGCCTTCGGAACCTCGAAGTAGTAGGCGTCCTTGAGGTGGAATATCGGGTCGTGTGCGGACATCGGGGCGAGGCTGGCGAGAATGGGTCGTCGTGGCGGAGAGTGTGGGGCACCAGGGGCCCGCGCGTCAATTCACCGTGTCGGCGCCGCCGTTCCGGCGGCCTCCGGGGCCTGCGAGGATCGTCAGCAAGATATCCGCTGCGAGCAGGGGGAGATAAAAAGCGACGAGCAATCCGGCGGCCCCTGCGGCGCGGAGCCCCCCCTCTTGGGTCGACACCCAGGCGAGGGCCGCAAGCATAGGAGCGAGCCTGGCCAGTGACGCGCCAAGGCCGCCGGCGATTGCCGTGGCTGCGTCTCTTCCTCGGCTTATTCGACTAAACATCCAGCCCGATAGGGCCGCACATCCAGTGATCGATGCTGCGAACAAGATCGCACGACGGCGGAGCGGATCATCTCCGGCAGAGACCCACGCGATACCGGTGGCCACGGCCAGCACGGCCATGAGCGTCGCTGCCCCGACCACTGTCATCAGCCCGTCTTTGGCGGGGCGGACCGTCACGGGGAACGCCTCCCACGGGCCATGCGAACAAGCCATGTCAGGCCCACAACAAACCCTAAAACGAGGCCCGCTGGCCCAAGAAACGACGTTCCGAACTTGGCATCAGCCCAGCCGCCAACGACGGCAGGGAGAAACATGGCAAGTCCGACGGCGAAAATCCTGCTCGCCCAAGAAAGTCCCTCTCCGATGCCGTCCACTCTCAAATACGCTCGCGAAAGCCTGCCGGCGCGTGAGGTCCAAGGCTGGGGAACTAGGATTCGAACCTAGACTAACTGGTTCAGAGCCAGTCGTGCTACCGTTACACCATTCCCCAACGGTGTCGCTAGACTCAGTCAGCGTACCCGGCCTGCCAATCGGCGGCAATTCAAGCTCGCCTGGGCTGCAGAGGCACCAGGGAAGCCAGTCAGGGATCCGTCCAGTGGCCGTCATCGCATTCCAAACGGGCAGTCGATCCGGCGAGCAACTGCCCCTCCCCATGGGAAGACTCGTGATCGGTCGCCATCCCGATTGTGAGATCGTCCTCGACGTCGCGTCGGTGAGCCGCCAGCACGCCGCTTTCACCGTCACGCCCGGCGGTGTCACGATCGAGGATCTGCGAAGCCGCAACGGCACGCTCGTCAACGACGTTCAGATCACGGCCCCGCGCCGACTCGAAGACGGCGACGTGGTGTCGATTTGCGGCCAGCGGCTCCTGTTCGATGCCGACACCAGCATCAACCGGTCGGTGACGATTGCTGCGGTTGAGACCGATTTCGATGACGGCGAGGGTGAACTCGAGGGCCATCGCGACGCGGTGATCGTGTCGCAGGTGGCCATGCCACAACCGTCGATCGAGACAGACTTCGGCCAGCACACCGAGGCGAAGCTCCGTGCAGTGCTCGGACTCAACCGTGCGATCGGTGCATCGTTGTCCGTGGACGAGGTGCTCCCGCGACTCCTTGACGGGCTGCTCGAGGTGTTTCCGCAGGCTGACCGCGGCTTTGTTCTCCTGGTTCAGCCACCGACAGGAAAACTCAAGCTCCGGGCCCGGCGGATGAAGCAGCCCGATGATGGCCCCGTGCGGCTGAGCCGCACTCTCATCGAGCGGGTCGCCACGTCCCGACAGGCCATTCTTTCTGCAGACGCCGCCACCGACAGTCGTTTTGAGGCAAATGCGAGCGTGATGGTCGGGAGCATCCGGTCGGTGATGGCCGTGCCCGTGACCGATCATGACGGGAAGGTGCTCGGGGTTCTCCAGGTCGATGCCCGCGATCTCCGTGGTGGATTCAACGAGGCCGACCTCGATGTCTTGGCAGGGATCGCCAGCCATGCGTCGCAGGTGATCGAGCAGGCTATCGCCCACGAGGAGCGGGTGGAACGAGAGCAGCTTGCTCGCGATCTCGAACTGGCCCATCGCGTGCAGCAGGGGCTCCTCCCAACCCGACCTCCGGAAGTCCCCGGCTACGAGATTTTCGACTTCTATGAGCCGGCGCGGCATGTCGGCGGAGACTTCTTCAGCTACGTTCCGCTCCCGGGCGGCAAGGTGGCAGTTGTGCTCGCCGACGTGTCAGGCAAGGGAGTCGCCGCCGCCCTTCTCATGGCAGCCCTTTCGGCCGATATCCGCTACTGCCTTGCCAGCGAACCCGACCTCGGGAAGGCCGTGTCGCTCGTCAACGAGAGTTTTCTTCGGGGTGGATGGGACGATCACTTCGCAACGTTCTTGGTTGCCGTGCTCGACCCGAGCCGGCATGCCGTCGAGATCTGCAACGCGGGGCATCTGCCGGTTTTCCTGCGAGACTCAGGGGGCGTGCGACAGGTGGCTGGCGACCTCGGCGGATTGCCACTCGGGATGGCGCCGGGCCACGTGTTCCACTCCTGCACGGTCGAGTTGCCGCCCGAAAGCATCTTTGTCGTCTGCACTGACGGTGTCACCGAGGCGATGGACCACGCCGACAACTGCTACGGGCTCGAACAGCTCGAAGTGGTCATGGCCAAACCAGCGGCTTCCGCTGGCGATCTTGGTCGTCGAATCCTTGCCGACGTGGAGCGGCATGTGTCGGGGGCAGCGGTCGCCGACGATATCTGTCTTGTCTGCGTGCGGCGACAGGCGATTGGCGAACCGGCATAGCCTTCCCAGAATCCGGGGCCCGTCCTGCAGCATGATTCGATCCAGGCTGCGGCCTGCCAGGCCGATACACAACGGTGTCGGGAAGGCGTGCGCCGACCCGCGAAACAAGACACGGGAGGGGAACGGCAATGGGCTTTTTTCACTGGGTGCGTGAGGGTGTTCGTGAGGCCGTGGTGCTCGGTTTCGTGGACGCCGTTGAAGACATTGGAAACCGCAACCGCGAAGAGGATTTCGGAGCGTCTCTCGCACAGTCACTCCGTGACCGTCTTGCCGTGAAGAGTGATCCGACCGTCATCGAATCGACTGAGGGCAAGAGCCGCCGCCGTCTCGGCCGTTCGCTCGAAGCGATGCAGAAGGCGGCCTGACCCCGTCAGCTCTGCAGGGCAGACAACACGGGCAAGACAACGTCGATCGTCGTGCCCTGCCCTGGCGCTGACTGGATACACGCCTCGCCACCAAAAAGCGTTGCTCGCTGACGGATACCCTCGAGGCCGAATCGGTCTTCGGAAACATCAGCGGGATCGAACCCGTGGCCGTCGTCGGTCACACGGATTCGGACAGCGCTGCTCGTACGGGAAAGCTCGATGGTGACCATGTCCGCACCGGCGTGATTCCGGGCGTTCGCGAGTGATTCTTGGACGATCCGAAAGATCGTTGCCTCGATCGCCGCCAGCAGCCGCGGGCCGGGCAGGTCGGAGTGGAAGCGAACCCGAGGCCCTTGGTCATGGCCATTGATGATCAAGGATTCGATCGCGGGCACGACTCCGAGATCGTCCACGAGTGACAGCCTCGAGCCCTCGATGAGCCTACGTGATTCGGCAGCCGCCGCGGCGACAAGCCGGATGCCCTCGCGGAGATCGACTGCCGCTGGGCAATCTCCGATCGCCGCCTCACTGGCCTGGAGGTGCATGTGCGCGCCGGCAAGGTACTGGGTGAGGCCGTCGTGGATCTCGTAGGCAATGAGCCGCCGCTCACGGTCCTGGATGTCGAGAAGGCGGCATGCGGCCTCCAGGAGACGGGCCGTATCGCCCTTGCTCCGACTCGCGGGCTGGTCATTCATGGATTTATCATCACATCTGCTTCGGCCGAGGGATACGCCCCGGGCCTCCACCACCGCGACGCCCCCTGCCCCGCGATGCTCCGCGACCACGGCCCTCACGAAGGTTCGCAATCTCGTCTCGAATCCGGGCGGCCCGCTCGAAGTCGAGCGCGGCGGCGGCCTCCATCATGTCGGCCTCGAGCTGTTCGAGGAGCTCCTCCTGCCGCTGACGATCGTCGTTGCCCCGCCCAACCGCCTCGTAGGCGATGGCCCGCGATGACGATTCCGCCTCGATCCCTGCGCGGATCTCCTTGCGAATCGTCTCCGGCGTGATCCCGTGCTCGCGGTTGTACTCCTCCTGAAGGGCACGGCGGCGGCGGGTTTCATCCACCGCCTGACGCATCGACTCGGTGACCGTGTCGGCATAGAGAATCACACGGGCATCGACGTTCCGTGCCGAGCGGCCGATTGTCTGCATGAGCGATGTCTCACTTCGCAGAAAACCTTCCTTGTCGGCATCGAGGATTGCCACGAGTGACACCTCGGGAAGATCGAGCCCCTCACGGAGGAGGTTTACCCCGACGAGCACATCGATCGTTCCCGCTCGGAGGTCACGGAGCAGTTCGACCCGCTCAAAGGCATCCAGCTCGCTGTGCAGCCAGCGGCATCGCACCTTGCGTTCCTGGTAATAGGTTGTGAGATCCTCGGCGAGCTTCTTGGTAAGCGTCGTCACGAGCACCCGCTGGCCGGCGGCGACCACCTTGTCGATCTCGCCGGAGAGGTGGACCACCTGCTGCTTGGCCGGCACGATCTCGATCACCGGATCGAGCAGGCCCGTTGGCCTGATGACCTGCTCCACGACCTCGCCACCGGTCCGGGCCAGTTCCCACGGACCTGTCGTCGCCGACACGAAGACCGTCTGCGACAGCCGCTTTTCCCACTCCTCAAACATCAGCGGGCGGTTGTCGAGGGCGCTTGGCAACCGAAAGCCGTGATCGACGAGCGTCATCTTCCGGCTGCGGTCGCCGGCATACATACCCCGCACCTGTGGCACCGTGACATGCGATTCATCGACGAAGAAAAGAAAATCATCTGGAAAATAGTCGAAGAGCGTTGTCGGGGTGCTGCCGGCCGCTCGGCCCGAGAGCGGCCTCGAATAGTTCTCGATGCCGGGGCAGAACCCCGCTTCGAGGAGCATCTCAATATCAAAGCGAGTGCGGGCATTGAGCCTTTGCGCCTCGAGAAGCTTGCCCTGACTCTTGAGCTCTTCGAGCCGCGCTTCGAGTTCGTCACGGATCGTTCCCACGGCCGCACGCACGCGGTCCTCCGGCATGACAAAGTGCCGCGCCGGGTAGAAATACATCTCGTCCTTGCGGCCGGCCACTTCGCCGCTCGTCGGATGGATGACCGCAATCGAGTCGATCGCGTCTCCCCAGAACTCGACCCGCACTGCCAGTTCGTCATACGGAGGCCAGATGTCGATCGAGTCACCGCGGACCCGGAACTTGCCGCGCTCGAGGGCCATGTCGCCCCGCTCGTAGTGGATCGAGACGAGCTTTTCAAGGAGGGCATCACGGGTGAGGGGCATCGCCGTGGCCAGCCGAATGACCATTGAACGGTAATCGTCAGGCGAGCCGAGGCCGTAGATGCATGACACGCTTGCCACCACGATGACATCCTTGCGGCTCACCAGGGCGCTCGTGGCCGCGAGCCGCAGCCGGTCGATCTCCTTGTTGATCGCGGCGTCTTTCTCGATGTAGATGTCCCGCTGGGGAATGTAGGCCTCAGGCTGGTAGTAGTCGTAGTAGCTGACGAAGTAGTGCACGGCGTTGTGCGGGAAGAAATCACGAAACTCGGCGTAGAGCTGGGCCGCGAGGGTTTTGTTGTGTGACAGAACAAGCGTCGATCGGCCGACGCGGGCAATGACATTGGCCATCGTGAACGTCTTGCCCGAACCGGTCACGCCCATGAGCACCTGCGAAGGCCGCCCTTCGGTGACACCCCGCACCAGCGCGTCGATCGCGGCTGGCTGATCACCAGCAGGCTGGTACGGGGCCACGAGCTCGAACACACCAGGCTGAAGCGCCGCGGTTGTCATGGGGTCTCCCGCCGCTTACGGATTGGCCGGAGATGGGGACGCAACGCATCGAGTGTGAAGGGCCCCACCCCCGGCACGGCGAGCAGGTCTTCGTGACTCGTGAACGGTCCGTTGGCCTTGCGGTAGTCCACGATTTTTTGAGCAGTGATGGCTCCCAGCCCCGGTAACTGGGAAAGCTCGGAAACACCGGCGGCATTGATGTTGACGGTGAAGACAGCCGTGGCCGTCGGCGGGTTGTCGTGGTGGACAAGGCCGCCTTGCAAGCCGCCCGCGAAAATGAACCAACCGGCGAGACCTGCCAGTCCGATCGCGACCGCCGCCGCAATGAGCGGCTGGCTTCGGGCAGGGAAGATCGGGGATGGCTGGTCGGGGGCGTTCATCGTGGCCTGGTCAAAGGGAGTGTGCGAGGCGGCAACAACCTGGATAGGATACGGCCCTCCGTTCCACCCGTCGCCCACCGCCGAAAGCCGATCTTCGGGGACTGGCTGGTTTTGCGGAAAAAAGCTGTCTATCGCCCTCGCAACGGTCTCCCGCCTGCCCTGAACGCTATGGCCCAGTCCCTGCCCGCCGATCGCGACAAACCTCCACCGCCCAGCTTCCGCCAACTCACGTGGGACGACCACCTCGCGCGGCATGTCGCCACTCGAGCCCAAGGCTGGTTTGTCGAGGATCTTGGCCACGAGTGTGACTGGACAAGCGTGGCCCTCGTGCCGGCGGATGCCGGAAGCAGTCTCGCCGTGGTCGCGCGGAAGTCGGGCGTGATCGCTGGGCTGCCTGCGGCGGCCATCGTGGCGAAAGTGGCCGATCCCGATCTGGTGCTCGAGCCACTCGTCGAAGATGGCACGGTCGTCTCGGCGGGCCAGACGGTTGCAACGCTCGCTGGCCTCACGCGAAGCGTGCTCGCCGCCGAGCGGGTGGTGCTCAATCTCATGGGTCGGCTCTCAGGCGTCGCCACGGCCACACGGAAGCTTGTCGATGCAGTCGCCGGCACCCGCTGCCGTGTTTATGACACCCGCAAGACCGTGCCCGGCTGGCGACTCCTCGACAAGTACGCCACCCGCGTCGGCGGAGGCTGGAACCACCGCCTCGGTCTCTATGATGCGGTGCTTATCAAAGACAACCACCTCGCGGCGCTTCAGGCCGACGGCATCACGCCCGCCGAGGCTGTGACCCGCGCTCGCAAGTTTCTCGGCAAGGCCTTTCCACCTGAGCGAGCTGCCGCGATGGTCGTGGAGATCGAGATCGATTCGATCGATCAGCTCGGACCCGTCCTCGACGCCGGGCCCGACGTTGTCCTCCTCGACAACATGCAACTCGACGAGCTCGACGCCTGTGTGGCGATGCGGGATCGCGCTGCGGCGGACGTGATCCTCGAAGCATCCGGCGGCATTCGCCCGGACACAGTCGCCGCAATCGCAAGAACGGGCATTGACCGCGTCAGCACAGGATGGCCGACGCACGACGCCCCATGGCTGGACCTCGCGCTCGATTGGCCGTAGCCACACGCCAACCGGCCCGCCGACCGGAATCCACCAGACGGCACGTTCTCCCCGGCGGCCATGCACGCCGCACGTGAATCAAGACGGCAGATACACTATCTATTTCATATGGACATTATCACGCTGTTCCTCTTCGTGCTGGGGTTGGTGTTCCTCGTCATCGGTGCTGAAGCATTGGTGAAAGGGGCCTCGTGTTTGGCCGCTGCGGTGGGCGTCTCACCGCTGGTGATCGGGCTGACCGTCGTCTCGTTTGGCACCAGCGCTCCGGAACTGGCGGTGAGCATCAGTGCGGCACTCACAGGCAAGGCCGACATCGCCATGGGCAATGTCGTTGGCTCAAATATCTTCAATGTGCTCTTCATCCTGGGCATTTCAGCACTGATCATTCCGCTCGTCGTGAATCAGCAGCTTGTGCGGATCGATGTGCCGCTGATGATCGTGGCCTCAATTCTTCTCTGGGTAATGTCGCTCGATGGCGTGCTCGGTCGCGTGGATGGGCTGATCCTCTTTGCAGGCATCATCGGCTACACCGCGATGACGGCAATCATCGGGCGAAAAACACAGAAGAAGGAATCGATGGGTGAGGCGACTCGCCGCGATCCGCCGGAGATGGCCAGCGCGGAAGAACCCAAAGCAGGCAATTCGATCGTGATGAATTTGCTTTTCATCGTGGTCGGACTGGCGATGCTGGTTCTGGGTTCGAGATGGCTGGTCGATGGCGCGATGTCGTTGGCGACGGCGATGGGACTCAGCCCACTGGTGATCGGGCTGACGATCGTGGCAGCAGGCACCTCGCTGCCGGAGGTGGCCACGAGCGTGATGGCGGCGATCCGCGGTCAGCGGGACATCGCGGTGGGCAACGTCGTCGGCTCAAACATCTTCAATATCCTGGGCATCCTCGGCCTGACCGCCATCATCGCCCCGGATGGGGTGGCGGTGAATCCTGCCTCGCTGAGCTTGGATATTCCCCTCATGGTCGCCGTGGCCATCGGCTGCCTGCCGGTTTTCTTCACCGGCCACCTGATCGCGCGATGGGAAGGGGCGCTCTTCTTGGCCTACTATGTGGCCTACACCCTCTACCTGCTGCTGGCAGCGAACCAGCACGATGCCTTGGATACGTATGGCACGGTGCTGTTCCTGTGGGTGACGCCGATCGTGGCGGCGACGCTCGTGGTGGGTGTGGTGCGGGCGATGAAGAAGCAGAGTTTTTTGAGCGATGGGCCAGGCGGCACATGAATTCGCTGCACTCGCTCATTCCCCCTCAATCGTCGCCGGTGGGAAAGTGCCGTGACCGTACGAGCTTACACGCCTAAGAGGCGGTTTCGCTTCGTGCGACGCTCGGCCCGGAGGCGGGCGCGACGCTTTGTTTCGCTTGGCTTCTCGAAGAACTCCCGCTTCCGCATCTCCTTCTTGATGCCACTCCGCTCGACAAGCTTCCGGAAACGGCGAACCGCCTCCTGAATGCTCTCTCGTTCACGTACCGTCAGCTTGACCATGCAGACTCCGAAGGTTTTCTCAGGACAGTGATTGGACAATGGCGCTCCAGGGCCACTGCCTTCACGTGGCCGGCCCCTGGCGGTGCAATCCATTACAGTATCGGCTCGAAGGGTTTGCGTCCACACGTGGTGCCAAGTTTCCCCTTATTCCCATGTGCCTGCCATTTCCGCTGATGTGCCCTGCCCTCGTCGCGAGCGGTAGCTGGCTTTCCCTACCTATCGACCTTGACCTCCGTCGGGAGCTTCTGGCGGCCGTCGTGAGCCTGCTGGTTGTGGTCGTCCTTCTGCCCCGCGGCCGGAAGCGGCTAGCGATTTGGTCGCTCGCATTCTTGGTGGTCTCTCCTCTCCCCTTCACCCTACCCATCTTGTTCCCGGCGTCGGCGAGCGGGCCGGCGGCGGCCCTGCTCGGCACCAGGTTTTTCTTACTGACATCACTGCTCCAGTCAGTCCTCCTGCTATTCGCTGTCGCAGTATGGGAGCGGCTTCAGCCTCCACTGTCGAGGATCTTCCTGGATGTCCTTCGGTGCTTGATGGTCGCCGTGGCACTCGTTGCAATGCTCTCGGCAGCGGGGGTCGCGGCAGGAAGCCTCTTCACAGGGTCCGCTGTGATTACGGCCGCGCTCGGCTTTGCCCTCAAGGAAACGCTCGGCAACGTCTTTGCGGGCCTTGCCATTCAGGCTGAGCGGCCTTTCAAGCTTGGCGACTGGATTCAGTACGATGCCAATACGGCGCACGTCGGCCGTGTCGTCGAAATCAACTGGCGGGCCACGAAGGTCATCACGCTCGATGATGTCTATGTGATCATCCCGAATTCCCAGCTTGCTCAAGCCTCGATCCGCAACTTCACCCAGCCCGATCCATGGTCGCGGCGAAGCCTCTTCGTGGTCACCCCCTATGACGTGCCGCCACAGCGGGTACAGGCGATCATTCTCGAGGCGATCCGCGGGAGTTTTGGTGTCCTCGAACACCCTACCCCGTCGGTCGTCACCAATGCATTCACTGACCGCGGCGTCGAGCACTGGGTGCGACTCTACACGACCGAGTTCAACAAGCGAGATCGTGTGGACGGCATGGCCCGCGATAGGATTTGGTACGCGCTGGCCCGCCATGGCATCGAGATTCCGGTGGCGACACACGCCGTTCGGATGACGCCCCTCCCGTCGCCCGAGCCGGAGCCCCCGGAAGCTGCCATAGCCCGACGGGCAACCGCGCTCGGACAGATCGGTATGCTTGATGCCATTGGTGGTGACCTCCTTCAATGGCTGGCGACCGAGTCTCGGGAGCGAACCTACGCCGCCGGCGAGCAGGTGATTCGCCAGGGTGAGTCGGGTGAAAGCATGTTTGTCCTTCTCTCTGGCCTCGTCGCGGTAACAAGCTGCGACGAGGACGGGCCCCTGGTGCAGATTTCCGAACTCGCTGCGGGCGACTATTTCGGCGAGATGTCGCTCATGACCGGGGCTCCGCGCACGGCGACCGTCACGGCCCGGGAGGAAACCCGAGTCCTGGAGATCGGCCGCGAGACATTTCGGCACATCCTCGAACGCCGCCCCGAACTGGTGGAGGAACTGGGAAAGGTGCTCCACGACCGGCTGGCTGCACGAGCTCAGGCCGTGGCCGATGCAGGACCGTCACCACCGGCTGCGCAAGACCTCTTCAGCAAGATCCGCGATCTCTTTTCGCTGTGAGCCCACGGATTTGGAGGATCTCAGCCGCGACGCTCACGGCGATCTCGCCAGGCTGGTTTCCGCCGAGGGGCAGGCCGATCGGGCAGCGGAGCGACGTGAGCCTTTCCATGGGCACGCCTGCTGTCGCGAGCTCCCGGACAAGTACCTCTCGCTTCGCTCGGCTTCCGATCACGCCGAGGTAGGCTGGCCCGACGCCGCGTTCAAAAATCGCGGCGAGCACCGGGAGGTCGGTGCGATGGCCCATCGTCATGCAAGCGATGAAGTCGTCCGCCACGAGACTCTCCACGTAGGTGCATGGCTCCGCTCGATGAACCGCCTCGAGCTGCGGCTCGCTCGGCAGCCTGCCGAGCCACTCCTCCCGGGAATCGACGCAAACGACGTGGCAGTCAAGCAGCAAGAGGCAGCGGACCACCGCCTGGCCCACGTGCCCGGCCCCAAAGACTACGACCCGCCACGGGTGCGTGTGGTAGGTCTCAAAAAAGAGCGTGACCGTGCCGCCGCAAGTCATTCCAACGTCGCGCTTGAGATTCCACTCCACGAGCCCGCAGGGCGCGGCGGCCGGATCGGCAAGCAGTGCCTGAGCGTGTTCGATGGCCTGGTGCTCGACCTTCCCGCCGCCGATGGTGCCATACCGGAGCCCGCTGGCATCCACGAGCATCTTTGTGCCGGCATCCTGCGGCACGCTGCCCCGCGTGCCGGCTAGCGTCACGAGCACAAATGGCCTGCCTGCTGCCGCCATTTCGGCGAGCCGTTCAATCAGTCCATGAGGGGCAGGCATCGGAGTATTTATGACGTGGCGGGCGACGCGAGGGGGATGGCGGAGGAGGACAGGAGGCTTTCGCTTCCCAAAGCCAGGCAATTCCAGGATGGTCGCGCTGCCGAGTGGCCCCAGTGATCGCCCGTCGCCGTGGGCCCCGTCGTACACGAAAGCGCCCGGAGGATCTCTTCGCCTGTGGCGGGAAGGCAGAGCCGCCGCGCCGCCTCTGGCGAAACGCAGGAGAGCGCATGCTTTGCCGCCGTCCACACGCAGATAGCGTGCATCAGCGGCGGCTCACCCACGGCCTTGCTGCGGGCCACGTTCTCGATGTTGTCGTCGTTCGGAAAAAAGTCACAGCGAAAACTGAGCGGCACGTCGGACGCCGCTGGAATCTTGTAGGTGGTGGGTGAATTCGAAAGAAGTACACCGCGCTCGTTGTAGACGAGGCATTCTCCAGTGACCCAGCCCATCCCCTGAACAAAACCGCCAATGACCTGTCCACGGTCGATGCCTGGATTGATTGAACGACCGATGTCGATGAGGATTTCGGCCCGCGTGACCACGAGGTCGCCCGTGAAGCGGTCGATCCGCACCTCAGCCGCGGCCGCCCCCTGCGTGTAATAGAAAAACGGCGTACCGCGGCCGGTCTCGCGGTTGAAATCAACGCCCGGCGTCGCATGGAACCCGCGAGCCCCGAGATCAATGCGGTCTCGGCGGGCGGCGGCACAGGCCTCACCGAACGGCATGCGGTGCGCGGGGTGACGGCTATCGAAGATAAAACCGCCGGCAAACTCGACGTGCTCAGGCGATTCGGCGAGACCGAGTCCAGCCACTGCGAGCCGCCGTGCGGCCCACGTTGTCAGGCGCTCGCGGATCGTACGGCAGGCGTTCACGGCCGCCGCGCCGTTGATGTCGGTGCCGGCCGATGCGGCTGTCGGTGACGTGTTGTGGTTCTTCTCGGTCGATGTCGGCATCACAATCACCGACGCCGGTGCCACTCCAAACATGTCGGCCACGAGCTGACGGATCTTCGTGTTGAGCCCCTGCCCCATTTCCGTGCCGCCGGTCGATACCTGGATCGTGCCGTCAGTGAAAACGTTGACCAGGGCGTTGCCCTGGTTGAGGAACCGCGTCGTGAAGGAAATCCCGAACTTCACCGGCATGAGAGCCAGCCCGCGGAGCCAGAGACGATCGTGCGCATTCGCCGCTTCGACCTCAGCAAGCCGCCGATCAAAATCGCAGCGGGCCGTGAGGGTTTCGACGATCTCCGAAAGATGATTCTTGATCACGATCTGCCCGTAGGGCGTGACGTTGCGATCACTTGAGCCGTAGAGATTGCGTCGCTGGATGTCGATGCCCCGCACCCGCCGACCGCGGCGTTGCAGGAACGACGCGATCTCACAAATCGCACTTTCGATCACCGCCATCCCCTGCGGACCGCCGAAACCCCGAAACGCCGTGGTCGGCGGGTGGTTTGTGAAGCAGACGCGGCCAGTGATGGCGACATGCTCGAGGAAGTAGGCGTTGTCGGTGTGAAGCATCGATCGCTCCATGACGGCAAGCGAGAGATCGGTCGCGGCGGCGCCGTCGGAATGAAAATCGACGCGGAGGGCAAGGATTCGCCCGTCGTCATCAAACCCCACCTCCCAACGGCTGTGATAGCCATGCCGCTTGCCGGTCGATGCCATGTCGTCTTCACGGCCATAGACGACCCGAGCTGTCCGTCCGGTCTTTGCCGCCACAAGCGCCGCCATCACTGCCGGCAGGGACGCTTGCGTCTCCTTGCCGCCGAAGCCGCCCCCCATTCGCTTGCAGATGCAGACGACTTGGTGCATCCCCAGGCCGAGCACTTCTGACACGACATGCTGCGTCTCGGTGGGCCCCTGCGTCGAGGAGTGAACGACGATCTGCCCTTCCTCACCGGGATAGGCAAGCGCCGCCTGAGATTCGAGATACAGATGCTCTTGGCCGAGATTGTGAAAAACGCCTGCCAGCCGATGCGGCGCAGCAGCGAGCGCCGAGGTCGCATCGCCACGGCGAATCTCTCGGAGCGGCCCGAGGAACCGTTCTGCGGCGATTGCTTGCTCGATCGAGAGAATCGGCTCCGTCGGTTCGATCTCGATCCGCACGAGCCGACGGACTTCCGCTACGGCTGCCTCCGTCTCGCCGGCCACGATGACAACCGCCTGGCCCACGTAGAGGACCTCGCCGTCTGCCAGCACGGGCTCGTCCTGGACGACCGGTCCGAAGCACCGCGTGCCGGGGATGTCGTCGGCTGTGAGCAGGCCGACGATACCCGGCACGTTCCTCGCACGAGCGAGGTCGATCGAGATGATCCGGCCGCTCGCGATTGGGCTTGGCACGAAACCGACAACGAGCTCGTCAGCCCGTCGTGGGAGGTCGGCGATGTAGGCAGCGGTGCCCGTGACATGACCCACGGCGGAGTCGTGTGGAATCGTCCGGCCCACGCTTGGCACGTGGGCTGCGGGGTCAACCAGCGGCTCGGAATCCTGTCGGCTCATGCGTGGGCCGCCTGCTCGTGGTGGTCGCGTTGCTCATGAAAAAACTTCAGCAAGACGTTGCGGGCAAGCTGCCGGCGGAATTCGGCGCTGCCACGGACATCGGTGAGCGGCGATATCTCCGCAACCGCTGCTTCGCCCGCGCGTTCAAAGGCCTCCTCGATGAATGGGCGACCGACGAGGGCCGCTTCGGTCTGCCGCATTCGCACGACTGTCGGCCCGACGCCGCCGTAGGCCACCGTCGCAGCGACGATTTTGTCGCCGTCGAGTCGCAGCCGGAGCGCAGCCGTGAACGTGGAGATGTCGAGATCACGACGGCGAGAAACTTTCACGAGCCGCAGGAGATCACCGGTTGGCACAAGCGGCATCCGGATGCGGACGAGCAATTCATCGGGCGCGAGATCAAGCTGCTTGTAGCCGCGGTAGAAGCTGGTGATCGGCACCTGCCGCATGCCCCGTGGTGACGCGAGCTCGAGCACGGCTTCGGTCACATAGAAGAGCGGCAGCGAGTCGGCGATCGGTGAGCCGTTGATGACGTTGCCACCCACGGTGCCGATGTGCCGGATTTGAGGGCCGCCAAAAGCCTCGCCAATCGGCACAAACTCAGGACAGTGCTCCCGGCATGCGGCAAGAAAATCAGTCCATGTGGCCAGGGCACCGACCACGAGGATTTTGCCGGTGGCCAACTCCTCGATGTCGATGCCGGCAAGCCCAGGCACTCGCGAGAGGTCGAGCCAGTGCCGCGTGTTAAGCCGCCCTTTGTTCCAGAGAACGCCCAGGTCCGTCGCGCCGGCGATCGGGCGAGCATCGGCGTCACGGCTTCGCGCCGCGACTGCTTCAGCAAGTGTCGCCGGGCAGGTGGCCCGCAAATCCACGCCGTCGATCGTGCCGCAAATATCAAGCGACTCACCACGCAGCCGGGTTCCTTCTTCGATCCACTCACCTGAAAACCGCTCCGACAGCCCGTCTGGAGTCGCGGCGGCTCGTTCGCCTGCTTCAAAAATCGAGACGTATCCCGTACACCGACAGAGATTCCCGGCGAGCTCTCGTCGCCAATCGATGGCGTCGCCGTGCCCCGCCGCCGCGTGGCATGTCCCGGCCATCGCCATCACAAACCCAGGCGTGCAAAAGCCACACTGCGAGCCGTGGCAGTCCACCATCGACTGCTGCACCGGCGCGAGGTCGCCGTTGCGGGCAAGCCCCTCGACCGTCATCACGTGGCAGCCGTCGAGCTGAAACAGAAAACGGATACAGGAGTCGATCGGCAGAATGGCAAGGCCGGCAGCGGAGGGCGTCGCCACGAGAACCGTGCAGGCGCCGCAGTCACCTTCAGCACAGACGACCTTGGTCCCGACGAGTCCCAGCCGGCAGCGAAGGTAGTCGCTGAGCGTACGAAAGGCGTCGCCGCCGCGAACCTCGCGGCGAACGCCGTTGACCCAGAGTATGAGATGGTCGCGCATGATGGCGTCCGCCTCTGGGACAACCGTGCCTCGATCGAAAGTTTAGTCGGTCATCGTGGGTCCGTCGATCCGGCCCAGGATCACTCGGGTGTGAGAGGATAGAACTGATACAACTTTTGACTTGACCTCACCGCCGCACGGAGGCGTGCCCATGTGTTCCGTTTGACATCTCCTCCATCCATTCCCTCACGCCCATGAAATCCATCCCGCCGCTCCTCGCCCTCCTCGCACTCACCATCCCTCAGAGCCGCGCTGAGCCCGTCCAGCTCTCCGGCATCTATCCGCACCTCGCCATGTTTAACAGCCAGCGGGAGTGCGGCACGGGTGCGGTCGTTCCCTTTGCCGACCGCCTCTGGGTCGTCACCTACGGCCCTCATGAACCGGCCGGCTCGGACGACAAGCTCTACGAGATCACTCCGGCGCTCGAACAGATCATCCGACCCGAAAGCATCGGCGGCACGCCCGCCAACCGGATGATTCACAAGGAATCGAACCAGCTCTTTATCGGTCCCTACGCCATCGATGCCGAGCGGAAGGTCCGCGTCATTCCCTACACCGAGATGTATGGCCGTCCCACTGGCAATGCCCGCCACCTGTTCGATCCCGCGGGAAAGGTCTACTACGCCACCATGGAAGAGGGCATCTACGAAGTGGATGTGAAAACCCTCAAGGTCACCGAGCTTTTCCGCGACACCCACAACAAGGGCGGCCGTTCCATGGACCTGCCCGGCTATCACGGGAAGGGGCTCTTCTCCGGCCAAGGCCTCCTCGTGTATGCCAACAACGGCGACAACGATCCCCGTCGCATGACCGACCCCGCCACTCCTTCCGGCGTGCTTGGAACCTGGGATGGCACATCCGACAAATGGACGATGGTCCGCCGCAACCAGTTTACCGAAGTCACAGGCCCCGGCGGCATTACGGGGGCTGACAATGCAGCGACTGACCCCATCTGGTCGATCGGCTGGGACCATCGCTCCCTCATTCTTGCCGTCCTCCATGACAAGGAGTGGCACTTCTACCGTCTGCCGAAATCCTCACACTCCTATGATGGAGCCCATGGTTGGAACACCGAGTGGCCGCGGATCCGCGAGATCGGCGAGGGTGATCATCTCCTCATGACCATGCACGGTGCCTTCTGGAAATTCCCGAAGCGTTTCACCCCGGAAAACTCCGCCGGCATCATCCCCCGCTCCAATTACCTCAAAGTTCTCGGCGATTTCACCCTCTGGAACGGCAGGCTCGTCCTCGGCTGCAATGACACCGCCGCCTCCGAATTCGCCAACAAGCGCAAGGCCAAGGGCGTGATCGCAAGCCCGCAATCCCAGTCGAACCTCCAGTTCATCGATCCCGCCGATCTGGACGGCTTCGGGCCCGTCATCGGCCACGGCTCGCTCTGGCACAAGGATTCGGTGAAAGCCAACAAAGCCTCGGATCCCTATCTCTTTTCTGGCTACGACAAACGCAGCATTCAGATCACCCACGATTCCGCCGAGACCATCACCGTCACGCTGGAGGTCGATCACAAGGGCACCGGACATTGGTCACCACTCATGACACTCGAGGTTCCTCCCGGTGAAACAGTGTTCCATGCCTTCACCGCCGAGCAGACCGGTGCATGGGTCCGCATAAAATCATCCGCCGATCTGGGGAAAGCAAACGCCACCTTCCACTACCGCAATGACGACGAGCGCGGCACCACCGCCGCCCCGCTGTTCACCGGACTCGCTACTCCCGGCGAAGCCGCCACCGCTGGCCTCGTCCGCGCCCTCCCGGACAACAAGCGCACCCTCGCGTTTGCGGCGCAGCATTCCGACGGCAGCGACATCGGCTACTACGAACTGGATGAAACCCTCACGCTCCGTGCCGTGGCCGACGAAGCAGCTCTCACGCAACAGAAAAACCGCACCGCCATCCCCGATCACGCCGGCATCCTCGAAGCGGACGAGGCCTCTGTCATTTTCATCGATGAAGACGGCTCCCGCTGGCGGCTGCCAAAGGGCGACTCGGCATTCGACAACGGGGGACCCTTCGGGAAATACCGCATCGCCCGCGAAGTCGTGACCGAGCGGGACATGTTCCAGGCCCACGGCACCTTCTATGAGCTTCCCGCCCGCAATGCCGGTGGATTCTCCAAGGTCCGCCCCGTCGCCACCCACAACCGCGCCGTGCACGACTTTTGTTCCTACCGCGGCCTCGTCATCCTTTCTGGCGTCGCCAACGAGACACCTGCGGACAACCCGCACATTATCCGCTCCGCCGATGGCAAGACCGCACTCTGGGCCGGTGCCGTCGATGACCTCTGGAAACTTGGCAAAGCCCGGGGGCAAGGCGGTCCTTGGAAAAACACAGCCGTCAAAGCGGATGAAGCATCCGATCCCTATCTGCTGACCGGCTACGACAAAAAACATCTCACCCTCACCGCGGACAAAGACACCACGATCACTGCGGAGATCGAGCTGACTGGCGACGGCAACTGGGTGAAACACACAAGCTTCACCCTCAGTGCGGGTGAAAAACTCGAACATGCGTTCCCCGACGCTTTTTCCGCATACTGGATCCGCTTCCGCAGCAACAACGACTGCACGGTCACCGCAACGCTGGCATACGACTAGAGCGCGTATGCCGAGATGGGAACGGGCCTGCCCTGTTGGATTCCCATGTGGGCTCTAGTCAGTCACCGATGGAGCGGCCGCAGTGGCCGAACGATCTCGCCCCTCGGCGGCCCTACCGCGGTGCCGTCAGCCCAGACTGTCATCCCGCGGACGAGCGTCCGTCGGACCGCGCCGCGGAGGGTGCGGCCAACGTAGGGTGAGAGTCGGTGACGGTCTTGGAGCTGCTCGGCAGCCAGTGGCGCGGCCATATCGAGATCGACGATGGCGATATCGGCTGCATGGCCCACCTCGAGTCGGCCGCGACCCTCGAACCCGAACCGCTTCGCTACCGCGTCGGCAGTGAGCCGCGCGATCATCTCGAGCGAAATGCCTCGACGGGCATGCCCCTCTTCAAGCATGAGGCCCAGCGTGGTTTGGACGCCAGCAATGCCACCCCAGACGTCGAAAAAGTTTGCCGACTGCTTCATTGAAGCGGGAGCGGGCGAGTGGTCGGAGGCGACAAACTCCACGCGGCCCGCGAGCAACTCGTCCCAGAGCGACGCCTGCACATCGGCGTTACGGAGCGGTGGCGCACACTTTGCCACGGCCCCGAGCCGCTCGGCATCCTCCGCGGTGAGTACGAGATAGTGCGGGCACGTCTCACAGGTCACATCAATGCCCTTGGCCCGCGCCTCCGCCACGAGCACGACGCCCGCACCGCAACTGACGTGAACAACATGGAGCCGGCAGCCTGTGTCCGATGCAAAACAAATCGCGCGACCGATCGCCTCGACCTCCGCGACGACGGGTCGTGACGCGAGGTAGTCACGCACACCCGTCCGTCCGGCGGCGATGGCCTCGCGGGCAAGTGCTGCCGTGATCGCATCATTCTCTGCATGCACGAGCACCGGCAGACCAAGTGAAGCCGCCACCCGCATGCCCTGCAAGAGTGTTGCGTCGTCAGCACATGAAAAGTCGTCGATGCCACTGTCGCTCATGAACACCTTGAAACCGACAACGCCCCGCTCGGCCAGTTCGTGCAAGCGATTGACGTTGCGCGGCACGAGCCCGCCCCAGAGGGCAAAATCGGTTCGCGATGTCCCCCGCGCTGCGGCAACCTTCGCGTCGAACGACGCGGCATCGAGCGTCGGTGGCGATGCGTTGAGCGGCATGTCGATGAAGAGCGTGCCGCCCCCCGCCGCGAGTGCCGCCGAGCCTGTCGGAATCCCCTCCCAATCCGCACGGCCTGGATCGTTGAAGTGAACGTGCGGATCAATCACGCCGGGGAGAAGATGACAGCCAGTCGCATCAATCACTTCGTCGGCCGCACCGGCGATCTCCTCCGCGATCGCATCGATCCTGCCGTCAGCGATCGCCAGATCGGCACACACCGCTCCGGTCGGCCTGACGACGATGCCACCTCGGATGATCGTTTCGCACTGCATGCGATAAGGATACGACGGCCGAAAACAACATTCTCAAATGTGCGTTGCCGGCCGTCACTATCGGAGCTTCTTGCCCGGCCCACTGATTTCCAGGAGTTCCATGCTCTCAAACGTGGTCGGATCGTCGCAAAATACGGCAAACTGATGGCCGTCCTTGAGATCATGCCAGGAAACGCTTTTGAGCAACGAGAAGTCTCCTTCGTACGATGCCAAGAGCTTGGCATTCACGAGAAGCTTGACCGAATTCTTCCGAACCTGAACCAGAGCCCGGTATTTCTTGTTTGGCTGCGCGGCGCCCGGATACTCACGGTTTGCGGGGCTTCGCTTGCCGAACTGACCGTTTACCGAAAAGCCATAGCCTACGCCGCGGTCCTCGAGGAGATAGGCACAGAACACGCCACCATGCCGGTTCGGCAGGATGACACCCAACCCGTTTCGAAACGCAGGCTGCGAAAAGACGAACGACACGTCGTACTCCTCGGGTGGCTCGAAAGCAAAACGGACCTTCGGGACAAGTCCTCCGCGGGTGCAGTGAAGCCCCGCCTTATCAATCTTCCAAACTCCATGGAGCACATCCTGATTTAGATTGATCAACTCGATGAGGTTGACCTGCTGCCGTCCCTGCTTGGCAGTAGGGGAAGATGTGATCTCGGCAATTCGTTTCTCCGCGAGTGATTTTGAAAGCCCGCTGAGCCTGCCGACGGCTTTCTGATACCAATGGCCGGCATAGGCCCGTGCACCGTCCCCCTCGATACCGTCGAGGGAATCGGCGATCTCCCACCATTGATTCGCAAGCACGGATTGCTCGGCAGCCTCGGCAGGATTCATCAGCGATGCCTGCGCGAGCGCAGCCAACCCGCCATCGCTGCCTTTTGCCAGCCTTGGCAGCCCCGAATCCCATGCTTCTCGAACAAAACAGAGGTACTTGCCAGTCACGAGATTTGCTTCCGGATCCTCGGGATTGCCCTCGAGCACCTTCTCGCTTCGGGTGAACTTCTCAAATTCGTTCTTGAGCGTGCCGATCTCGGCCTTCCGCTTCCGAATCGCCGTCAGTGCCGCGACATCCTTCGCCTTGATTCCCGCTTTCTCGGCCAGGGTGGCTGACTGGTTGGCCGCCTGGAAATCACCCGCCTTGATGGCCTTCTCCATGGTCGCGGTCGCCTCGTTCAAAAGCACACGTGCCGCTTCAGGCGTTTTCACCGCCGTCGCGAGTGACTCCAGCGTCTTGGTACGTTCATGAAGGGGGTTGAGATCAAATTGCTTCGTCAGTTCTTCGCAGGCACGAAGGGCAAGCTTGGCGTCTCCGGCGGTGGCAGCCATCGAGCGAGCCTCAGAGAGCAACACGAACCGTGCCGCCGCCTCGTCAGTCTGGGAAGCCTGCGCGAGCATTGTGCTTGCGAGGGCTCGTCGCTCTTCCGGAGACCGTGCCTTGTATTCGGCAGAGAAAATGTCTTTGACGAGGTTCAGCGACTCTTTCTGAGCGTCTGTTCCAGGCACCGGAAGCCGGGGCGTGTCCTCCCCGACGGAAGCCGTAGCCACCATGGCCCAGAGCAGTCCAGCAATGCACGCGCGCGAAACCATATGCTTTTTCCTCCTCCAGAACGTGAATTCAGCGAGCCATGATGAGCGGTCAGCGGTTCTTCTGCAACGTGGTGAAGGTGACGAGGCTATTTTATGGGGCGATCAGGAAACCAAACCCGCTGAGCCAGTCGCTTCGCGCGGAGCCGTAGATTCCCTGGATTGCTTTCTCCTGTGGATCGACGTCAAACATGGAACCTCGCGAGGAGGCCTCGGCGGGCCTGCTGGAGCCAAAGTCGGGGTGGCCCCTGGGGCGTTGGAGCCAGCCTGCGGGGTATGGCCGGGAGCTGAGGCGGCGGCTGTACCCGGTGGGGGATGGAGTATTGAACGCAAGACGGGACAGTCGTACGCGGGCAAGGTTGTTCTATCAGTGAATACCTCGTGGCTCCCTCTACACCGGAGGAGGAATTGATCCCTTCAGCTTCCGCGGTAGGTGGCGTAGCTCCACGGCGAGACGAGGAGCGGCACGTGGTAGTTGCCTTGCGGCTCGTCGATGACAAACACAACTGGTACCTCGCGAAGAAACCGCCCGGCATCGGGCGAGCCCACAGTCGCAAAGTAGTCGCCGACATGGAACGTAAGGCGGTACATGCCCGCCACGAGTGCGTCGCCTGCAAGGAGTGGACTGTCCGTACGGCCATCGACGTTGGTGCTCGCTGTCACAACGTGTCGATCAGGCCTGCTGCCATCGCCTTCGAGACAGTGAAGGTCAATCCGCATGCCGGCGGCCGGGCGGCCGTGGGCCGTGTCGAGGACGTGGGTGGAGAGGCGGCCCATGCGTCAGCTTCCTCCTCGGCGAAGCGTGGCCCGGATAAGGCCGTACGGTTCACTCGTGGTCACGAAGATCTCGTTGCGATTTTCTAAGCCGAACGGGGTCAGATCGACCGGGATTCGATGCTGGTTGGGCATCTCGAGCGCCATCTCTTCGATCTGCTCACAGACTCCAAAGGCCGCCTGCCCCATGTCGTAGAGCGTCTGTTGAACCGCGAGGCTCTTGTGCGAGGCAAACGTATCGACGAGCGTGCGACAGACGGTGCGGAATGCGTCGTTCCAGTCTGTCGTCGTGCCGACGGCATACCGCCAACGAGCCTCGACTGCCGTGCCAAAGATGCGGTCATCGACATCGGGCAGCGTCGTGAATTCGTCGCGAACAAAATCACGAAAGGCCGAGTTGGTCGTCTTCACGACGGTAAGCCCGGTCACCCCCGTTTCCACCCGCGGGGTCGTGCGATCGTCGCGGACTCGGCAGGTTCGCCTCGCCGTGCCGGCAGCGATAAACGCATGGGGATGTTTTTGAACGTCGGGCCCCTCGATCCGCCGCCACGAGACCTCTTCGATCGCGACGGTCGCCGCCGTCACGTGGGCATGTCTCGCAAGAAAATGCCCCACGAGCGCCATCGCGAATGACTCGATTGAATCGAGCGGGTGGGTCGCCGCCAGCGCGTAGACCGTGTTCTTCATCGTGTCGGTCGGCACGACCTTCCGGTTGTCGCCGGTGAGATACGACTCTTCAAAATCCCCTTCGAGCGAGATATCGACCGCGATCTCGACGAGGTCGTGCCGGTCAGGATGCCGCGTCACCTTCGTGAGGCGAACACTGCTCTTGCCGTAGCTATGACTGGTGATCGCGGCTGGGTGCGTCATCGCAGTGGCTCCGTAGGGGAATGGTCGGCCTCGCTCACCGCATCGAGGAGCCGCAGCCAGCCGATGCGCTGAATTTCGGTGATCGCGGTAGCCCTCTCCTCCTCAGGAGTGTGGGCAAGCCGCTCTGGAAACGCAGCCAGGATCGCGTCCTTTTTGTTCTCTCGCGCGCAGATCACAAACGGAAACCCAAAACGGTCGCGGTACGCGGCATTGTACTGCTCAAACGCGGCAACCTCGTTTTCGGTAAGGTCACCCAAACCGGCGGCAGCCTGCTCGCCCAGCGATGCGGCCGTGAGCCGGCCCGCGCGGGCGGCGCGGCCGACAAGGTCAGGATGGGCGCGGATGAGCGTGAGTTGTTCATCCACTGTGGCCGATGTGACGGCCTCGGTGAAGGCGGCATACAAGCCGGCCAGTGAATCAAAAGGCCGCTTCAAAAATGCTCGCTCGGCCACCCAGGGCGAATGCTCGTAGAACGTCCCGCAGACGTCGATGAAGTGCGGCTGGTCACAGGCGTTGAGCTCGGCGAGGGACGCGGGCATCGGAATCACTTCGACGTGCTTTCGTCTGCGACTTGATCGACGACGGCTGCCAAGAGCCGCGTGGCTGCGGCGACGTCTTCGATACGGCTGTACTCGGCAGGGTTATGGCTGATGCCGTCGCGGCTTGCGACAAAAATCATCGCTGTCGGAACGTGCGGTGCGAGGATCGCGGCGTCGTGGAGCGCCCCGCTGACCGTCTCACCCAGCGGCATGCCCAGCCTGGATGCCGCAGTGCGCACCCTCTCCACGACTCCCGTGTTGAGCCGCATGGCCGGCAGTCTTTCGGTGCAACGCAGTTCATACTCAAGGCCCCGTCTCATCGCAGCCGCCTCGATCAAGGCCGAGAGCCGCTGATCGCCAACATCGAGGCTCTCGTCATCGGGCGCCCGCATATCAATCGTGAAGTCTGCCCGCGAGGGAATCACGTTGACGGCGTTTGGCTCCACCGTGATTCGGCCGACGGTCGCCACGGCATGGTCGCCGAGCAGATCGGGGAGGCATTCGACGGCGGCGATCACTTCAGCCGCCCCGGCGAGCGCGTCGTGACGGTCGTTCATCCCGGTCGAACCAGCATGGTTCGCGACGCCACGGAGTGTCACGGCGTATTGCCGACGGCCAGCAATCCCCGTGACAAGCGCCACCCGCTCGTCACGGTTCCAGAGCGACAGTCCCTGTTCGACGTGAATCTCGAGGAACCCGGCATAGTCAGCCGGCCGAATCCGTTCGGAGGCCAGACGGTCGGCGACGACGCCGTGGTCCGCGCCAGCCTCGTGGTACGTCAGCCCCTCACCGTTGCGGACCGCCGCGAGTTCGGCCGCATCGAGTGTGCCGACCCAACTTCGGCTTCCGAGCATGCCGAGGCCGAATGTCGTCCCCTCCTCTTCGGCAAAAATCACGACCTCGAGCGGCAGGTCGCGGCGGCCGTCTTCATGCGCCGCCCGCAGCACCTCGAGCGCCGCGACCACACCCACGACGCCATCAAAATCACCGCCGTTTGGGACGCTGTCGATGTGCGAGCCGCTAAGCCATACAGGGCTTGACCATGGCACGTCGCCCGGGCGGATGTGGACATTTCCGGCAGCATCGACCCGCCAGCCGCAGCCGGACTGCTCGGCCTGTGCGACACAATAGTCGCGGGCATCCCGCCAGGCCGCCGAGAACGTGGGGCGGTTCGCGCCGACACCGGGGGTAGCGCTACATCCCGCGATCGCCGCGATGTCTTTGGCCAGTCGTTCATCGCAGATCGGCACGGCATTCGCTCCCGGAAATCACGTCCCAAAATCCTGTCGCCACTGGCGGCCGGTCTCTTCCATTTGGCTTGCCGCCGCCGTCCGCCGCATCCGATAGAGCGTCGGCATGCCAAGCGACCACTCCTGCATCCAGTCGCGAGCAAACTCGCCTCGTTCGGTCTCACGAAGAATTTCGCGAATCGCCTCTTCGTTTACCACCCTCGGGCCGCGGGTGCGGATTGCGAACTCCGCCGTGCGGCTGCATCGGTGGCTGACATACTCCTCGATGCCAACTTCGTCCATCACGTCAATCACGCTTCGCAGCGAGCGGATCGCCTTGGCATACGCAAAGCTCGGCGGGTAGCCGTTATCGACCATCGTCTGGAAGCAGAGCTTCATGAGCTGGATCGCACCGCCATAGAGAATCTGCTCTTCAAAATTGTCGCCCTCGGTCTCCTGCTGAAAGGAGAGCTCCACAACGCCCGCCCGCGTGCTCCCCACGGCTTTTGCAATCGCAAACGCGATCGCTCGGGCATCGCCGGTGGCGTCATGATCGACGGCCACACAGCCGTAGACCCCCTCGCCGTCGAGGTATTTTTGGCGAACGAAGTGGCCCGGGGCGTTGGGCACGAAGAGCACCGTGTTGACGTCTCGCGGCGGCTGAATCGCCCCGTAGAGAACATTAAAACCGTGGCAAAAGCAGAGCGTCTTGCCGGCGGCAAGGTTCGGGGCGATCTCGGCCTTGTAGATCGGCGGCTGCGCGGGATCAGCGAGCTCAATCAGGAGCACGTCGGCAAGGCGGGTGGCTTCGGCGATCGAATATGCCTCAAACCCATCGGCCTCAGCGGCCGCCCGGCTCGGCGACTCTGCGGCGGTTCGAGTGCCGACGATCACCTTCACGCCGCTGTCGCGGGCATTGGCCGCCTGGGCCCGGCCCTGAATGCCGTAGCCAATGACGGCAACCGTGCGGCCCGTGAGCGGTGACATATCGACATCGGCATCACGATAAATCTTTTCCATCGATGAAAATCCTCGGGACAACATTGTTCTAGCAGCGGGTTGAGATTCGCCGCAGGAAGCGGCGATGCCCGACCGGGAAAACCTTGGCTTTTCCCGGTCGGGCACGCATGAAAAGGCCAGGGATGGCTTTTCATGCGTGCATTCAGACAGGAATGTCGCGGTTCACGTTCTTGTAGTAGAGATACTTCGAGGGCACTGGCCCCGTGGCGTAGAACGACTGCGGCACATAGGGCCCCATCCAAATAAAATCGTTCTGCTCGACTTCCATCCACGTGTCGTCGAGGTAGTAGAGCCCCTTGCCCTGGAGGAACCAGAGGCCGTGCTCCATGACGTGTGTCTCGACGACTGGCAGGCTTCGGCCGGGCGCGAACTCAAAGATGTTCATGGCCAGGTCGTAGGTCATCTCGTCGGGAATGAGCGTCTGGAGGAGCGAACCGTCATCTCCGAGATAGGGTGTCGCCGGCACGGCCGCGGCGTCACCCACGAGGAGGCAGGGCGCCGAGACGCCCGCGAGCGATTCATAAACCTTCCGCAGCACCAGCACATCGGCGTTGTCCGAGGCGGTGCAGCGGAAGCCCGACGTGGCAGGCACAAGGGCATAGCCGCCGGGGCCGAGTGGCTCCGAGACGGCATCATCGACGACCAGGTCGAGGCCGCCCGACACGACGTAGAGAAACGTTTCAACGCGGCCATCGGCGTCATAGCCGCCCCCCTGCCCTGCCCTCATGCTGAGGAGCATCTCGACGAACGCAGCTCCGATTGCGGGCGACGCGAGGACACGGGCCTCGACCCCGGGCCACTGTGGGAGCCGCGAAAATGGAAACCCCTTGAGGGGAAACACCGCGAAGCGATCGCGGAGGCGGGCCCGGCTCTGGAGCAACTGATGGGGCTGCCGCATGGGTCACCCTCGGAGGAATCAAAGCAACGCGAGCAGAATATAGATCGCGTTTGGCGATCAGACATACAAGCCCCCGGCGCCTGAGCCGGGGGATAGTGGACCGCTAGACGCTGATCAGCGCGTTTCGGGATGGAACACCGATCAGCACATCATCCCCTCACTGGAATGCGGGGCTTTTATCTCGAAGGCCGTCCTCAAGCCTTTGCCCGCGACTGCTTCCGTCGCTCGTGCTCCGAAAGCAGAATCTTACGGAGGCGGATCACGGCAGGTGTCACCTCGACAAGCTCGTCGTCCTCGATGTATTCGAGGGCTTCTTCGAGCGACATCCGGCGCGGCGGCTTGAGCAAAATATTCCGGTCGCTCCCGCTGGCACGCATGTTGGTGAGCTTCTTCTCTTTCGTGGGGTTGACCGTCATGTCGTCACTGCGGGCATTCTCACCCACGACCATCCCTTCATAAACCTCGTCGCCCGGCTCGATGAAGAGATCAGCCCGCTCCTGAAGGCCGTCGAGGCCGAAGGCCACAGCCTTGCCCGAAACCATCGAGACCAACACGCCGTTGGCACGGCCGCCCACGTCCCCCTCCATCTCTCGCCAGGCTTCGAACCGGTGGTGCATGATCGCCGTGCCCTGCGTGGCATTGAGCACACGGGTTCGCAGGCCGATCAGGCCACGGGCCGGGATCGAGAAGACGGCGTGGGCGAAGTCGCCACGGTTACCCATGTGACCAAGCTGCCCGCGGCGGGCTCCCACAAGCTCCATCACCGGCCCAAACTTGTCATGCGGTACCTCAACCACGAGCGTCTCGAAAGGCTCGAGCGTTTTTCCATCGACCTTGTGGAGAATCACCCTCGGCTTGCCGACCGAAATCTCAAACCCTTCCCGCCGCATCGTCTCGATGAGCACCGAGAGATGGAGAAGGCCACGGCCAGCCACGGCGAACTGCTCCGTTCCCTCAATTGGCTCGACGCGTAGGGCGACGTTCTTCTCAAGCTCACGGGCCAAGCGGTCGCGGAGATGCCGGGTCGTGAGGAGTTTTCCTGAGCGACCAACCAACGGCGACGTGTTGATCCCAAACACCATCGAGAGGGTCGGCTCGTCCACGGCCAATCGCGGCAGCGGCCTGGCATCGGCCGGATCACAAATCGTGTCCCCAATCTCGACATTCTCGATGCCACTCACGGCGGCAATGTCGCCAGCCGTCACCTCCTCGGCATCAATGCGGCCGAGTTTGTCAAACACCTGCACGGTAACGGCCTTTGCGGGAACAAGCCCGCCGTCGGCCGTCGAGCGAACAATCGCTGCGGCCTTGCGAAGTACACCTGACTCGATCCGGCCAATCGCGATCCGGCCAACGTAGTCGGACCAGTCGAGCGTGGTCACGAGCATCCGCAGCGGAGCTGTCTCGTCGATGGCTGGCCCAGGGATTTTTTGGAGAATGAGGTCGAGGAGCGGTTCCAGCGAACCCTCACGAGCAGTCGGATCATGGCTCGCGTAGCCATCGCGGGCGGACGCGTAGACGAATGGGAAGTCGGCAAGATCGTCGTCGGCGCCGAGCTCGAGAAACAAACCGAGGATTTCGTCGAGCACCTCGAGGTGGCGTGCGTCGGGGCGATCGATCTTGTTGACGACCACGACCGGCCGAAGCCGACACTCGAGCGCCTTGGAGAGCACAAACCGCGTCTGTGGCATCGGCCCTTCGGCTGCGTCAACGAGCACGAGCGCCCCGTCAGCCATCCGGAGCACCCGCTCGACCTCGCCCCCGAAGTCGGCGTGGCCTGGGGTATCGATCAAGTTGATCTTCGTGCCCTTCCACTCGACGGCGATGTTCTTGGCGAGGATCGTGATGCCTCGCTCCCGCTCGAGGTCGTTGGAATCGAGGATGCGCTCGCCCGAGAGTTGGCTTTCGCGGTACTGGCCGCTCTGCCGGAGGAGGCAGTCGACGAGCGTAGTCTTGCCGTGGTCAACGTGGGCGATAATCGCCACGTTGCGGATATTGTTACGGCGGGAGATCGAGGGAGCCGGTGGAGACACGGAGGGCGCTGAAGCCATGGAGAGGGGGCCGTCGCGGAAAGCGAGCGGTGAAAAAGGCGGGATCTGGCGAAATCGAAATGGAGACGATGGGAGTCGAACCCACAACCCCCGCCTTGCAAAGGCGGTGCTCTCCCAATTGAGCTACGTCCCCGACAAAAATTGCGACCGAAAGGCCTGACCGAACGTCGGACTATTGCATCGCCTGCCGTGGCGAGGACCACGGACTCACAAAATCCAACCTCCGTGGCTGGGACCACGGACTAGCCCATCTCCCTGGCCGGGACCAGGGACGAAGGATGCGCGCGCCAAGATTCGAACTTGGGACCTCTACCTTATCAGGGTAGCGCTCTAACCAACTGAGCTACGCGCGCGGAAGCGTTTTGGCTCCTATAACGTCTCGTGAGTGTAGACAGACGGCACCATCGCTTCAAAGGGGCAGGCTGGCCCGTCGCAGGAAACGGCCGTCCCGCGGTTTTCGGCCTCGAGCGATCGGCGCTGGCGCCCTGCGGCGGAACGGATAACTTGGTTCTCTCCGATACCACTGCCTTCGTCGATTAGGAGTCCGCGTCCATGACCGCCGTTTCGCTTCCCTTGAAAGCACTTCTCCGCGTGGCCCCCGTCATTCTCTCGAGCATCGCACTCCTTTCGATCGGAACTCCAGCCGCGGCTGCCGCTCCGACCGTGGAAGAGGCCCTCAAGCTCGAGCCCCGACAGAAGGATGTTGATTTCGACCGCCCTCGCACCGACGAAATCCAGGGTGCGACGATCAGTCAAGAAAAACTCGACGGTGTGGATGCCCTCGTGGTCCGCCGGGCTGATGGCCGAGTCCTCAGGGCGTTCGCCGACACGGATGGCAACCGCGTCGTGGACCGCTGGAGCTTTTTCAAAGACGGTGTCGAGGTGTTCCGGGAGATGGCCACCAATCCCAAGGAGACCAAGGCCAACGAAGCACGCTGGCTCAACGCCGGCGGTAGTCGTTGGGGAATCGATCGCGACGGTGATGGGGTGATTGATGCATGGAAAGCCCTCTCGGCCGAAGAGGCCACAGCCGAGATCATTTACGCCCTTCGTGATCGTGATGCCGCTCGATTCGCCCGCCTTCTTCCTACAGGCGACGAACTGGCATCTGCTGGGTTCTCCGGAGAGCGGCTCACCGAACTTTCCGCCCGTACAACAGCCGCCCGCGAGCAGTTTGCCAAGCTCGCGGCAACCCAGAAAAAGGTGGGCCCAAAAGCCACGTGGGGGAGCATGCTCGTGCCGCATGCGCCGGGCGTCTTGCCTGCCGGCTCACCTGGCGTCGATCGAGACGTCACGGCCTACGACAATGTCGTGGTCTTGGCTGAGGATGGCGGACCAGGAGTTCAAGTTGTCATTGGTTCACTCGTCCGCATCGGCAACGCCTGGCGACCGATCGATGCGCCCCAATTCACAGGGGACGATGACCGCTTGGCGGACATGCCGGCATTCTTCTCACCGATGTTCGGAGCCTCTTCGCCAGGAGCGGCGATGGCCTCGGTGGACGAACGGATCCGTCCACTCCTGGCCAAGCTCGCTGAAATCGACTCGGCGATGGCATCGGCTGACGGAGCCGGTCGTAGCAAACTGGCAGCGCAGAACATGGCGCTCCTCGAACAAGTCGTGGCTGCATCGGCAGGTGCAGATCGCGACTTTTGGAAGCGGCAGCTCGTCGAAACGGTTGCGGCATATATCCAGGAGGGCCTTCTCCCCGATGGCCTCGTCCAACTCGAGCGGCTCGCGGAAGAGGCTAGCGACGACAAAGAGCTCGCGGCATTCATCGCATTCCGTGTCATCCAAGCCCGCTACGCTGCCGGCATGGAGCAACCCGGAGCCAGCGTCGAAAAACTCCAAGACACCTGGTTTACTGATCTGACGACGTTCGTAGAAAGTTATCCACGTGCCCCCGAAGCATCCGAGGCGATGCTGCAACTCGCCTTTCGCGACGAGTTCAGTGGCCATGACGAGGATGCCATTCGCCGCTACCAGGCGATCGCCGAAGCCTTTCCAGGAACACCCCACGCTCGAAAAGCGACAGGCGCCGTTCGACGGCTTCAGAGCGTCGGGAGGCCACTTGACCTTCGAGGGCGTTCGATCGACGGCAAGGATTTTTCGATCGCTGCCCTGAAGGGTGTACCTGTGCTGATCCAGTTCTGGTCCACCGACTGCGAGCCCTGTAAGGTAGACATGGCCCAGATTCGTGAGCTCCAGGCGAAGTACGGCTCGAGAAAGTTTGCCTGTGTGGGCATCGCGCTCGATGGCAACCGTGATCGGCTCGTCGCGTTTCTCCGCGAACGGCCCCCTACCTGGCCTCAGCTTTTCGAGGACGGCGGCCTCGACAGCCGCCTTGCCGAGTCATTCGGGATCATGGCTCTGCCGACGATGATTCTCCTCGATGCAGAGGGCAAAGTGGTCGATCGCAACGTGTCGATCACCGAGCTCGAGCGAAAGCTCACGGCACTTCTCGAGGGCAAGTAATCGGGGCCGCGGAAATCGGCACAGACTGGGCAAGAAGAGTTGTCGAGCATTCGGGTTTGCCACAGACAAGAAGGCGAGCTATTGATGCAGGGTCCGTTTTCTCGGCACGTGGAGATTCTGCACCCATGCTTCCGCTTGCAATTGCCGTCAGTCCCGTCCTTTGCACATTGGGCGCGGTCCAGGTTCTTGGCGTGGTAGCCGCGGGGTTGGCACGACTCACTGAAGGCACCCGCCACGAAACCGGTGGCCAGTGGCTGTGCCTGATTGCCCTCGGCGTCATGGGATCCGTCTGTGGAGTCGCGATCCAATATGGCCCCGACGCCGCCGCCGCCTGTGCCGGCACGCTTGCCCTCATGACGCTCATCACCGTGGCCGACTTTTCACGCGCTCAATGATGATGCATAGACCTACCTGAACAACCTGGGCGACCTGTCCTCGCGCGGCTCCCGCGATTCTCGGAAGAATCGGAAAAAAACTCCCCTTCGGCACGACCGTTGGCCGATGACAACGCGGGATCGGCGTTTCCAGATGCAAGGTGACTGGCACGCCATCGCCACCCGCCCCGCCGGGGCGAGGCCGCGAGCAGGGCTCGGGCCCCATCACGCGATCGATTTCAAGGAGTGACGCATGTCCATTTCGAGAACCGCCTTCGTGCGGGCCGTCGTGGCCTCGGCCTGCCTGGCGAAGCCGGCATGGGCCGAGGATCTCGCGACGACCGTCGCCAATCAGCTTCGTGATTCCGGTGCCCTCAGTGGCTACCGCGTGAATGTGAAGAGCAAGTCGGGCACCGTCTGGCTGGAAGGCCGCGTGACCGATCAACAGCAGCTCGCCGCCGCCGTCGGCATCGCGGAGGCGACCCCAGGTGTGGAGCGGGTTGTGAATCGACTGTCGATCGACTCGCCTGCTTCGCCACCCGCCTCATCCAGTTTTGGCATGCCATCAAGCACGTGGGGCATGGCCGGAATGAAGGCTCCTGCGACCTCCGGCGAGCCCGCGACGATTACACCGCCCGCCTCTGCGTCGCCGGTCACCAACCCACTGTCGGCAGTCTCAGGACTGTTCTTTGCAGGTGGGACCAAGGCGGCCGAAACGCCGAGCCGAGTTCAGCTCACCCAGGGCACCCAGCCTGCCGGCCGAATGCACCCCGCGGCCGCTGGCCAGGGCCGTCCGATGGGTCAACCGCATCCCGCCGGACAACGGACGGCCATGCGGACGATGGGAGGCCACATGACGATCCCGGCTCCCGGTGGATATGACGGGCCAGTCATGGACGGGCAGATGGTGCCTGGCACGATGCAATACTCCGACGGCTACGGTCCCGGTCCAGGTCCAGGTCCCGGCATGCCCATGCAGGGAGGCTACATGGGTGGCCCGATGCCAATGGCTGGCACGGGCGCTGGAATGCCACCGGTCCCGATGCGGGCTGACGGACCCAACATGCCAAACTACGCATGGCCGAGCTACGCCGCCTACCCGAACTACGCCGGCCTTCAGTATCCCACGCAGTACTCGCCAACCGCCTGGCCTTACATCGGCCCCTTCTATCCATACCCGCAGGTGCCACTCGGCTGGCGGCGGGTGTCGCTCGAGTGGGACGACGGCTGGTGGTACATCGACTTCGACGATCGCCACATACACAGCCATCACCGCTAGGCCTCGGCTGAAACACGACGATAAACGCGACCGACCGCCCTTCCGGGACTCCCGGGAGGGCGGCTTCGTTTTTCCGCGAGGCTTCCTTTCTCTCCGGTCTCGACCGCCTGATCAGCGCCATCGGAAAAATCCGCAAGTTCTTCCGCGGGACTGGTCGATACAACCGGCAGAGTCGTTTTTTACCTCTCCGAGGAGTGGAGTCATGACGTCCCGCACGCGGTTCCTGGTTACGGCACTGGTTTTGGCCGTGGCCACATCCTCGCAGAGCGGCTGCTTTTGGCTCGCATCGCAGGGCCCGAACCTCGGCCCGCTCGCCATTCCGATCCCCGTGCCCACGTTCGTCCAGAAGTCGAAGGAAGACCAGTTCTGGAACTACGAGCGGTACGAGCGGGTTCCGGTGCTCGGACCGATCCTTCCAGGTGGCCCGTGTGAAGGTCTCGACGAGCCGAGTGACGACGAGGTGATGCGGGCCCTCGAGAAGGCCCGTCCCGTCCAGGGCAACTGGCCGTTCCTCTACGAAATTCAACGGAACCACGTGCGAATCACGAAGTCGAAGATCTCCGACTACATTGATCCCCCACGGCACCTCCCTCTCGTTGGCCCGGTTCAGGTGCACCACGTCCACTACAAGTGCACCGTGTACTTCCAGGAGGTGACCCGGGTGGGCTGGCCCGTGCCGCACACCCTCGTCGATGAGGATGTCCAAGAAGTGGTTTACATCGACCACGACCACATGCACATGGTTGGCGACGTCGATACCGGTGCTGACGCAAACTTCTAGTTTCACGGCTGCCGGGCCATCCATGGCCCCG
>JBGTKO010000452.1:0-2691 GCA_041744595.1 Pirellulales bacterium
GGGTTAGCCTGCGCGCACTCCGTTCCCGTGGGTGACCGTTCCCATAGCCAAGACTGACGCCCCGATTATCGTGACCGGCCAGGATTTCGGCAACGATTTTGGGGGGTGGGAAGTCGGCTGGAGGATGGCGGCGGCGAAATCAGCTCCGCCATCCAGAACGGCTGAAAATGGCTGAAAACCCTCCCGCCGACGCCCTCTATATATAGATGCGCTGTTCGGAGGCTGGATTGGGGTCAACGCGGGGAAATTCTCACTTTCTCAGATTCTCACTTTCGGAAATTACGGGGTCACGAGCAGGCCCTTTTGCGTGTTTTTCAGGGCTTTTTGCAGGTATCGGGTGTCAGAAACCAACCCACGACCCTCTCAATCTGTAAAAGTGAGAAAGTGAGAATTTGCGAAAAACCGGGCCCGAGACACCCAGATCACCCAGCCATTTTCAGGTCGCTCGCCAGTACCCGCACCACACCAACCCGAGACGTGTGCCAACATTCGGGCCGGTACGAAGCGAGCTCGGCAACCACGGCGGCAACGCTCTCTCGTGAAATGCCCAGGGCGTCAACACACTGGCCGACCTCGGATCCGGAAGCGTCCCCCGTGCCGCCAAGAAGTTCCCGAGCTCGTTGCGTGTGCCGAGAAACGCCCGCTGGTTTTCCTTCGCGGATTTTGACGGCAGCGGCAGCGAGATGAATGAGCCCCTGGACGCTTCTGGCTTCTGGAGTCGTGCGGCCAAGGGCATTCCAGAAGTTCTCCCAGGCTTCATGCGATTCCCAGTAGTAGCCGGCGTTGAAGAGGTCGAGGGCATAGAGCCAGGGCGAGTTGGTGGCGAGAAAGGCGGCGAGAGTGTGGCGCCGGGAGGTTGGATCGGTAGGCAGCTCGGGGATTATGTGTGGTGGGTGCTGGCTGTTGAAGGTGTGGCCGCCGGGATCGTTCACAGGATGCGGCAGGTCATGGCCGGGAACGTAGCTGTAGGGTGGCAGCGGGAGCATGGGGACGAGGCGAGAAGATGTGGCCGTCGGGTTCATGTTGCGAACGTGAATGCAGTGACGTCAGACCGGGCCTCCAAAGATATCAATGACCGTCAAGACGATACGGGTCAGCCATGCACCCAACCGACGACTGACCAGGAAGACGCCAGCACCGAAACAGAGGAACGACACGACGACACAGAAGATCGCAAGCGGGTATCGAACGTCAGCCGCGAGAATGTTGGCTAGGTAGAAAAACCCGACACATGATGCAAACGCCACGGATGCCCAAAGGAGTCGTCGTGATCGGGTTTGCGAAGTCATGTGCGGCGTTGTGAAGCCCCCGTGAAAGGCAACTCGCGATCCAGGGCTGTCGAGGAATGAAGGCACTTGCAGCTCGTGATGCCCATGCCTGATTCTATAGCCAGGGCATCATGAGCCTACGAACTTGAACTGGGCCACATCGGAGCCATCTGTCATGAAAAAGCCCATGAAAAAACGCCACCGCCCACACCCCTCCGCCAATCAGGAAGCCGTCTACGTCTGTGATTCGTGCGGGGAGGAGATCGTCGTACCCGTAGACGTTTCAGCCGGGGCGCATCAGGAATACACCGAAGATTGCCCGGTCTGTTGCCACCCCATGAATCTGCACGTCGACATAGACCCAAACGGCGAAGCCCATGTCGACGGTGAGCACGAGTAGGCCGGACACACGTACGGTTCAAGATCCAGCCAACCGCGATAGCGCCAAAGCCAACGGGCAGCCATCGACAACTTGAGCTCCCTGTCGATAAGCCTCCAGGAGCTCACGCGAACGTTGGGCGAGCATACGGCGGACTTCTCGACGCTCACCCTTCACTCTCGGGATCTGCATGTTGTCGTAGCCGGTGGTCTGGTGTCGCAGCCAGGCAATCACGGCCGCTTCTGCTCTTCGCACGATCGAAATACGTTGGGTTCGAGCTACGGTGCCGCTTCCAACTGGTGTGGCGTGCTGGGCTACGACCTTGGCGAGCTTGATAGATATTTCCCGGTGCCGCTCATGAAATCCGAGAAACGCTAACACAGCAGCCTCAAAGTCCTCGACGTACTCAGCCTGCTTGGTTTCGCGGCGTTTGGCATCGGCTTCACGGCGTTTTGAGTACCCCGGTGTTGCCCGTTCTTTGGCGAGCTCTTGTTGAATGCGCTCGATTGTGTCGCGAGGAGCCCAGATGCCACGCGAGTACATCCGGTTCTTGACCTGTTCTTCGACGAGCCAGAATTCTCCCGCTGCTTTTACGCGACGAGTCAGGCCAGCGTCACCGGGGGGCAACAGAATCCAGCCTTCGGGAACTTGCTGGACCTTGCCCGACTTGGTTCGGACGGTATTTGGCTTTGGCCCTGGGGAAAACGATTCGATGGGCATAGTGCGGTGATTGATTGGCCGGTTCTTGGTGGTGAACCTGCCGTCGAGGAGAAACCGGGTGTGCTTGGCGCTGGGCTGTTGACGGCGGTCGAAAACGGCGACGCGGGGCTCGTGTCGTGGCGGTCCAAAATGACGGCGCACAACCGTGTAGTTCTCGAAGCAAGATGGGTCGGGGCGTCAGCGCCGTCCCATCCCCCTTTCAGAGAGAGGCACAGGAGTGCACAGCGACATGGAGAAGTGGACCGAGATTCGGCGTGAGGTGCTGACCGGCGCCGTCAGCAAGCGGACCGCGATGGCCAAGTATCGGATTGGATGGCGTACGCT
>JBGTKO010000453.1:0-5085 GCA_041744595.1 Pirellulales bacterium
CGCTGCGGCGAGCCCCGCCGCCAGGAGCAGGCCTCCGGCCTGCACCATCCGCCACACAACGACGTAGTCGAACGGTGGCTTTCCTTGAAGTCCGTCGGCGCGATGACCCGTCAGGATGACGCCTGCCGTCACGAGGCCACCGATCAAGGTGAGAACGCTGCCCCACACGAGCCGTTGGCCTTTGGCTGCAACATGGAAGCGAGTCACTTTCGCTGCCACGAGATTGCAAAGCAAGATGAAGCCGATCGTCGCCCCGCCGGGGAACGGGAATCCGCCTTTGAGCTTTGACTCGCCAAAGACGGTCACAGGGAAAAAATCGGCGTAGTGAATCCACGCAACCCACGAGTTGAAGTATTCCGCCTTGACCTCTGGGAGGTTCATTTCATCCTGGACGAGCGTGCCCACGAACAGGAGGAACGTCGCCGCAAGAAACATCACGACGGTGATCTTGAGTGATCCGGCGGCACGAAGGAGCTCCCAGGCGATTGTCACTGACGACCCACCAGCCTCGTCGATATCGGGCTCGTCGATGGGGCGGCGGGCCAGCGGGAGGGATTCAATGCTCATCGGGTGATTCTCACTTCCAGCGGATGCTCGACACGAATCGAGCGAAGGCCTCACGCTCCTGGCGGGCCACCGAAGCTGGGCCCTTGAACTTCACAAAGAGCGACGACGACCCGTCGAGCGGGATCATGGCCCCGAGGATCACGTCGTCAGCGTCATTGGCACTATCCTCCATGAGCGAGACGAGCGTTGCCTCGATCTCGCCGACCGGAATTTTTCCTGAGGCATCCAACACCGCTACGGTGCGGTCGAGGAGAGATTCTGGCGTTGCCTCGGGGTCGAGCTGGCCAAGCCAACGCGACACGTTTGCTTCGAGCGTGCCGGCCGCAGGAATCACCGTTACTTCATACTGCCCACCAGCGGCTTCGATCAGGAGCGCGGCGAGTCTCATTCCCGATGCTCCTCGGTCTGTCCAGCCGGAGGGCAAGTCGTAGGACAGCTCGAGCCTGCGCGATGCTTCAGAGCGATCGGACTGCGTCGTGGTTGGTTTCGGAGCCGCCGGGGCGGTATATGTCCGAATGTCGCCTGGCTGGATCGCCGTTGGATCCGTGCACCCGGCGGTAGCAAAAACACAACAGACCAAGGGAAGGGGCACGCGGCAGAACCGCTCGCCGAAAGCGAGTGGAAGCAGTCTTCTCATGGGGCAACGGCCGAGAGGCGGGCGGTGGTGGCAGAATGCCTGAATTATAGCCCGCCGCGAGTCTTCGGCCCCGCTACCACCCGAATGCCTTCGTCAGGGCATTCAGCACCGGGGCCGTGACCGGGGTGCCCTGGGGCGCTCGAACGGTCTGGAGCACATCGAAGACGATGAGCCCCACGAGGATCAACAGAAAGGTAGAGCAGATGAGACCCACCACCTGCCAGGCAGTCATTTTTGGCGAAGGTGGCGCGTATTCCCCACCAAATGGCACGCCTGCGGCATCACCGAAATCGACCGACTCGCTCGAACCGTCAAACGACACCGAGGCCGAGTCGTCAGTCGCTGTCTCGAAGAAGCTCGAGTCGCCGGTCTCTTCGGTCGCGATCACGACCGAAGCACTCTCTTCGCCCTCGAGGTCAGCACCAAGATCAAAGGCATCGCCTGCCAGCGAGCCACCGAGGGAATCGCCGCCAATGCCACTGGGGCCCATCGACACGATCGATTGTGCGAGGTCGATTCCCGATACTTCGATGTCGCCCCCTTCGAGGGACAGTCCGCTATCAACGACTCCGGAGACACCGGCTGAAGTCATACCCGCCAGTGATCCGGCTACGAGGGAGCCCTCGACGCCCGCAAGATCGATCGAAAGTGTTCCAGAATCCTCGGCCGATCCAGGGGGATTCGTTCCGCTGCCTTGTGGCAGAGAAGGGGCGGAGCCGCCGACGAGGGAATCCAAACCGAGGTCATCCACATCGAAGGTGCCTGAGCCGGCCATCGGCGCATCGCCACCACCTCGGATAATGGTGTGAGAGCTCGCCTTGTCGTCGTCATCATCGTTGGTGGAAAAGATCGAGTCGTCGTCGTCGTCTTCCCCCCCGCCAATGATCAGTGATTCACCTCCGCTGGCGCCGCTCGGCCCGCTGCCGAGGCCGGGCGCCGACATGTCGAGGTCGAGTGACAAATCGTCGTTGGCCCCCGACGACGTACCACCAAGATCATTAGCGATCCGCTCGACTTCCTCGAGCTTGAACTTGTTCGTGCCGCCGCTCCGCATGGGAAACAGCTCTTTGCGATCGATGAGGCGGTTCACCTCCTCGACGGAAATGCCGAGCCGCTTGGCGGTCTCTTCGAGTGAAAGATGTTTTCCGGCCATCTCGACTGGCACCTTCCAGAAACTGCCGGGGCGTCTGGCGCTCGGAAGAGCGCTCCAGGCTGTCCATCGGCCCGGATTCAACCGATTCTACACGGAACCGCCAAGCCCGGCGCGTCCCGCAAGGTCGTCAAAAGTCCGAGGGGCGATACAGCCGGCTCATCGCGGAAGGTCAGATGCCGCCGGGGCTTGCAGTATTTTGCGGAGGGCCGCGGGGCGGGGCTCTTGGGCGTTGAAGTCGCCGACCATGAGATCGAACGAGATGTCCCGCGTACTCCGCAGAACAAGCGTTCCCGCCGTGCCGTCGAGGTGGTACACCGCGACGTGGCGAGTCGCCTGATCCACGACGACGAGCAACCGCCGCCCATCATCGAGGCGACTTTCGGATATCCAGAGGGCCGCAGCGTCCGCGGCACTCGACCGCTGGGAGGCCAGCCCCCAACCTTGCCATGAAGCAAAGCCCACGGTGACAAGGACGGTCACGACCCATGCCGGTCGAGTGATTCCTGTTCGATCCACGGTCAGGGGGGCCATCGCAGACTCCAATCGATGGTTGGGACCAAGGCCACCGGACCAAGGCCACCGGACTAGGGCCACCGGTCCAGGGCCACCGGTCCAGGGCCACCGGATGGCGAAAGGCTAGGAGTCTGGCCGCTGGCTCACAAGATCGCCAGCCGCCCCTTGCCCACTCCCCCCTGCTTTCCTGTTGTTGTCTCCGCGCCCCGGTCGGAGAGCGGCGTTTCACTCTGACGGATGTTTCTGTTCAATCGGTCGGGCAAACCCTACCGATTGAGACGTAGGGACGGTTTCATGGCCGCTCCAAGTCCATCCATCGAGGAGGTCTCCGACGGTGTCGAAATTCAACGCCCTTTCCGCGGCCCTGCTGCGGTCCCCGCTGCTCTGGGGCGGTGCCCTCGCCTTCCTGTTCTTCACGCTCATTCACGGAGGCGTGATCAACGACCCGATGGTCGTCCGCTACCTCGCCGGCCACTGGGTGGAATATGCAGAGGTAACGCTCTTCTGCGTCGGAATCGCCGCGCTCGGCTTGCGAGGGCTCGATCTCGTGTCCCAGCGGCTCGAGGACGGGGATCTGCTCGGGCCAATGCCCGAAGGAGGCGAGGATCCCGCGGCCGCTGTTGAGCTTGTCGCCCGCGTGCCCGAGGGAAACGGGTATCTGCCCCGTCGGCTTCGCGAGGCACTCGATCTCGTCGTCCGCACTGGTTCCGCCGACGACCTCGAGAACCACCTCAAATATCTCGCCGACGTGGATGCTTCCCGCGCCGCCGCTGGCTACGGGCTCGTGCGATTCATCGTGTGGGCGATCCCGATCATGGGCTTCCTCGGCACCGTGATCGGGATCACTGTGGCGATCGCCAACCTCTCCCCAACCCAGCTCGAGAACATCTCAGATGTGGTGGCGGGGCTTGGAACGGCCTTCGACACGACGGCAACGGCGCTCGCGCTTTCGATGCTGCTGATGTTCCTCCAGTTTCTCATGGACCGCTACGAGCAGCAGATACTTGCGACCGTCGATGAGGCAGCTTGGAACAGTCTAGCCGGCCGGTTCCAGTCGCTCGGCGGCGATGGAGCGGCGCTCGCCGTGGCGCGGCTCGGCGAAACCATGAACCGGGGGACGACGCGGCTGCTCGAGTCACAGGAGCAGGCCTGGCGATCTTTGGAACGAACGGCTGGAGAGGCTGTGCGGCAGCTTGTCGCCGAGGGAGGGGACCAGCTTCGAACATCGCTGACAGAGGCACTCGACGCGAGCCTCGGGCGGTGGGCCGAGTCGCTGGCCACCGCCCATGACCAGAGCGCAGGCCGTCGCGAAGAGCGTTGGATGGCATCGGCCGAGCGGTGGTCGGCTGCAGCCGATACGCTGGCCACTGCCGTCATGAGTCTCGAGCGGCATCAGGAATCGCTCGGCAAGCAGACCGAGTTGATCGGGAACGTGATCGCGACCACTCGCGACGTTGCCGATCTCGAACGGAGTCTCGACGCCAATCTCGCCGCCCTTTCGGCCACGGGGCGGTTCGAGGAGACGCTCGCAGCCCTCACCGCGGCAGTCCACCTGCTCTCAGCCCGGGCGATGGCCAAGGGCCGTGAGGACATGGACGAAGCCCGCCGACTCGGAAAGGCCGCATGAGTCGCGTCCGGCCCCAGGTCGGGCCATCGATATCACTGTTTCCATTTCTCGCCGTGCTCTTGTGCACGATGGGATCGCTGCTTGTCCTGCTCGTCCTCTTCAGCAGCTCAGCCGAACGCGGGGAGTCCGAAGCGGCCGATGCGGCAGCCGCCGCTTCCGCCAAGGCGGCCGAGGAAGAACTCGAGCTTGCCCGCGACGAACTGCGGTGGCGGATTGATCAGATGGCGGGCATGCGGGCCCGCACCATGGACGACTTGTCACGGGCACAGATGCAACTTGCCGGCATCGAAGACGATGCCCGTTCGCTGGTCGATGAGCTGGACTCGCTCGAGCGGACAGCCGCCGCCCTCGCGGCTGAACCGGATGACGACGACGGGCCGCTTGCCGACCTCGAGCAGCGGCTCGCAGCGGCGGGAGCCCGCCTGGAAGAGGCTCGTCGTGATGCGGCCGAACGTCCGCCTGCCTACGCGGTGGTGCCCTATGACGGCGACTCGGGTACGCATCGGCGGCCAGGGGAATGAGGGGGCCACACCTGACGGTGCAGGCGGCGGTGCGAATGCCCCGGCAATGGGGCGGGAAGGGGCCCGA
>JBGTKO010000454.1:0-18245 GCA_041744595.1 Pirellulales bacterium
CGATCACACCGGCCCCGTCGGCGGGGTCGCCAGTTGCGAGCCAGTCGAGGAGTGGCTGCCTCGCCCGCTCGCCCAGCCTTGCGACGATCCCGCGTGCCAATTGAAACTGGTGTGGCTCGTCGCCCGGTCCTCGGCCAAGAACAGTGACGAGCGCCGGCAGCGCATCGACACCCGTTCGCACGAGTCGCTCAGCGGCAGCCATTCGCGTCGTCGATACTGGGCTCGCGAGGGCTGCCACATCGCTTGCGAGAATGCTGGCATCACGCCGACGCATGCGTCCCGCCTCGATGATGCGCTTTGCGAGCGCCGCCGCGGCGGGCTGCCTCGTGAGCATCGCTCGCTCAACTCGAATGATGGCCGCCTCGTCGTGTGCGTCGGCAAGGTCCGCGAGAATGTCGAGCCCCTCTGCTCCAGCGGCATCAACCACTTGGGCGAGCATCGCGAGGTACCGCTCGGCGGCTGCCGGGACGCCCACGTCGGTGGCCTTGATCGCCGCATCAAGCAAGGCCGGTGGCGTGCGGCCACCAGGGAGTGCCAGCGACGTATCGAGCGACTCGGTGACCGCACGCTGGATCGAATCGAGTGGAGGATTAACCGGAGTCTGGGCGCGGGCGACAGCAGCCGTGAGCACCATGAAAGCGGCGGCGCAAAGCGTGCGCCTATGAGTCATTCGCGTGGAGGTCATTGCGGCTTCCGCGAACCAAAACGTCTGTGGCGAAGGGGACAGGTGCCGTTTGCTCGCGCACCACTGAGTCCTTCGGAGAAGGAGCCAGTCCCAGTGTCAGGACGCGGCAACGTCCAGCCGTCGCCGCCACCATGCAATTTGGTCGGCCACAGACGACGGGGCGGTCGAGCCGAAGCTCTGCATCCGCTCAACTGCCCGAGAGGCGCCCAGTGCCCCGCGCAGGGCGGCATTCCAGCCGGCATATTCGCGAGAGATTTCCTCGTCGGAAAGCTCTGCCAGGGATACCCCACGGGTCATTGCCCGGCGGACAAGGTGCCCCACGATCTCGTGGGCGGTCCGCTGCGGCACCCCTTGAGCAATAAGGCCTTCCATGAGACTTGTCGCATCGAGGTGGCCGAGGTGAGTCGCGGCGGCGATCCGATTGCGGTTGAACCGGGTGCCAGCCACGAGTGGGGGGGCCACGCTCAGCACCGCCTCGAGCGTGTCGATCGAATCAAAAATGCCTTCCTTGTCTTCCTGGAGGTCACGGTTGTACGCGGTCGGAAGGCCCTTCAAGAGCACGAGCAGACCCTGAAGATTGCCGACGAGCCTCGCCGACTTGCCCCGCACGAGTTCAAGTACGTCGGGGTTAATCTTCTGCGGCATGATCGAGCTGCCAGTACAAAAACCCTCGGGGAGTGCGAGGAACCCGAACTCGTGGGTGCTGTAGATGACCCACTCCTCCGCCCACTGCGAGAGGTGGATGCCGGTGAGCGAGATGACAAACGCAAGCTCGCACACAAAATCGCGATCACTCGCCGCGTCGAGACTGTTGGCACCGATACCCTCAAACCCCAGGGCTTCGCGGACATGCTCACGGTCGATCGGCAGGCTCGTGCCAGCCACGGCGCCGGAGCCAAGCGGGAGAATATTCGTTCGACGCCGACAGTCGGCCAGACGGTCACGATCCCGCTCGAACTTCTCGCACCACGAAAGGAGCTGGTGGGCTGCAAGCACGGGCTGGGCCGGCCGCAGATGCGTGTAGGCAGGGATGACGAGATCCTGCTCTCGTTCGGCCATACCGAGGAAGGCCCGCTCAAGCTCAGCGAGGCCGGCATCGAGGCGATCGATAGCCCGCCGGCAATAGAGCCTGAGATCAGTCGCCACCTGGTCGTTGCGGCTCCGCGCCGTGTGGAGTTTTCGCCCGGTATCGCCCAGCCGGGCCGTCAGCGCCGCCTCGATATGAAGATGGATGTCTTCCTTCGACGCCGAAAACTCGAAGCGGCCGGCATGAATCTCGTCTCGGATCTCAGAAAGACCCTGAGCAACGGCATCGGCCTCTTGCACCGTCATAAGGCCGACGGAGGCAAGCATCCGGGCGTGGGCAATCGAGCCGTCGATGTCGTCGTCGGCCAGCCGCCGGTCAAACGAAACGCTCTCCGTAAACGCCTCGACGCGGGCGTCGGTCGGTTCACGAAACACTCCGCCCCAAGCTTTTGGTGAAGGTGGTGTCGTCGGCTGGGGCACGTTTTGCTTCTCCTCGAGGATAGTCAGACGCAGCAAGATTACTTTGCATCCCGCCGTGCGGGAATCCACCCACGGGCCTTCGCTACACTCACGGTGATGACCACTCCCGACGATCTTTTGGGGCCAGAGGGCCGACTCGCGGCCCGGCTCGCCGGCTGGGAGTCGCGACCGCAGCAACTCGAAATGGCTCGGCTCGTGGATAGGGCGATCCACGAACGTCGGCATGCGATCGTCGAGGCGGGCACCGGCACCGGCAAGAGCCTCGCGTATCTTGTGCCTGCGGTGCTCGCTGTGACGGCGGATCAGGTCGAGCCGGTTTGTGTGTCGCGACCGGCCGGTGGTGGGTCTGGTGACCCCGATGCCGACTGGGACGACGAGGATCCGGCGACCGCTTCAGCCCCGCCATCCAGACCCCGCCGCGTCGTCATCTCGACCCACACGATCGCGCTTCAGGAACAGCTCGTTGACAAAGACATTCCGCTCGTCGCCGCCGTCATGCCGCGGGAGTTTTCAGCCGTGCTGGTCAAAGGCCGCGGCAACTACCTGAGCCAGCGACGACTCCGATTGGCCCTGGAACGCTCTGGCAGTCTTTTTGAAGACGACGCCTCGCGGAACGAGCTTGTCGCAATCGCATCGTGGGCCAAGCACACAGGTGACGGCACGCTCTCCGATCTGCCCACGCTGCCGAGCGACACCGTCTGGGACGAGGTAAGGAGCGACTCGGGCAACTGCATGGGCCGGGCCTGCCCGAACCATGGGCATTGTTTCTATTACGCCGCGCGGCGAAGGATGCAGCACGCCCAGGTGCTCATCGTCAATCACGCCCTCTACTTCTCCGATCTCGCCATGCGACGGGCTGGCGCGAGCCTCCTGCCGCCGCACGACATCGTCGTCTTCGACGAGGCCCATTCCCTCGAAGCTGTTGCGGCCGATCATCTCGGTGTCCGCATCGCGAGTGGTGGGATCGAGCGAGTTCTTTCACGACTCACGAGCGAAAAGACCGGCCGCGGCCTCTTGAGCTTTTACGGACTCACCGGTCTCGAATCACTCGTGCGACATTGCCGCAAGATGGCCGAGGAGTTCTTTGCGACGGTCCGCGAGGCCTGTCAGGCGCGAGGCGATGGACCCAAGCGGGTCGCCGACAGCGACCTCGTATCGAACACACTCGGAGCGCCGCTCTCCGATTTGGCCCGACGGCTTCGCGGTGCCGCCAGCGGGATCACAAATCCTGCCGATCGGTATGACCTTACGTCGCTTGCCGACCGGCTCGACACCCACGCTGCCGCACTTGAAACCTGGCTCGGTCAGAAGATCGCCGGATGCGTGTGGTGGGTCGAGAGCCAGCGTGGACGCCGAGGCCGTGAGCGAACGACCCTGTCGAGTGCGCCGGTCGATGTGGGACGCGTGCTCGCGGAAGAACTGTTTGGCCGCGTGAGCACGGTGGTGCTCGCGAGCGCCACGCTCGCGGTCGAGGCAGGAACGAAACGAAAATTTGACGATGGCGCAACAACATCGGCTTCCGATTCGTTTGCTTTTGTCCGCGACCGGCTCGGCGTTCCGTCCAAGGCTCTTTCGTCCCAGTTCGGGAGCCCTTTTGATTACCAGCGACAGGCGAAGCTCATCCTTGTCGATCGACTTCCTGATCCGACGCAACGGGATGCCTTTGATACGGCGGTCATCAAGATGATTCGCCGCTATGTCGCCCGAAGCGACGGCCGCGCCATGATTCTCTTCACGAGCCACCAGGCACTCGCAAAAGCCTCTTCTGAATTGTCTGGCTGGTGTGTCCGCAACAAGTACCGCTTCGTGAGTCAGGCCGACGGTTTGCCGCGCTCACGGATGCTCGAAGCGTTTCGAGAGGGGCCGAATAGCGTGCTTCTTGGAACCGACGGCTTCTGGCAGGGCATCGACCTGCCGGGCGACTGCCTTGTGACGGTGATCATCACGCGGCTGCCGTTTGCCGTTCCCGATCGGCCGCTCACCGCCGCGCGGATCGAGGCGATCAACCAAGCCGGCGGCAACGCCTTCATGGAGTATCAAGTGCCCGAGGCCGTCATCAAACTCAAGCAAGGCTTCGGGCGGCTCATCCGCACGGCCAACGACACCGGCACCGTCGTCATTCTCGATCCACGGATGCTCACGAAGCCCTACGGCCGCGTCTTCCTCGAAAGCCTTCCGCCCGCCACGGTCGAGATCGAAAAGCTTCACGACGAAACGTAGCGCACCGCGAGACTTCTGTTCAAGAAAGTCTTGTGGGATGGAGTGGTATTCTTGACTTCATGAGCACCGTCCCACGCTATTTTCCGCGGTACACGGTGACCGACTACGCGGCCTGGGGAGGTGACTGGGAACTGCTGGAGGGCCTTGCCGTGGCAAGGACGCCGAGCCCGTTTGGCAATCATGCTGAAAAACTCTCACGTCTTGCCGCAGCGCTTTGGAACGCCATCGACGCAGCCGGGTGTCACGCAACGGTCCTGGCCGCGATCGACTGGATCGTGGCCAATGACACGGTCGTTCGTCCCGACTTGGTCGTGGTGTGTGGTCCCGCTCCGCCACAACACGTCATCGAACCACCGGCGCTCGTCGTTGAAATCCTTTCACCCGCTACTCGGGAACGGGATTTGACGGTGAAGCGGGATCTGTACGAGAGCCAGGGCGTGCGTCGGTATCTCGTCATCGAGCCGGATCACTGCGAGCCATTGGTCCTCCGACTCAGGCCCGATGGACGATACGAGCCCATCGGCTCAACAGACCGCTACCAAATCGACCTCTGCCCCGACTGCACGATCATCCTCGCCCTGAAACCGATTGCTGGCTGACCGACTCGGCGAGTTCGAGCTCGGCCGATGAAATCTCGGACCGTGCCGCGTCGCCACGCATTGGCGGCATCTCGTGCGGTATTGCGCCAGGCCCGCCTTTGCTTTTCATTCGGCTCACAGTTCTTGGCGGCCGCGACGGGAAGCCCGACCGCGTCCGCTCCACGCTCCGACGCCACAAGCGAGGCCAGTGGATCGGCCCCGGCCGAGCCAAGAAGTCAACCACACCCGACGAGCAGGGCGTCGTCAACCTGTCGCCACACGAGCTCCTTGATTGACCGGCTTGCCGATCTCGTGCCGCCACCCCGAAAACACCGGCATCGCCCGGCACCACACCGGCAGGATGCCGGCTCGCTTCAAACCGGAGGTTCGCAAGCGGCCGAAGGCCAGGATGGCTTCGTCCGCGTGAAGGAGGCTCCTCGCGATAGCGGCCTACAGTATGGAGAGCGTGTTGGCTGCGAGCTGCTTAACTTCTCCGTTCGCCCATAGAGACCAAGGCCAGAGCCGTGTTGGCGTGTCGCCGCTGGTGGTTGCAGGTCTCCCCCCCAGTCGCGTTGGCTCGATGATTGGCACGCTGCTACGCTGCCACAATGCGACGGTTCAAGTGGATTGAATGGAACCTGGAGAAGATTGCTGCCCATGCCCTGTCGGCTGAGGAAGTCGAGGCTGCGTATAATCGAATAATCCACCTGGAGCCGCGACGGGATGGATCGTATCGCATGCTGGCTGAGATACCGTCCGGACGCCGCGTGTGGGTGATTTGGAGATACGACCGCGAGCCCGACGAGATTCCCGACATTTTCGGCGAAGTTGATGCTGCACCAATCTTTGTCATCACCGCCTATTAGGGAGATCCCGATCGATGCCGATTCCTCAACCAGATACTCGCAGTGAAAGTCGTAAGGCGCTCGATGAAGAATTGGCTGCTGCTCCGCTGCTTCCAATCCCTGATCCCTCGCCCGGCGATGTGCCGCGGCCGCTTGAGGCGCATCTCCATCCCCGTCGGCCCGTAGCCGTTGTTGGAATTGTTGAGAATGGCGTCGTTCGTTTGTTGGATGAAGGGGTAAGCATCCCCGAGCATTCCCGCGTCATCGTCGTGGCATCAGACCCCGGCTGATAAGATCAATGCCGTTGCAGAAGTGACGTTCACCGTCCTCTCCTTATCGACGCGCTCGCCGCTCCCAACTCCGTCAACACGATGCCAGAGAAAACACTCCATGCCTTCGTGAAGAGCTGGGACGAGCTCCTCGATATCATCGAGCAGAAGTCCTGGGCCGTCGCCACCGCAGGCGCCTAAGCATCGTGAATCGTGTCGCCTCGGTCTGAAAGCCCATGCTGCGAATTTCAGGGTCGGTGATGCTTGCTCTGGCACTGTGCAGCAGTGTCCACGCGGTCACTCTCTACGACGGTCCGCTCGGCACACCTCCGGAAAGCCAGGGCTGGCTGGCGTTTGGTGAGACCGGTGGCACGTCCAGCCGCACGACACTCGGTGGGGCGACAACGCTCGATACCACATCGATCGCGACGCTCCAGGCGGGCTACTCGAACTACTCCGGACTCACGCTCGTCAATCCGCTGTTCCCGTCGCTCGACCGCGGGACCGGCTTTGTCGTATCGCTCGACATGCAGGTTCTCAGCGAATCACACTCGAATGCGAATCGCTCCGGCATCAGTCTTCTCGTGCTCTCGAGCGATCTCCAGGGTATCGAGGTAGCGTTCTGGCAAGACGAGGTCTGGGTTCAGTCGGGCCCCGACTTCGTGCATGCCGAGGGAGCAACGCTCGATACGACATCCATGGTGCATCAGTACGCCTTCACGATTCTGGGTAACCATTACTCGCTTGCCGCGAATGGCAGCGAGTTGTTCAGCGGGAGCCTCCGCGACTACAGCTCGTTTGGCCCACCATACAACCTTCCAAACTACGTCTTCCTTGGAGACAACACGACCAGTGCAGCAGGCAGCTTCGAGTTCTCACGACTTGTGGTCGTACCCGAGCCCGCGGTGAACCTGTTTCCGCTGGCGTGCCTCCTGCTTCTTCTCCGACGTCGATTGACGGTGTGATCCTCGCTGCAGCAGGTACGAGACCAGGGTAAACCTGCCGCATGTTCCAGTCTTGGCGGAGTTGAACAAACCAGATTCTCGCGCCGAAGAGCGACGAGGCTCGCACGCAGGAAGCGCTCGCGAAGGCGCGACGCCGTGCGGGTTCGCCCAAACTTTTGGCGCACGATGCGGGCAAAAGTTCTACACAAGCTCAAGCTCGGCCCATGTGGTTGGGTCGCTTTCCCACGGATATTCCGGGGGGGCGAAGGAGGGCACCTGCCCGAGCCGTCGATCGACGAGGGCTGCGAAAAACCCGAGCCGGGAGATTTCAGAAGGTTCCCAGCCTGGGAGTGCCGCGGCGGTGAGGTTGGCATCAATCTGCCAGCCGTCGGCGGTAAGCTTTGCTTCCACTTTGGTTGAGCCTTCAGGAAGCTCGCCGGGCATTTCGCTTGTTCGCGGGATCACCGCCGGCACGATCACGGGCTTGTCGGCTCGCTGGCCGCCGCCTGTCGGAAGGAGCGCGAGCCGTCGGCAAAACCGCCCCGCGCGATGGCTCTCGCCAGTGGGCCGTGTGGCAATCCAGAGATGGAGCCCGTCGCTGTCTTCAGGCTTTGTGGGCTGACACCACCGCTTGCTTCCCACGCCCCGTACGATGCCGCGGATGGCGAGGCCGTCGTCGTTCCATGCGACGAAGAGTTTGAGCACATCCGGCACACCCGCGATACATGCGACCGACGGCAAACAACAGCCCTCGTCGATGCCCCACGATGCAGGTGGCCAGAGCTTCTCCCGCCGCTGGCACGGCAGCCGAAACCGAAAGAGCGCGGCGGGATTGACGAGCGGGCTCATAAAGCAGGTGGTGATCGAGTCGAGCGTGGAAAGCCGTCACTATCGTAGCGACGCAAGGGGGTCAGGCACATGTTCTTTCAGAAAAACGGCCCAGACCACGGGCGAGGCGATTGGCCGCGGATTACAACAGTGTGGTCTTCGTCACTCACCGCGTTCGGGAGATTTTTGATGCGTTGCCCTACTCTCGTCCGAATCGCTCTTCTGGCCACTCTTGCTCTCGTCATGCAAGGAGCCGTGCGTGCGGCCGAGCGGCCAAACATCCTCGTGATCTATGCAGACGACCTCGGCTACGGCGACGTGCAGTGCTACAACCCGGAGCGGGGCAAAATTCCGACACCACACATCGACCAGCTCGCCGCCGAGGGGATGCGGTTCACCGACGCCCATTCATCGTCGAGCGTCTGCTCCCCCTCTCGCTACACGATCCTCACAGGCCGCTACCACTGGCGGACACGACTCAAAAAGGGCATCGTCGGCCTCTGGGAGGAGCCGCTGATCGATCCCGATCGGCTCACGATCGGCGGCCTCGCCAAGGCCCAAGGCTATCGCACGGCGACCATCGGCAAGTGGCACCTCGGCTGGGACTGGCCTTTCGCTCCCGGCGACAAAGCCCTGATGAACGAGGTGGATCGCGGAAGGGGAAAACCATTCCCGGGCCCTGCCGCCGTGACCGACGTGCATCGCGCCGCCTGGCAGCGGATCTTCTCACAGCCGATGAGCGGCGGCCCGACCGCTCGCGGCTTTGATTCGTATCACGGGACCGATGTCCCCAACTGGCCTCCCTATTGCTTCATCGACAACGATCGAACCGTGGGCATCCCCTCAACGCTTCTTTCACCCGACGACTTCAAAGACAACCGAGCCAGCCGCCAAGGGCCGGCCCTCGAGGGCTGGCGGCTCGAGGATGTGCTTCCGGCCTTGCGGGACCGCGCGGTTGCCTTCATCGAGAAGTCGGCTGACGAAAAAAAGCCGTTCCTTCTCTACCTTCCGCTCACCTCGCCGCACACACCGCTGGCGGTCAACGAACCCTGGCGTGGGGCAAGCGGCCTCGACAACGCCTGCGCCGATCTCATCATGGAAACCGACGCCGTCGTCGGCGACGTGCTCGCTGCAGTGAAGCGAGCGGGCATCGCCGACAACACGCTCGTCGTGTTCACCAGCGACAACGGTTTTGCGCCCTACGTCGGCGTGAAGCAGCTCGAAGCGAGGGGACATTTTCCAAGCGGTCCGCTTCGCGGCTACAAGGGGGATGCCTGGGAGGGGGGGCACCGGGTTGCCTTGATCGTTCGGTATCCAGGCGTTACGAAGGCAGGGAGCACCTGTGACGCCCTTGTCCACCAGGCCGATCTCATGGCGACGTTCGCCGACGTGTTCGGGGCAAAACTCCCAGCGGACGCTGGTGAAGACAGTGTGAGCCTCATTCCGCTCCTGCGAGGCGGCAGCGAACCGGTCCGGCGACACGCGGTGAGCCACTCAAGCAAGGGCGTGGCGGCCATCCGCGACGGCCAGTGGAAACTCATCCTTGGCACCGGTGCCGGAAGTTTTTCAAAGGCCGAGCCGAATGCCCTGCCGCACGAGCTCTACAACCTCACCAGCGATCTCGGCGAGCAGACGAACCTGGCCGAATCGCACCCTGAACGTGTGGCCGCGATGAAGGCGGCCCACGAATCACTCGTCACAGCGGGCCGCAGCATGCCCGAGACGTCTCCCGCGACTTCTCTGCCCTGAAACGCGGCGTAGAGTAGGCGTAGTTTCAATACCGGAACTGGCTCCTGCCCATATAAAAGAGGCCCTACCTTCACGCCGGGCAGGGTGCCTGTCCTGGTATCTGGTGTTGAATGTCGGTCCTGGTGTTGAATGTCCTGGTTTTGAAACGGTGATCGTTCACAAGGATCCCTGATCTCATGCGTGTACTCGAAGTGGCCAGCGAGGCCGTACCCTTTGCGAAAACCGGGGGCCTTGCCGACGTTGCCGGCGCCCTGCCCGACGCGCTAGCGCGGCTTGGCTGCGACGTCACGCTCGTGATCCCGGCCTACCGAGAGGCGCTCGCCAAAGGCCTGCCGATCGAGGAGACAGGAATCGAGTTTGAGGTGCCGATCGGAACCCGTCGGCCTCTGGCGAAAATGCTGCGTTGTCACCTGCCGGGATCAGCCGCAAACGTCCTGCTTGTCGCCAATGACGACTTCTTCGATCGCCCCACGCTCTACGGCGGCTCGGAGGACTATCCCGACAACTCCGAGCGGTTCATCTTCTTTTCACGCGCCGTGATGGAGTTCGCCGGTCGTCAGTCGTCGGCCTTTGACATTATCCACTGCCACGACTGGCAGACCGGTCTCGTGCCGGCGTACCAAAAACTGCTCTACGACGATTGGCCGGCGGTGGGCTCGGCTCGCACCGTGATGACGATCCACAACATGGCCTACCAGGGACTCTTCTGGCACTGGGACATGCTGCTGACGGGCCTCGACTGGAAATACTTCAACTGGCAGCAGATGGAGTATCACCAGCAGCTCAATCTCTTGAAGACCGGCATCGTGTTTGCCGACGCGATCAGCACGGTGAGCCCGACCTACGCTCGTGAGATCCAGCAGGAGCCGGGAGGCTGCGGCCTTGCAGGCGTTCTGGCCGCTCGCGGCGGCGCGGTCTCAGGCATCGTCAACGGCATCGATACTTCCGTGTGGAATCCGGCAACTGATCCGCACATCCCGCGGCACTTTTCCGAGCATGACGTAACCGACGGCAAGTATGCAGCGAGGGTCGCCCTCGCCGCCAAGCTTGGTCACGCGGCACCGACTGCTCGGCCGCTTATCGCGTTTGTGAGTCGGCTTGCCTCGCAGAAGGGCATCGATCTCGTCATCGAGCTCATCGGCCGGCTGGCTGGCACGGGCCGCGCTCAATTCATCGTGCTCGGCTCGGGCGACCCCGCGTACGAAGACTCGCTTCGCCGCGCGGCGGCAGCCTTCCCCGGTGCGGTCGATGTCGTGATCGGTTTTGACGAGGGGCTTTCGCACCTTATCCAAGCGGCCGCCGACATCGTTCTCGTGCCGAGCCTTTATGAGCCGTGTGGGCTCACGCAGCTCTATGCCCAGCGGTACGGGGCGATCCCGGTCGTGCGAGGAACCGGTGGCCTTGCCGACACTGTTGTCGATACGACGCCCGAGACACTCCACGAGGGGCGTGGCACCGGTTTTGTCTTTGAGTCATTCGATGCAGGCAGCCTGCTCGGCGCCGTCGAGCGGGCCCTCGAAGCCCACGCGAGCGCGGACCTCTGGAATGGCCTCGTCCGCCACGTCATGCGGCAGGACTGGTCGTGGGACACAAGCGCCCGCGAGTATTTTCGATTTTTCGAGCGAGTCCTCGGCCGAGCGTGAAGCCACGCTCGAGCTTGCCCCGGCAAAATGGGCAGGCTGTGCGGCTTTGTCATACCGGCATCGGCGATCGGCCGGCCTCATGACCGATACTCTCGTCATGAACCACACGATCCTCATTGCCGTTCTGGGCATCGCCACCGTATTCGTTGCTTCCACGGCGGCATTCGCGGGTGGTCCCTGCCGTCGATGCGGCGGCACGGCGGCCGGCACGGAGTACCCCTGTTGCGACTCCGGTTGTGGACCTCGCTATTGGGGTGCGGTTTTCGAAGAGCTTCCCTGGCGCGATCCATGCGATTGCTACGGCCACAGGACCGACGTCCCCCAGGGCATGGAAATGCTCGCACCCTGGCAGCTCCCACCATGCCGGGGTTTTGTGCCACCAAAACATCTCGGCTACGGCCCGACGCTCGGCGTCTGCGACGATCCTGGCAAGTGCCACCCGTGCACGAAGGGCAGCATCCTCGGATTCCGCCCCGGTCCCCTTTGGTGGTTCTAGCTCCACGTGGAAGAAGCCATCCATGGCCTTCTTCCACTTGGCCGACCGATGGCAAAGCCAAGGTTTGCCATCGGCGGCAACCGCCGCTTCCTGCGGCGGTCGTTCTAGCTCCACGTGGAAGAAGCCATCCATGGCCTTCTTCCACTTGGCCTTTCAGTGTCTTCAGCGTGACAGGTCACGCCGAGGGAGCGTTCGGGGCGCTCATGCCGTGACGCAAGATCACGATGCTTCGCGACTCGACCTCCACTGCCGATCCGCCGAGATGCTCGGACGCTTCGCAGGCCGACGTGGCCGTATTGACGACCATCAGCCACGGATTCTGATTCGGCCGCGCAGGGACGGTGAACGTCACGGGTTCATAGTGCGCGTTGAAGAAGCATAACAGCGTGTCGCCGACGATCGGTTCGCCCCGGCTATTCACCTCCGTAATCGCGTCTCCGGCGAGCCGCACAGCAAACGCCTTGACGAATCCGGCGTTCCAGTGCTCATCGGTCATGAGGTCGCCAGACGGCTCAAACCAGGTGATTTCCTCGACCTCCTCGCCGCGTATCGAGTGCCCCTGAAAGAACGTCCGGCGATGCAGCACCGGCTGCTCATGCTGCATGCGGATGATCTGACTCGTGAACTCCATGAGGTCGAGCTGCTCAGGAGTCAGATTCCAATCGATCCAGGTCAATGGATTGTCCTGGCAATAGGCGTTGTTGTTGCCCCGCTGAGAACGGCCGAATTCGTCGCCAGCAAGGAGCATCGGCACACCTTGCGAGACAAACAGCGTCGTCAGGAAATTCCGCATCTGCTTCTGACGGAGCGCGAGGATTTCCGGGTTATCCGTCGGACCTTCTTCGCCGCAGTTCCAACTGTCGTTGTCATTGGTTCCGTCGCGGTTCTCCTCGCCGTTGGCGAAGTTGTGCTTCTCGTTGTATGACACGAGATCGTGGAGCGTGAAGCCGTCGTGGCATGTGATGAAGTTGATGCTGGCATAGGGACGTCGGCCGCTGTGGGAATAGAGGTCTGCACTGCCGCAGAGACGGGTGGCGAATTCCGAGACCGTCTCGTCGTCGCCCTTCCAGAATCGCCGCACGCAGTCCCGGTATTTGCCGTTCCATTCGGTCCAGCCGACGGGGAAGTTGCCCACCTGATAGCCCCCTTCCCCCAGATCCCAGGGCTCGGCGATCAGCTTGACCTGCGACAACACCGGATCCTGATGAATGATGTCGAAGAACGCCCCCAGCTTGTCGACTTCATGGAGCTCGCGGGCCAACGTGCTGGCCAGGTCGAAGCGGAATCCGTCGATATGCATCTCCAGCACCCAGTACCGAAGACTGTCCATGATGAGCTGGAGCACTCGGGGATGCCGGACATTCAACGAATTTCCGCAGCCTGTGTAGTCCATGTAGTAGCGCGGGTCGTCCGCTATGAGGCGGTAGTACGATGCATTGTCAACGCCCCGGAGCGACAGCGTCGGGCCCAAGTGGTTGCCTTCGGCCGTATGGTTGTAGACCACGTCGAGAATCACCTCGATGCCCGCCTTGTGGAAGGCCCGCACCATCGACTTGAACTCCCGGATCGCGCCGGAACCGCGGCTGGATGAGTAGCGGCTGTCGGGCGCGAAAAACGCAAGCGTGTTGTAGCCCCAGTAATTCACCAGCTTGCGATCGACGAGATACCGGTCGTCCACGTGATGGTGCACGGGAAGCAATTCCACCGCCGTGACGCCGAGCTTCTTCAAATGACGAATCACGGGCTCGGTGGCCAAGCCGGCGTAGGTGCCACGAAGTTTCTTGGGAATGTCCGGATGGAGATGCGTAAATCCCTTGACATGCAGCTCGTACAGGACCGTGTGATGCCAGGGAATCTTGGGAAGCCGGTCATTGCCCCACGGAAAGGCCGGGTTGATCACGGTGCCCAGCGGCGCGAATGGGGCGCTGTCCCGCTCGTCAAACGAGAGATCCTCGGCGGCATCGCCGATGCGATAGCCGAACATGGCGTCTGACCAGCTCGTGGTGCGGATGATCGCCTTGGCGTACGGGTCCAGCACGATCTTGTGGTGATTGAAGCGGTGCCCTGAGGAGGGATCGTATGGGCCATGCACGCGGTAGCCGTACAACTGGCCGGGGCCCACTTCTGGAAGATACCCATGCCAGACCATGTCGGTCTGCTCAGGAAGTGGAATGCAGGCTGATTCCTTCTTCGACCTGACGGAGTCGAACAGGCAGAGCTCGACCTTCGTGGCATGCTCAGAAAAGATGGCGAAATTCGTGCCGGTCCCATCCCAGGTGGCACCGAGCGGATACGGACGACCTGGCCAAATCTTCGTCATGCGATTGCCTGCGTGTCCCAACTGAACTGGTTCTCTTGAACTTTGAATAACCTGCTTCACGAATTTCACCACAATTTCCCGACGCTTCGCGACGGGATGGCATGAAGTGGTTTTTCAAACGTCAAGAAAGGCCCGAATCATACGTGGTGGAGAACGGCCAGCGGGAACTCACAAAGCACCTCGAGCACCGGCACGACGCGACTCCCGGCCGGGAATCGCTGTTCCGTGAAAAGACAGCGGACCTCCGGGAAGGCAACGTCTGGAATGGAGACCACGGTCTCGGCCCACGCCCCCTCGATCCATAGCGAACGATTGCCCCCCTCCGACGGTGGAGCGAGCAGTCCTTGGACATGCCTCGGGATGACAGCAATCACGTCGAGCGGCTGGTCATCGCCCCTCCGCCAGCCGAAGGCCACGAGCTTTTCCGCGTTCGGACCGGCCGTTTCCAAGGGAACATACCGGCCCGCCTCGAAGAGCGCCGGCCGCGCCTGCCGAAGGGCCAGCAGGCGATAGGTCACCAGCAGCTTCAGCCTGGGATCATCCCAGGATCGCCCCAGCGAAATGACCCGATCCCGCCGCTCGTCCTCGGCAAGATCGTCCCACCCGCGAAGCTCCGCGAGGAGTTTTGCCCGAAGCTCATAATCGACTGGCCGCCGATTGTCGGGATCGACCAGGCTGAAATCCCAAAGCTCCTGGCCCTGATAGATATCGGGCACTCCAGGCGAGAGGAGCTTCAGGGCCACCTGCCCGAGCCCGCTAACCTGTCCGGCCGCCGCGATCTGGGCATTGAGGGCCGTCACGTATTTCAGGAATCGATTCCGGGGCGACGGGTCCAGCGCCTCGGTTACAAACTCGCGAACCGCGATGTCGTATGGCTCGTTCGGGTTGTTCCAGCTCGTCCTCTGCTTGGCTTCGCGGGTCGCCTTCTCCATATAGAGGACGAGCCGTTCGACGAGCCTCACATGCTCCTCGGCGGTCGGCATCGTCAGCGGCCAGATCCCCACGACCGACTGATAGAAAAGATACTCGTCGTTGGGGCTCGGGGCCGGCTCGCCATCGACTTCCCGCAGAAACTTCTTGTTGGCACGGGCGAATCGATGCACCGCCGTCTTCCACTCCCGTGGAATTTCCGTGAGGACCTGGAGCCGGCCACGAACGTCTTCGCTTCGCTTGGTGTCATGCGTGCTCGTGGCGAGCATGGCCCTGGGAAGCCGAAGATTGCGGCTCTGATTCGCCTCGTGAAACTCACGGATCGACGTGACCGCCCGCACCGGATCGTTGCCGACTTCGTTGACCGAGACCAGGGGAACATGGACATAGAACGCCGTATCTTCGACTCCCTTGGCCATGATCGGGCTAGTCACCTGCTGAAACTTCCCGGTGAAGGTCTCCCGTTCGAGGATCTGCTCCGCCGACAGCCCTGGCGGATGACTCAATAACAGCACGCTCCGCAGGAACTCGAAGACGGCCGGGTCGAACGCCGGGTTCTGCCGCCGCGCCCGGTTCACCGCGAAATTGACAAAGCGCCGATCGCGGTCGCTGATGCCGTCTCGCCCCGGATAGACCCGGTAGACCGGGAAACTAGCAAGCACCTCCCGGATCGCCAGCCGGATGTTGTTGAACGTGAAATCCCGTGAACGGCGATGCTGCTCCGAGATGTGATTCAAGCGATGCGCCAGCATCTGGAGCTCGCTGGCCATCGCGATCCGGAGGATCAGCAGCTTCGACGTCCGCTCGACATCGCCCAGGCCCGCGCGGTGATCGAGAAACTTTTCGTATGTCCGCTGGATATCTGCGTAGCCTTCGGGCACAACGAACAGGCCACCGAGCGAGTTGAGAAAATCGTATCCCGATGTGCCTGCCGTCGGCCAATGCTCCGGCAGTGGCTCGTCGGGACCGAGAATCTTTTCGACGAGCACGAGAAGAGGAGCCGCATCACTCCCCGAGTGACGACGATCCGCGACGGCCTGCTCGGTCATCGCCGGCTGCCAGTCGCGGTCGGGCCCCAGCACGGCTCGCAAATCCTCGGCGACCGGTTGACGCATGCCGAGCCCATCGGCGCCGAGCGCCAGGACCGCCGGTGCGATGTCTTCCCAGGAAATCTGCGGAACGCCTTCCGCGGTCAGGGTGGTTTCTTGCCAGTCCCGAAAACAGCGTGCGGCCACATCGGCGAGATAGGCCCATTGCAGCCGCCACAGGTATTGCTCGGGATCGTACAAGCCATCGACGTGGTCGATTCGCAGGCCGGCGATGGTGCCGTCAGCGAGATGTGGACGGAAGGCCGCATGCGTGCAGTGGAAGACATCCGGCGATTCCATGCAGATGGCGGCGAGCTCATTGACGTCGAAAAAACGGCGGTAGTTGATCTCGTCTGCGGCCGAACGCCAATGACTGAGCCGATAGGGCTGCTCATCAAGCAGGCGGTCCAGGCGGTCGATGGTCTCCGGCCGCTCGGGGTCGATGGCATAGTCCGAGAGGTTCCGCTGGATGTGCTCACTGATCGCTTCACTGGCCACAGTCAGCTCACGGAGTCGCCGTTTGATAATCTCCTTCTCGCGATTCCGCTCGCGAACCTGCGCCGCATCGCGAGCCGACTGTGGCGGAAGATGTTCGAGCGCGGTGATGATGCTTTCGAGTTCCGTGAATTCGGTGTGGGTGCCGCCAAGGGTGGCCTGCAGGGTGTCGATGCCACCGGCGAGGAGCGGCACGGTGGTCTTCGGCCCGAGCGGGAAGTCCTGGTCGAAATAGCGGACAAAAAATGCCCCTTCGCGGTAGACCACCTGCAACTGGCCGTCTTCCAAGGCCTCGCCGTATTGCCCGCCGAGCACGGGGAGCATCACCTTGTCGGCCAGCTCCCGCTTGGTCGGCTTCCAGTCGATGTCGAAGAACGATGAGTACGGCGAGGCTGGGCCGTTCTCGAGCACATCGAGCCACCAGGGGTTCTCGAGGCTGGCCGCCATGTGATTCGGAACGGTGTCGAGGATATGCCCCAAGCCCTGGTCGTGAAGGGCTAACACAAATTCCTGAAAGCCTTCGTCCCCGCCCAGCTCCGGATTGAACTGCGAGTGGTCGCAGATGTCGTACCCATGCGTGCTTCCATGTCGAGCCCTCAGGTAGGGCGAGCAATAGACATGGCTGATGCCCAGGCTTTTGAAATAGGGCAGGACGGCGATGGCATCGCGAAACGTGAATTCGCGATGAAGCTGCAAGCGGTAGGTCGCCGTGATCCGAGCCTGCTGGCGCCGTACCGTCTCGATGGCGCGACAGGCGATCGACTGGGCCACGTCGGCCAAGGGTGTTTTCACGTCCACGACGCGTCACCCCACAGGATCATTTCATGGGGTGCCAAGGTCGTCGAGCTCTCCACCGTCTCTCGCTGCCCGCCAAAGCGTCGCTCGGCGGTGGAGAGGAGCAGTCGTCCGGTGGGCGACATCGCTGCGGGCAGGTCTTTCGGGTCCGCCGTGAGATTGGCGATTGTATACAGCTTCGGCTGCTGGCCTCGCTCCACCACCAAAAGTGGCTGCCCGCCCGCGGCCTCGATCACACGGGCGGTGCAGTGCTTTCGATCCAGGAGTGCCGGCCATGACCGGCGGGCCGCGAGCAGGGTTTGATACAGCAGTCGCAGGCCGCGTCGATGGGGGTCATCTTCCCAGTTCCAGCTCAGCCGCGCCCGCTCGAAGGTCGCTTCCGATGTCGCATCGGGGATCTCTCCCTCCCAGCGAAACGCCAGTTCAGAAAATTCCCGCTCCCTCCCCTGACGGACAGCCTTGATGAGCTCGGCATCGCCAAACGAGCAGAAGAAGGCGAACGGGTTGGTTTCGCCATATTCCTCCCCCATGAACAAAAGCGGTGTGGCCGGCGAGATCAGGAGCAGCGCCGCCGCCAGTCGCTGGGCCGCCGGGGAAACAATCGCCCCAAGCCGTTCGCCCAAGGCGCGATTGCCGATCTGGTCGTGATTTTGGATGCACACGGTGAACCGCTCCCGTGGCTGGTTTGTCACCGGGCTGCCGTGACGCCGACGACTGAACGGACTGTATCGCCCGTCGAACACGAACATGTCGCGATAGGCCTTGGCCACCTGCTCGGGCGAACCGAAGTCGGCATAGTAGCCATCCCGCTCGCCGGTCAGGGCCGCATGGACGGCGTGATGAAAGTCATCGCT
>JBGTKO010000455.1:0-1532 GCA_041744595.1 Pirellulales bacterium
GCGAACGTCCGGCGATGCGGTGCGGGCAACCCCGAGCCGCCAACCGACGGGCCTCGTTACTGCGCGATGCTCTTGCTGCCCTCGGTCGAGCCACCGATCGGGGCGCCGTCCGGGAGTGGCCGCCCGGCGGTGGCGATGCCGAGCCGGTAGAGCTCGGCACGGACCGCGCGGTAGCCTTCAAAACTATCGGGGTAGCACCAGAGCGTCACGGTCGTGTCGGGCTTTACGCCGGCGAGCTTGCGACGGAACTGCGACGATGGTCCGAGTGCCTCGGCGACCGGATCCCCGACGGCCAGCTCGGCGGGCCGCACCACCCACTCCCTCGAGCGGATGAGCACCTGCCCACGAGCCTGGTCAACCTTGGCTTCGATTACGTAATCGAGCATGAAGCCCTGGCTCGGCCCCACTGACACGATCTTTGACGTCAGCGATGAAAGCGAACTTGAGTTCCGTCGCGTGTGAACTTTCGCCAGCTCGAAGAGCTCCTCAAGCGGAATGTAGGCGATCCGGCCCTCCGCGAGCCGAAAGTGGATCTCCTCGCCGTTGACCGTGCGGCCGATCGGTGTCGGGAAGGCGAGCACTTCTTCGCTCGTGGCCGGCGCGTGGGTGAGCGACTCGGCCTCGAGCGTGACACGGCGAATCGCGTCCTCGAGGCCCTGGCGACGTGCCGCACGTTCGGCCGCGGCCACCTGCGCGGCATCGACTTTCTCCTTGCGGAGTTCAATCTCCCGCTTGGCGGCTGCAACAGCCGTAGCCAGGCCAAGCCGCGCCTGCGACGCGCCCTCGACAGCCGCTCCCACGAGCCGCAACTGGTCCTGAAGATCTTCGATCTCATGCTCGGTCGAGGCGAGCTTCTTTGCGGCCTCAGCGACCTCGGCCTGGAGCGCCGCTGGCGCGACCGGCGCTGCAACCGGCGGAGGGCCGTCCAGCACGATTTGTCGCACACGAGCCCCAATCACCATCACGAGAATGATGAGGATGCCGACGATATTCGTGACGACGTCCAGGAACGAGTCCTGTCCAGCGGAGCGATCTTCGTCGGGCCGGCGGCGAGGCATGGCGTGTATTCCTGGCGACTCTTGTCAGTAGGAAGAGGGGAGGGCACTGGCACGGTGGACGGGCGGAAGCGGGTGAACGCGGTCTCGAGCACCGGTCGCGCGGCGGGTGTCGAGCCCACTGTCGGCAAGAAGCGCTTCGAGATCGGTGAGGCGAGCGGTGCCGTCGGGCGTGGCGGTGAGCACGAGCTCAGGGCGCCAATACATTCTGTCGCCGGCCATTCCCCAGCTTCCGACCGTTGTGTGGACGTGGCGCACAAGCGGGTCGATCGAGTCGGCCGTGTGGGCACCGATTGGCACACGGGCGACGACGCGACCGCCATCGCCCATGAGACGAAACTCATCACGAGCGCATTCGAGACGAATGGGTCGGGTGAGCGGGATTGGACGATCCTGTGAGGCCAGGCTCGCCCAGTTACTCCCACGGCGACCGGCAAGCGAGCCGGCTCCCTCGGCGCCGCCGACAGCATGCGCGGC
>JBGTKO010000456.1:0-6554 GCA_041744595.1 Pirellulales bacterium
CCGGTCGCAAACGTCCCGCGACATGGCACGGGCCACCCCTCACCGCGCGGCTACCGCCCCACCATGGCGCGGATGGTCGATACGACATCGAGGAGTGTTGCGGCTTGGGCAGAAAGCTGCTCGGCCGAGGCTGACCCCTGCTCCGCGCCAGCCGCGGCGTTTTGGCTGACCTGCTCGATCTGACCGAGCGATGAGCCAATCCGCTCCGCCGCTTTGACCTGCTCACGACTGCCAGCGTGGACTTCATCGATGAGCGTTCGGAGTTTCCCTGATTGCTCCGCGAGCGATGCAATCGCCGCCGATACCTCAGCGACCTTCTCCCGGCCCGAACCGGCACGCGCGATCGACTCTTCGATGAGCGACGCGGTCTCCTTCGCCGCCTTCGCCGATCGCTGGGCGAGACTACGCACTTCGTCGGCAACCACCGCGAACCCGAGGCCCGCATCGCCGGCCCGCGCCGCCTCGACGGCGGCATTGAGGGCCAAAATGTTCGTTTGAAACGCGATCTCGTCGATCACCTTGTTGATCTTTGAAATGCGACCACCTGCTTCGTCAATGGCCTCCATGGCCTGGACCATTTCGTCGAGCCGCGAGGACGCGTCGCTGAACTGGTCACGTTCCCGGCCCACCACCTCCGCGGCGGCCTGAGTCCGCCGTGCGTTCTCACTTGCCATCGCACTCGTTTCGCGACCTGAGGCAGCGATGTCTTCCACCGCGGCCACCTGTTCGGAAGCCCCCTGAGCCAGCGACTGGCTGGCCGCAGCGACTTCGGTCGCGCCGCTCCCGACGTTCTCAGCAGTGGATGCAAGTTGGTCGATGGCCCGGCGGAGCTCCTTGCCGTGGCTGGTGATGGCAAGCCATGTCATGACTGTGGCAACTGCCGCAAGCCCCAACATCAACAGGGCGAGCAGGTCGCTCCACCAGTCGACGAGGACGACCTCCGCCTCCGTACGGGAGTCGATCATCCGTTCGAACTCGACGATCGGCCCCATGATCGTAGCCTTGTCGGCATGGTACTTCTCGTCGTGCATGATCCGACGAGCAAGCTCGAAGTCGGGTTCGCCTTCCTGCGTGAAGCCACCACGGCCATCGGCGAACCGTCCCTTAACCGCGTTCATCGCGATGGTCTCGGTCGTGACAAGCTCGTTGGAATTGTCCTCCGCTTCCTCGAGTTTAGTGAACTCTTCCCGCGTGAATCCTTGCTGCTGCATCAGCGTTCGCAGCGGCACGGTGCGGCCGTCGGGCCGAGGGGCCTCCCCGTTTCTGACAGCGAGGATGTGCCAATACTCCCGCTCATAGGCCGGATCGCCCGTCACGACATAGGTCCGTGCCAGGCGAGTGAGCGCGTCTGAGCTCTGGCGGAGTTCGTTGGCCAACCGGTAGGAGGCATATCGGTTGTCCTGGGCGACGCTGAGAATCTGCTGATTCCAGAACGCAAGGAATGAAAGCACGAGAAGGCCAACGACGGGACCGATTGTGGTGAGCGTGAGGCGTTGCAGGGTGTTCATCGAGCCACTGCCAGGAGATTCTGTCGGCACCCTCGTCGGGGCCGGTCGCCAAGTCTAGTTCGCGTTCGGCGTCGCATGCCCGAAGGCCTACCAACCGGAATCATCGATACAACCCGGCGGCATCGCCTGCTTTTTGCCACGACCGGATGGCACCTGCGGCCGCAAGCTAGGATTTCCGGATGCCGCCCCGATGTGCCGGGAGCAGCGGACTGTCGGTCGGACGCAGACATGCCACACGCAGCAGCAATTGACGAGGTTCGCAATCTTGTTCGCAAGATCGGGCTGGAACTTGCGTTTCTCCCCACCGCCGAAGGTAGTGGACCAGGCTCACTCGATCCGCTCCTGGCTGACCTCGATGCTGCCGTCCGAGAAATCGCGCCGGATGACATCGTCGCCAGCGTGGCAGCCAGCCGCTCGTGGCTCGGCATCCCCGTGGCTGACTTCCTCCAGCGAATGACACTTTGGCATGTCTGGTTCGAGGAAGCGATCACGGCTTGGAGCCGGGATGCTGTTCTTCCTGCGTGGCCTTCAGACCTGCCGCCTCGCGCTCCTGAGACATCCGCGGTCACACCATCCTCAGGGACGAGACAAACCGCATCATTCATCGGTGACGCGCAGCCGGTCACCGTCCTTCCCGATGGGCACGACAGCGAGCTCATGAGGCTGTTCTGTGCTGAGGCCGAGGAACTGCTTCAGGAGATTGAGCAGGGTGTTTTGGTGCTCGAGGCATCGCCTACCGATGCCGATACGCTCGCAACCGTGTTTCGTGCCTTTCACACGCTCAAGGGGAACGCTGCGGTCATGAAGCTGGTGGTGCTCCAGCGGTTGACCCATGAGCTCGAATCACTGCTGGATGCTGCCCGCCGCGGGGCGCGGCCACTCGACCGCGATGCAATCGAAGTCGTCCTTGCCGGCGCCGATGTGGTCGCTGCCTACGTCGCCGAGACGAACCATCAGCTCGATGGCCTCGACTCCGGCCGGGCGATTCCTCTCCCCGTGCAGGGCATCGTCGATCGGGTTCACGCTCTCCTCGAGCGGCCCTCTGCAGCGGCTCCACCGGCCCCTGCTCCGGGAACCGTACCACTGCCAGCAAAAGCCCCCCGCGCGACCGTCACCACTCCGCCTCCTGCAGCGGCACGTCTTGCTCCCGAGGCACGCCCTGAGCCGGTGCCACCCCCAGCGCGTCCGACACCGCCAATCCCGGCCGTAGCCGCATTGCCTCCCGTTCCCAAGCCGACCTCGGATGCGGCGAAAGGGTCACAGGCCACCGCCTCCAGCGGATCAGTCCGCGTGGATACCACGAGGCTTGACGGCCTGCTCGACCTTGTGGGCGAGCTCGTGATTGCCCAATCCATGGTCGTCGAGGCTGCGGGGGGGCGTGATGAGTCACTCGTCCGCTCGCTCACTCAACTACGGAGCATCACGTCCGACCTCCAGCGGACGGCGATGGCTTTGCGGATGGTGCCGATCCGCGGAGCATTCCAGAAAATGGGAAGGCTCGTGCGGGACACTGCCGTCGAGCTCGGCAAGGACATTCGGCTCATTGTCGAGGGCTCGGAGACCGAGCTTGATCGGACGGTGATCGAGGAGATCGGTGACCCACTCGTCCACATGATTCGCAATGCTGCCGACCACGCGATCGAACGTCCTGCTGAACGGATCGCCGCCGGCAAGCCCGCAAGCGGCACGATTCACCTATCGGCCTGTCACCAAGGAGGTTTTGTCGTTGTGCAGGTATCTGACGACGGCCGCGGCCTCGACCCTGCAAGAATACGAGCCAAGGCCGTGGAACGTGGCCTGATCGCGGCGGATTCGGTTCTCGACACCCGTGACACGCTCGAACTCATTTTCGCACCAGGCTTTTCGACAGCCGCGCAGGTCAGCGATCTCTCAGGCCGTGGCGTCGGTCTCGATGTTGTGCGTCGTAACGTCGAGCGGGTCCGCGGCAAGGTCGAAGTCGAATCAGTACCGGGTCAAGGCACGACCTTCACGCTCTCGATGCCACTCACACTGGCCATCATCGAGGGGCTGGTCGTCGCTGTCGCTGGGCAGCGATTCGTTATCCCCGCCATCGCGGTCCGTGAGTCGTTCCGGCCTCGGCCCGGAGGTGTCTCCACGGTCCACGGCCAGGGCGAGTTGGTAGCCGTCCGCGGCCAGCAGGTGCCCCTCGTCAGGCTCGGCCGACATCTCGGGATCACCGGGGCCGTTGACGATCCGACCCAGGCGATTGTCGTCGTCCTGGAAGCTGGCAGTGATCGCCGATGCCTGCTCGTTGACGAACTTGTCGGTAAGAAGGAAGTGGTCATCAAGCCACTCGGCGAGTCGTTCTCGGGCCGCACTCCCTTCGCCGGGGCGGCGATTCTTGGCGACGGTCGTGTGGGGTTGATCCTCGACACAATCTCGATCGTTCGACTGGGCAAACGGTCCCCTACGGAGACGGCGGCCTGACCGCCACTCGCCATGAACAATACCCCTTCCCTCCCATTCGCCGAGGAGCCCGAGGCTCGCGCACGCCCTGGCAAGTATCTCACCTTCAAGCTGGCGACCGAGACCTATGGCCTTTCTGTCCTTGCCGTCCGCGAAATCATCCGGCTCTGCGCGATCACGCCGGTAGCCAACATGCCGGCTCATGTCCGCGGCGTGATCAATCTCCGGGGGCGAGTCATCCCGATCGTCGATTTGCGAGTTCGATTCAGTCTTCCCGTAGCGGCTGACCACGATCGCACCTGCATCGTCGTGGCCCAGGTGTCTGCATCGACAGGCGGCGTCCGCCCCTACGCAATCGTCGTGGACGGGGTGGACGATGTCGCCGTGTACACCGAGGCCGATATTGCCCCGCCGCCAGACTTCGGTGGTGCCGTTGATACCCGCTTCATCATTGGCTTGGCACGCCGTGAGGTCGGCGTCACCACGCTCATCGATCTCGAAAGCGTGGCTGCGTCGGACCTTCTTCCGTCAAAGCCCGTCAATTCCTGACACCGTCTCCCACGAGGAACCCTCCCATGCTGACCTGGACAATCCCACGCCGCGTTGCCGCCGGCTTCACTGTCCTTCTCACGGCGGCCCTCGTCGTCGGCGGCACCGCACTCGTGCGGCTGCGGGGTGTCACTGGCAACGTCGAAACACTCGCTGGCAACCTCGTGCCCTCAGTGATCTCGCTGAGCCGGATCGTCGAATCGAATCTCGTCGCGCTCCTGGCAGTCCGCAGTGCGATGAACGCCACGGAGCCCGACCGTGTCAAACAGTGGATCGACACCATGCGGGACACGATCGCTCGAGGCGACAAGGAAGTCGCACTCTATGGTGATTTCATCAGTGATAGCCAGGATGCCAAACTCTTCAGGCAATCCAGCGAGGCCCGTGAGGCGCTCCTTGCCGAGATTCGTCGCGCTGAGAATCTCATCGCCAACGGGAAGGCCGACGAAGCGAAAACGGCGATCCTCACGAACGGCACCCCCCTGGCAGACCGTTGCCTCGAACTCTTCAACGCAACCATTGAACACAATCTCGAACTCACAGAACGAGAATCTGACGCTGCCCGAGCCCAGCTTCAGACCGGGTTCCTCATTGCTGCGATCGTGCTCGGGTCGGCAACGCTCGTCGGCGTCGGCCTTGCCCTCGGCATCACGCGGTCGCTCTCGCGGGCCCTCCTCGGCATCTCCGACTCCCTCGAAACGAGCGCCACACGAACCGCCGAAGCCGCAGGCCAAGTGGCCTGCGTCAACCGCACCGTGGCCTCTGGCTGTGTCGAACAGGGCGCCGCCGTAGCCGAGACAAGTTCGGCCCTCGAGCAGATCTCGGTGATGATCCGCTGCACCGCCGACAATGCGGCGAAGGCGAAGGAGTTTGCCGGCCAGGCAAGGGTCGCCGCTGCCACAGGCGCTGACACGATGACCGCGATGGATGCGGCAATGCGATCGATCGAAACCACGAGCGGAGAGGTGGCCAAGATCGTCAAGCAGATCGACGAGATCGCTTTTCAAACAAACATCTTGGCACTCAACGCGGCCGTCGAAGCCGCGCGGGCGGGCGAGGCCGGAGCGGGATTCGCCGTGGTGGCTGATGAAGTCCGGTCGCTGGCCCAGCGGAGTGCCGAAGCAGCACGCGAGACTTCCGAGCGGATCGAGGCAGCGATTGAAAGCAGCCGTCTCGGGGCAGCAAGCTGCGTGCGGGTTGGGAAGTCTCTCAGTGAGATCGCCGAGCGCGTGACGGCTGCTGACAAGCTCGTTGCCGAGATTGCGACGGCTGCCAAGGAGCAATCCGAAGGCATCCGGCAGATCGGCACCGCCATGACCCAACTCGACCAGGTGACTCGTGACAACGCGGCCCGAGCCGGTGAGGGGGCTGCTGCTGCTGGCGATCTTTCAGGACAGGCAGCGACCGTCCGCGAGCATGTTAATTGCCTGCGAGGCCTTGTCGTGCCGGGCCCCGCTCCGACATCCAAGGACCTCCGTGTCACCCATTCACATGAACCCCCCGCTCATGCTCCGACCTCGGTGACCAGCCAGGCACCCCGTATCCCGATGCCCGGTGATAGGGCCCCCAAGACGACCATCCACCACGATGCAGAAGATCGTCACTTCGCCGACTTCTGAGAACACCGTCGTCTCCGGCAGAGCCTTTTCGCAGAAATCCGATGTATCCGACTTGGCAAGAGCCAAAGCTAGCTCAATCGCTCTTGGAAAAGTCAGTCTCCAGCTATCGGAAGTAGGCAGAGACGCTTCCCAGCCGTCGGCCACACTGCAAGCCCGTTTACTTCTATCCGTTCGCTATCGCAAAGCCCATCGCCGCCGCATCTAAGACGAGCCTTCCCTACTCCTTCTATTTCTGCCTATTCCAAAATCGTACTCTCTGAAAGACGCCACGCCTCAGTCCGCGAGTGAGGATCGCCAGCAACGGCTTTAAGAAATGAACAATCCACCGATACGCCATGTAAGCAACCGGGAGTCTTTGCTGGGACTGAGGTGGACCCCAATCTTTGGACAGTCCGGGGCCCTGAATAAGGTGGTGCGTTCCTAGGCGGTGGCCCGCGAGACCCCTACCAAG
>JBGTKO010000457.1:0-3931 GCA_041744595.1 Pirellulales bacterium
CGGCCACCGGGGCCTGTTCCAGCCACACCCGCAGGCGACACGCCCGCCTCGCCAAGCACCCTGGCCGCCGAAGGCATCAACCGAGGTGGCGCCGCCCCCGGAACAGCCCGCTGCACCGAGCCGATGACCGTGCGTCCCTCCGTTCGGCGGACATCGACGACCGATGACGGGGCCGCGTCTCCAGGCTGAGCCGCCGGGGTCGCTGGAGGAGCAACGGCCCCTGCACCGACCGGCTCGAGATAGCCGATGACCTCACCCACAACGGCTTTCTCACCGCTCCCCTTCAGCACCTGCACGATCGTGCCAGCCACCGGAGCTGGCAACTCAACGGTCGCCTTGTCGCTCTCGATTTCGACGATGGCGTCGTCGATGGCAACGTTGTCTCCCTCTCCCTTCTTCCATGCCCCGATCATGACCTCGGTGATCGACTCACCAACTTCTGGAACCTTCAATTCGATGGGCATGATGCAGGTATGGGCAGTGGGTTAAGGGACGTTGACTGTGCGGAGAGATCAGCTTTCAAACGCGGCGGTGAGCAACTCGTTTTGCTCGAGGTCGTGGCTCTTCTTGGAACCCGTGGCAGGGCTGGCCGCGCTCTGCCTACAGACTCCCGAGAAAGGGTACTGCCCAAAGAGCTTGTCGCCGAGGTGGATGCGGAGAAACCGCCACGCACCCATGTTTTCCGGCTCCTCCTGAACCCACACGACCGACGTTTCGGGTGAGTATCCGGAGAGCGCCTGCTCGAGGTGCTTCCGAGGCAAGGGGTACAACTGCTCGACACGGACGATTGCCACGTCGCGACGGCCGAATTCCTGCCGCCGCTTTTCGAGCTCGTAGGCAACCTTCCCGGTGCAGAGGATCACCCGTCGGATATCGCCCGGCGGAGCATCGGACGCATCCGCGATCACCCGCTGGAATTCCCCCGAGACAAGGTCTTCCAGGCTCGACACACAGCCCGGATGCCGCAGGAGGCTCTTCGGGGTCATCACGACGAGCGGCTTCCGCCAGACCCGCAGTACCTGCCGTCGGAGGCAGTGGAAAATCTGTGCGGGGGTGGTGGGTTGCACGACCTGGATATTGTCCTTGGCCGAGAGCAACAGGAATCGCTCGAGCCGGGCGCTCGAATGCTCGGGCCCCTGGCCTTCGAAGCCGTGCGGGAGGAGAAGCACGAGGCCTGAGAGCCGGTTCCACTTGTCCTCGGCGCTCACGATAAACTGATCGATCACCACCTGCGCCGCGTTGATGAAGTCGCCGAACTGCGCCTCCCACATGACGAGGCCGTCCGGGCAGTCGAGGCTGTAGCCATACTCGAAGCCGAGCACGCCCGCCTCCGAAAGTGGACTATTGCAAATCTCCACAGGCGACTGCTCGGGATCGAGGTTTTCGAGCGAACACCATGTCTCGTCGGTGACCACGTCGTGAATCACGGCATGCCGGTGGCTGAACGTGCCTCGTTGGCTATCCTGACCGGTGAGCCGAACCCGAATTCCCTGCACGGCAAGGCTTGCGATGGCAAGTGCCTCGGCCGCGGACCAATCGAGCGGCGCCTTGCCAGCGGCCATATCGAGCCGCCCATCGAGGAACCGACGGATCTTGGGGTGTGGCTGAAAGCCGTCGGGCAGTGCAACGAGCCGCTGCAACAACTCGACGAGCATCTCGCGGGGTAGCCCCGTCTCCACGTCGGCCGCCTCGCGCTCCCGACCCCCGATATAGAAAGCCCACACGCCGCCGATGTCGCTCTTGTGGACAAAGTCTTCACTCTTGGCAACCGACAGGTCCGCCGCAAACTTCGCCTGCTGCTGCTCGACGATCGCCTTGGCCTCATCCGCCGTGATTTCCCCGAGCCTGAGGAGCCGCTCGAGGTAGCTCTCGTGAACGCTGGGTCGCCGATCGATCACGCGGTAGAGGGCCGGCTGCGTGAAGGCCGGTTCGTCAGACTCGTTGTGTCCCCGACGACGGAAGCAATACATATCGACGACAACGTCCCGCTGAAACTCACGACGGAAATCCATCGCGAGATTCACCACTTGGGCCACCGCCTCCGGATCCTCGCCGTTGACGTGGAAGATCGGGCTCTGAAGCATCTTCGCCACGTCGGTGGCATACGTACACGAGCGGGACTCGGCCGGACCGGTCGTGAAGCCGATCTGGTTGTTCACGACTACATGGAGCGTGCCGCCGACCCGGTAGGCATCGAGCTCCGAGAGGTTGAGCGTCTCCTGGATGATCCCCTCACCGGCGAAGGCCGCGTCGCCGTGAATCTGGATCACCATGCCATGCTGTCTGGCATGGTCGCTGGAACGGTCTTGCCGTGCCCGCATCCGGCCGAGGGCCACCGGGTTCACGAACTCGAGATGGCTCGGGTTGAAGCAGAGCGTGAGATGCACGCTCCGCCCGTTCGCCGCCTTGTAGTCGGTCGAGTGCCCGAGATGGTATTTGACGTCGCCGCGGCCCACATGGAGCTCCGGGTCCATGTCGGCAAACTCGCGGAAAATTTTCTGGGGACTCTTGCCCATGATGTTCGCAAGCACATTGAGACGACCGCGGTGGGCCATCGCAAGAACGACGTCTCGAATTTCTTGTCCGGCTGCACGCTCGATCGCCATTTCGAGGAGCGGAATAAGGCTCTCTGACCCTTCGAGCGAAAAACTCTTCGCCCCGAGGAACCGCTTCTGAATGAACTCCTCGAACACCGCAGCGGTCGTCATCTGGCGGTAGATGCGAAGCTGCTGCCGGCGGTCAAGCTGGATGCGATTTTCGCAGCCCTCCATTCGCACCTGGAGCCACTGCCGCACGCGGAGGTCATCCATGTGCATGAACTGCACGCCGATCGACCGGCAGTAGGTGTTCCGAAGCCGCTTGATGATCTGCCGCAGCGACATCGACTGCGGCCCCTCGATCGTGTCAGTCGAGAAGGACCGATCCATGTCCTCTTCATTGAGGTGATAAAACTGCGGATCGAGCTCCGGTAGGCCCGGACGAGGACGGCCGAGCGGATCAATCTCCGCCATCAAGTGGCCGCGAACGCGAAAGGCCCGGACGAGTTGGTCAACGCGGTCCTGAAGGAACGCCAACCGCTCTTCGCTGGCGGTGCCCGTGGCCATCGGGAGAGGCAGCGGCTTCACCTCACCGGCAGGCGCGGCGGGCAGGTGGATATCGCCGTTTGCCAGTGCGATTGCCTGTCCAGTGGCGATCCCGTCGGGACTCACGAGCCTGGGACGGTGCTCAGAATGGACATTGTTCACCGGATCCGGACCAGCGGAGCCAGGATCGCCCAGCACCTCCAGCACTGGCTCCGGCGACACCAACGTCGCCGAAGGAGTCACGGTGACGAGAGGGGTGTCATCTTCCCCCCCGGACCAGGACGCGAAGTAGGCCTGCCAGTCGGGCGGAACACTCGCGGGGTCCTCCTGGTATTGCTCGAAAAGCTCCTCGACAAATGCCAGACTTGCCGTCCCGGCCGAATCGATACTCGCAGTGGGTGTCACAATCCGTTCCAGTGGCGTAGTTACCTGGCCAACAGCAGCCGGCCTGGGCTCTCGAGGTATCCGATCACCTCGCTCAGGAACCGGGCTGCCATCGCTCCATCGATCAGGCGGTGGTCATATGAGAGTGAGAGCGGCATCATCAGCCTCGGCTCGATGCGATCCTCATGCACGACCGGCATCTTCCGTGAACGACCGAGGAGGAGGATCGCGACTTCAGGCCAGTTGATGATCGGCGTGGAGTAGGCGCCACCGACGGCCCCAAGGTTACTGATCGTGAACGTGCCGCCGCGGAGATCTTCGATGCCGTACTGGGCATTCTTGGCCTTTTCAGCGGTGTCGGCGATCGCCTGGGCAATTTGCGGGATCGAAAGCTGGTCACAGTCCCGAAGCACCGGCACCACGAGACCGCGGGGCGTGTCCACAGCGAGGCCGACGTTGACGTA
>JBGTKO010000458.1:0-2447 GCA_041744595.1 Pirellulales bacterium
ATGCCCCGGCGTGGGTGAGCGAGGCGGAAAGCTCACCCACGCCAGTGGGGCATCCTTCTGGACGAAGCATTCCTGCGGCCCGTGTCAACGGGCCGCAGGAATGGGAAACCGCTAGTGGCCCGCTCCTGATACCGAGAAGTCGCTCGAGGCGACCCACTGATCGGGGTAAGCCCGCATGCCGTGCTCGTGGATGTCGAGACCATCCTGCTCTTCCTTGGGGCTGACCCGCAGAAGGCCGATAGCCTTGAGGACTCCGAACACGATTGCCATCGTGACAACGGTCCATGCCACGATGACCACGGTGCTGAACACCTGGACGTAAAGAAACTTGCCGTACGTATCGATTCCATCGGGTAGTGCCCCGAAGATGCCTGTGGCAATGCCGCCCCATACGCCACAGAGACCATGCACGGGCCATGCACCGACAGGATCGTCGATGCGAAGCTTGTCGAGCATGATGATGCCAGCCACGACAAGCAGACCTCCAACGCCCCCGATGATCAGCGCCGACGGCTCTGACACGCGGTCACAGTTGGCCGTGATCGAAACCAGGCCACCGAGTATGCCGTTGAGCGCCATGGTGAGGTCAGGCTTGCCGAACATACCCCAGCCCACGAGCATCGCCACGACGCCACCCATCGCCGCAGCGATTGTCGTCGTGAGCGCGATGTAGGCAGTGGCTTCAGCGTTGACGGCACCCGAGTAGGTCAACTGGCTACCAGGATTGAAGCCGTACCAGCCGACGAGGAGGATGAAGACACCGAGCGCCGCGAGCGTCAGATTGTGGCCTGGGATCGGTACGCTCTTCCCGCTCGATGTATAGCGACCAATCCTTGGTCCAAGGAAAATCGCGCCCACCAAACCCGCGAAACCGCCGACGGCATGCACGACAACGCTCCCAGCGAAATCCTGGAATCCCATCTCGTCGAGGAAGCCACCGCCCCACTTCCAGTAACCGCTGATCGGGTAGATGACACCCGTCAGAATTGCGGTGTAGACAAGGTAACCCCCAAATTTCATGCGGCCAGCCACTGCCCCTGAGACGATCGTGGCCGCCGTTGCAGCAAAGGCCACCTGGAAGAGAAAATCGGCGGCGTTTGCCGCATAGGCCCCGTCATCGTAGGTCGGAGCCTTGGCCCACACCTTGACACCGTTCTTCTCTTCCTCTTGGGCATCACGCTCAACAAATGGCTTCGGGGAGCCAAGGTACCCCTTGATAATGACGTTGTCGCCTGGATACATCAGCGAATATCCGACGAACAGGAACAAAAGCACACCCACACAAAAGTCCATGACATTCTTTGACAGAATGTTCACGACGTTCTTCGCGGAGTTGAGACCGATCTCCACCATGGCGAAGCCCGCCTGCATGAAGATCACGAGCACCGCGCAGATGAACATGATCAACGTGTTAATCGCATAGTCATTGGCATCGTTGTACGAAAGTTCGGCGACCGGATCGCCGTCGTTCCAGCCCTTGGGGTTGCCTTCGGCCTCGTCAGCGGACGCAGCCTCCCCGGTGGCGGTATCTGCTGCTGCTGCCGCCGCGACTGGCGGCTCGTCGTCGGCAAAAGCGGGAACCCATGCCCCGACCGTGCTCGTAGCCACGAGGGCCGCAAAAATCAATGAACGAAAGGAAATACACCAAGACATGTCACGCCTCTTCTAAAGAAAGAAATCGAGCACCTCCGCTGTGCTGAAATCCTCAAACCACGGCTTCCCGCCGCAGCAGATTTCCGCCGAATTTGCTGAAGAGCAAGTGGCGTGCCAACACCTTGTTTTGAGATCCAAAGCGGGCTCTCGCCCATTGTGGATTCCGTGACAAAACTGTGAGAAAAACTCGCGAAAACGTTGGCTTTTCCGGCTGGAAAAAATTCTTGAAGTGCGAAATTCCGATTGGACACTTTCGCCCGGTTCGCCCATTCAAGGCGCAGCCGGCTGACACCGGAACGGGCAGTCGGGCCATCTAGGACGGGTTGTGGGCGCCACCCGCTGCTCAGAACGTGACCACGCGGCCGTCTGACACGTCTGGTGGCAAGGGACCTGTTGATTGGTTGACGGTGTCGTCGTCAAACATGGCGGCCAAGCGGCCGGCATGAGGAAGGCCGGTGGAATTCAAAAAATTTGCCAACAGGCGGAACCCGTGCCGCGTGAGGATCGACTCGGGGTGGAATTGCACGCCATAGATGGCTCGTCGCTCGTCAGCGATAGCCATAATCGTGCCAGACACGTCGCGGGCAGTGACAACAAGTGAGTCGGGGAGCGAGTCGGGATCGACGACAAGGGAGTGATAGCGGCAGGCGGTCATCGGGCTCGGGATGCCCGCAAAGAGATTCACCGCGTCGTGAAGAATATCGCTCGTGCGACCGTGCATCGGGATCGCACGCACGATGCGGCCCCCGAGCGCCGCGGCAATCGCCTGGTGCCCCAGGCAGACGCCGAGGATC
>JBGTKO010000459.1:0-2765 GCA_041744595.1 Pirellulales bacterium
TGAGCGTAGCCTGGAGGGCGAAGCTCAGTTTTCTCCGAGTGCAGCGACGGGCACGATTCCCGTCGCAAACGTCCGGTGACATAGCACGGGCAACCCCGAGCCACGCAAGACGTGACCTCCGTAGGACACCACACGGCGCTACACGCGGTCTTGCAGGCGAGACTTGCTACGGCTCGCGCGGCAGTCGAAGCAGAGTCCCATCACGATCAAGCGATGGGACTGGGCGCGGAACCGGTGCTCCGCCGCGACGGCGTCGCAAATCTTCGCGACCTCCTCGCTCGAAAACTCGATGAGCTGGCGGCAGCCCGAACAGTAAAGATGGTCGTGCTGCGGATAGCCGTAGTCGTGCTCGTAGACGGTCCGGCCGTCGAGCACCATTGTCTTGAGGAGACCCGCGTCCACCATTTCGGCGAGCGTCCGATAGACCGTCGGCCGACTCGCCCGAGCGCCTTCGCGGGTCTTCCGGAGATCACCGAGCAACTGCTCGGCGTCAAAATGCTCGTGATGACTCGCGACGTGATCGACGATGACCCGCCGCTGCCGTGTCACCCGCTTGCCGCGAGCCTGGAGGAACTCGGTGAAACGTTCCTGCGGCGACAGCGATGTCTCGACGCTGCCTAGAGCAAATTCAGATGGTGCAAATTCAGATGGTGCGAATTCAGACGCTACGGCCATCGGGTTCAACTCCACGTACGCCGCACAATGCTGCAGCCGACGCCCGATTATAGCCGCCAAACGTCAACGGCGGCGGGAACCAGGAAGGCCCCCGCCGCCGTGTGCAAGTTTTGTCAGGCGTTGACGCCCGGTCAGGATGGTCCCTGCACGGCACCATCATCCCGGACGTCAAGCCTCAAATGCTCAGCTCAGCCGCTCGAGGAGCCGGTCGAGCGCGATGTCGAGCTTCTCGGGCGTGTCGTAGCTGCCGTCGGCAATCGCGGCCTTGATGGCGGCCACCTTGTCGAAACGGATGTCGGAAGCCGCGTCGGCAGACCGTACCGCCTCGGTCGAAAGCGTGACGGTGTCCCGCACTTCAGACACACCCTGCTGCGTCGCAGCCTTGGCCGCCTCAACACCCTTGAGAGCAGCGATGCCCTGCGAGCCCTGCGTCGAAAATACTCCGAATACGTTCATGATTTCCTTCCCTTCCGTTACTCGGGGCTCTTGCGAACCCCTTGGTCGTGAATCCCTTCACCCCCGGACGATCCGCTCTACGCGGTCTGCCGTCAGGTGGTTCGTCGCGATTCCCGTGCCCTCCCGAACTCCTTGTGCCGCCATGCGGGCCAGTGCCCACTCTTCATTCTTGCCGCGCCTCCGCGTACCGGCGATGGCATCTTTCCGAGCCACTCACCGTGCGGAACCGTGAGGACTTCCTCATGATTACCGCGGCAACTTTATTTCATCGACGGATGTGATCCTCAGCTTGAATGATTTTTTCAGATGTCAATTATCGTCGTTCTGACGACTTCAGGCTTGCCATGCCTACCTAGCTTTCCGTGCGGTGGCTCATGCCTCACATCGCAAACTCGGGCTTCCGTCGACCGAGCTGGTTTTGGAGCCGCTCCACGATCGCCGAATGCATCTGGCTCACACGGCTCTCGGAGAGATCAAGAGTGGCCCCGATCTCTTTCATCGTCAGCTCCTCGTAGTAGTAGAGGATGATGATGAGCCGCTCGTTTCGGTTGAGCCCCTTCGTCACGAGCCGCATGAGGTCGTGCTTCTGGATTCGCCGCGTCGGATCCTCACCCCGCTTGTCCTCGAGGATGTCAATCTCTTGGACTTCCTTCGAGCTGTCAGTCTCACACCATTTCTTGTTGAGACTCACGAGACTGGCAGCGTTGGCTTCGACGAGAAGCTTCTCGAACTCCTCTGCCGAGAGGTTCATGTACTCAGCCACCTCCGCATCTTCGGGAGCACGGCCAAGACGAGCTTCGAGCGTCTTGAGCGCCTCATTGAGCTTACTCGCCTTGCTGCGAACCAGACGGGGTACCCAGTCCATGGTTCGCAACTCGTCGAGCATTGCACCGCGGATTCGCGGTACGCAGTAGGTCTCGAACTTTACGCCCCGACCCATGTCGAAGGCGTCGATGGCATCCATGAGGCCGAACGTGCCGGCCGACGTGAGGTCGTCGAGCTCAACACCGTCAGGGAGCCGTGACCAAATCCGCTCGCCGTTGTACCGCACGAGCGGCAGGTACATCTCGATGAGTTGATTCCGCAGGTCTTCACGGGACTGGTCCTGCTTGAACTCCGTCCAAATCGCCAGGGTTTCTTCTGGCGAGAGCTGGTTCGCACGTGCTGCCACGTCATCCTCCTTGGGGGGGCTCCGGGGCCGACGCCGCGGGTCGCACCGATTTGGTACGGGCCGCGCCACCGGCACTCAATTTTTTGGCCGGACTGCCAGACATCGGCAAATCAGGCATATGTTCTCGAATCATTTGTGGAGTGGCGATCCACTCCGCCTCATTTCTCCCGGGTGCCAAAGCTCCCGTCGTCAACACATTCATCCGGTGGAGCATCCCTCAGTCAGGCCGCCTGCGCGACCCCCTCGGTACCCACCGTCGCAAACACATCGAGCCGCTGCTCGTCAAGCACGTCGTCTTCGGTCAACACTCGAATGTCTGGAAGGTGCCGCGTGAGCGCCTCGCGGACGGCTCGCCGCGAGCCGGCTGGCACGAGGAGGACAGGTCGCCCTCCGCGATCGATGGCGACGCGGGTGGCTCGGCGAATCTCGGCAATGAGGCGAAGCTGGGGCCGCTGGCCGCCCT
>JBGTKO010000460.1:0-1922 GCA_041744595.1 Pirellulales bacterium
GACAGCAATCTGTCCGCGATATCATGCCGCTTATGCCACCGCGCCGCACCAGCAAGTCCGCCGCCCCCGCCCTCTCCGCCGACATGCGGGTCGTCGTGCTGTATGGCGGGGAAGCGATGCTGATCCGCGAGCAGTGCGACAAGCTGCGGTCGGCGCTTGAAGCTGTCCACGGGCCGATCGAGCCGATGTATTTCGACGGTAAGACCTGCTCGCTCAGCGAGGTGCTCGACGAGCTTCGCACGTTGGGGCTGATGTCGCCGCATAGCCTGGTGCTCGTGGACGATGCCGACCAATTCGTGAAGGAAGACCGGGGTTTTCGCGACGCGGTCACGCGCTACGTGGAGAACCCGTGCCCGACGGGGACGCTGGTGCTGCGGGCGACGCAGTGGCACAAAGGCAATCTCGACAAGGCGATCGCCGAGGTGGGGACGGTGGTCAAGTGCGAGCCGATGTCGCACGCCGACGCCGCGGCGTGGTTGGCGGGGCGTGCCAGGGAGAATCACCAGACGAGGATCGAGCCGAAGGCCGCGGCGCTGCTGATCGAGCGGGTAGGGTCCTCGCTGGGTCTGCTGGATGCGGAGTTGGGCAAGCTCGCGGTGATGGCGGAGCCGGGCCAACCGATCGACGTGGCACTGGTGGAGCAGGCGGTGGGTCGGGGCAGCGATGAGCAGGCGTGGGCGGTGCAGGAGGCGATGATCGAAGCGATCGCCACGAAGCAGGCGGGCGTGGGCGTGGGCAAACTGCACGAGGTGATCGAGTTGGCCGGCCACGCCAAGGAACTGGTGAGTTGGGCCGTGCTGGACCTTTGCCGGAAGCTGCATCACGCGGCGTTGTTGTCGGGCACGGGTCAGAACGACTTTGCGATCGGCAAGGCGTTGAAGATCTGGCCGATCGATCGCGCCAAGCCGCTGGTGGCTTTGGCCCGGACGCTGGGGCCGCGCCGGGCGGGAGCTTTGTTCGACGAGGCGATCGCCGCGGATCGGCGGGCCAAGTCTGGCTACGGCGATCTGCACCGCAATCTTGAAGGTTTCTGCGTGCGTGCGACCGATGGAAGCTGATAGCCCGCAATTATTGCGCACCGGTCGGGATGACTGGTGAGATCAAGGTGCATGGAGGCACGATGCGACGTGATGCAGTATGGATGGTGGTGGTCGCGGTTGGGTTGTCGATGAGCGCCTGCTCCCAGGCTCCCAAGGCGGCGAAGACCGAAAGCGATGCCAACCCCGGTACGTTGAAACCGGGCACAACGGACACGGACACGGGAACCGTCGATGCCGCGCAGGCACACGCGGCGGCCCTTCGCGATGCCTTGGCCAATCAAGACGGTGCCGGGGCGAACGACGGCCCGCGCGTGATGTGGATCGAAGACGGCGGACGAGGGCCAAAACCCGCCGCACCCTTTGCCGATAGTGGGTTGGCCAATAGCGAGTCGCCAGCTCCGTCCCAGGAAAACCCACCGCAACCCGAACCTTCCAAGCCCCCGTCGCTTGCCGACGCCTACGCGATTGTGCTCGATCACCTGCGCAGTAACGATCAACTCACCCCCATGGCACGGGCCGCCGCGGCGGTGACGTTCACCGCCGCGCTTCCAAGCGAGCGGCTCGACGACGCGGTGATGTTGCACGGACTGCGCGGCTACGAACGCGACGCTCTCGAACGCTATCGCCACGTGCTCAACAGCCTCCACGCCCGGCTTGGTGCGGGTAGCGAACTGGACCGCACAACCCTCCTCACCGAGCTCGAAGCCATGTTCGAGCACGCCCCGATCCGAATCCGCACGGTGAAGCTGTCCCAGGAGGTGGAGCTTTACAATGAGGCCGACGGGCTGGCGGTGTGGCGGATGGACCCGGTGCAGATCATCGATCATTGCCGCAACCGCCGCCGGGACTTTTTCGTCGTGCAGTTGCTCAAGCTGCCGCCTC
>JBGTKO010000461.1:0-2768 GCA_041744595.1 Pirellulales bacterium
GGGCAGGCCTCGACGGTCATGCCGGTCGCACGGCCTCAAGCGGACCCTGAGCCGCTATCGCCACATCGGTTCGGCAGCCCAGGCGGCCATGGGGCCGACGATGAGCACCGGCAGCCAGGCTCCCAGCGAAGGCGTGACCACGTCGGCTGTCGCGAGCGCATGGCTGCCCATCACGACGAGAAAGAAGACCACCGTCATTCCCACGCAGGCGCCCACGGCTGCAAACATGCCCTTGCGGCTCGGCCCCAGCACGAGTGGAATACCCAACAGTAACAGACCCATGTCGAGCAGCGGCGCCGTGAAGCGGGCGTGGACCCGGAGTGGGATGTCGCCGGTGACCCCGAGGCTCGGATTGGCGATGGCCCGGGCCAGATCGATTGTGGATGAATATTGGCTCCAGTTGGCCGAGCCGATCATCTGCTCGAACGTGACCTCGCTGACGACAAAGCATGTTCCGGGCTCGAGCCACTCGGCGGTCCCGTGGGTGAATACCATGGGGGTGCCGCCGAGCGTCATCGGTGGGAGGCGATCAATCCCAGCCGGCTCTTGCACACCCTGCAAGAGATAGCCCATCGGTCTTCCCTCGAAAGCCGGCTGCCACGTTGCCTGGCTCGCCGTGATCTGGGAACCATACTCGGACAACTGCGGCGGCATGAGGAGGCTCGGCGACTCGATGACGGAACCGGCCATCCGATAGCCACGGCCCCGAAAGAGGATGTCGGTGCGGTGGTCGTACCGCGACTGGAATGCCTGGACGGTCTTCCCGTCGAGATCCTGCGCGTTGCGGGCAAATGCTTCCCGGATGTGAGGCAAGACCAGCTCGCGGTTCGCCGCAGCCACGAGGCTGATGGCAGCGGCAAAGAGGATCACGGGCCTGGCAAGCCTCCACCGGCTCGTGCCGGCAGCCAAGAGCGCCGTCAACTCGTTGTGACGCTCGAGCCACGAAAGCGCGAACATCGCGCTTGCCATCGCGATGATCGGGCTCGACATGTCGAAGAACCAGACCATTCGGGCAGAGTAGTACGCGGCCAGCACCTTCACCAGGCTTCCCGACTCAGCGGCATGGGAGATGAACTCCTCCATATTCGTGAAGGCATCGAACACCATGTACAGACCAGCCAGGCTCACGAACACGATCACGAAGGCGTGCAACTGGGCACGGGTGATGTAGCGGTCGATGAGCATGGATGCTTGACGAGCCGGGATGCACGGGGAGGATAGGGGGATCTGGCTGCTTTCGCGGGTGGCGGACCGTACCGAGAGGCACGGGCCAGCGTCAATCCGGGCCCGGCGGCCCTTTTTACGGGAACCCTATGGCGTGGCTGGCGCAGCTCGGGCACGTGGCAGGCCGACTGGTCGGGCAGGGGCTCGACCTGCTTTACCCGCCGCGGTGTGTCTTTTGTAAGGCCGAGGAATCGGAGGGGGAGGCCGCTCTAGCCGTCGTCTGCCAGACCTGCCGTCGAATCTTATCGACGGATGGCCCACGGTGTTCTCGATGCGGCGAGCCGATCTCGCACTGCGAACATCCGTCGGCTTCGGTCTGCCGACGCTGCAACCGTCGCCCGCGGTTCGACGGCATCGTGGTCCTGGCCGGCTACGACGATGAGATCCGCTCCGCCGTGCTTACGGCAAAACGGCCTGGCGGTGAACTTCACGCGGCCGGCCTCGCGACGCTCCTCCTGAACCGTCACCGCGAGACGATGTGCTCGTGGCGGCTCGACCTCGTCGTACCGGTGCCCATGCACTGGCTCAGGCGTGCCACGCGGGGCGCGAGCAGTGCCGATGTTTTGGCTCGACACGTCGCCAAAGGACTCGGGCTGCCGGCACGTGACATCATGTGGCGAACGCGAGCCACCACGATGCAAAACGAACTGCCTCCCGAGGAACGGGCTGCGAATGTCCGCGACGCATTCCGTGCGACTCCCGCAGCATCGGGCAAACGGATCATGCTGGTCGATGATGTCTCCACGACGGGTTCGACACTCGACGTGTGTCGGGATGCCCTCTTGGCTGCCGGGGCTGCGAGCGTGTTCGCGGCTGTCATGGCCCGTGCGGATCGGGGGAGTGATGGAATTGAGCGAGGAACGCGACCACGATGAAGAGTCCCTTGCGGGTCGGCACACGGGCCAGTCGATTGGCACTTGCCCAGACAGGCCAGATCGTCGAACAAATCCGGGCTGTTGGGCATGAGGTCGTCATCGAGACGGTCACGACCCGCGGCGACACCCGTGGCGACCAGCCCGTCGCTGTGCTCGGGAGCGACGGCGTGTTCGTGCGAGAGCTCGAGCGAGCCCTCATCGATGGCCGGATCGACATCGCTGTCCACAGCCTCAAGGATATGCCGACCGCTCCGGTTGACGGTCTCGACATCGCGTGTGTCCCCGCGCGAGCGACGCCGTTCGACGCGCTCGTGTGTCGAGCTGGCGAGTCATTGGACACGCTCCCTCCCGGTTCGATCATCGGTACATCAAGCATCCGGAGGGCGACGCAGATCGCTGCGGCCCGCCCCGACATCGTCATCAAACCGATCCGAGGAAACGTCGATACGCGGCTCGGGCGGCTCGACGCCGGGGACTATGACGCCCTCGTCCTTGCGGCTGCGGGCCTCGAGCGGCTCGGGCTTGGCGAGCGTGTGACGTCGCTGCTCGAACCACCGGCTTTTTGGCCGGCGGTGGGGCAGGGGGCGCTTGGCCTCCAGATTCGCGACGATGATGATGCGGCGTTCGGCGCGATTGCACCGCTCGACGATGCGGCAACCCATGCGGCCG
>JBGTKO010000462.1:0-2833 GCA_041744595.1 Pirellulales bacterium
TCGCCCCGCCCGGTGGCAACGATTTTGTTGATGTCCGGGATGTCGCATCCGGGATTCTCACCGCGCTTGTGATCGGTCGCACTGGGCGACGATACATCCTCGGTGGACACGGAATGACCTACCTCGAAGCCTGGCGAGTGATGGCCCGCGTGTCTGGCCGGATGCAGCCGCTTGGACTGGCCCCGCGTCCGTTCGTGCGGCTGGCCGGCTGGATGGGCGACCTGACGACGGCGTTAAGCGGCCGCGAGGGAGCCGTCAACTCCGCCGCCACCACAACGTCGCTGCTTGCCCACAACTATTCGTGCCAACGGGCCATGGACGAGCTGGGCTACACCTTCCGGCCGATCGAAGACACGGTGCAGGACGCCTGGGACTGGTTTGTGACCCGCGGGTATGCGAAGAATCTTCGGCCGGTGCTGGCGCGGTAGGATTCGGGCCTCGTTCCCGTCGCCCTTGCCCGCCATCTGCCATGTCGCACATCCTCGTGGTCGAGGACGAAGAGCACCTCGCCTTCGGCATCAAGTTCAACCTCGAGGCTGAAGGTTTTGTCGTGACGGTCGCTGGCGATGGCCAGGCGGCGATCGAACGGATCGAATCAGCCGCTCTGCCAGTGGATTTGGTTGTGCTCGACATCATGCTGCCCGGCATGAGTGGCTACGACGTATGCAACGCAATTCGCGAGGCAGGCAACAACCTGCCGGTCGTGATGCTCACGGCCCGCACCCTCGTCGAGGATCGCATCCGCGGCTTTGACGCCGGCACCGATGTCTACCTCCAGAAGCCATTTGATCTCGAGGAGCTGCTCTCGGTCGTCCGCAATCTTTTATCGCGACGAGGCCGTGCAACCGGAGCGGTGACCGGTGACCGGCACCCTGATTCGGCCTACCGCTTCGGCTCGGCTGAGGTGAACTTCACCACCTGGGAAGCTGCCGTTCGTGGTGAGCCAGTACGGCTGACGAATTTGGAGATGAAGCTTCTCAAATACCTCGTCGAGCACGAGGGCAAGGTCGTTCCCCGCGAGGAACTGCTCCAAAACGTCTGGGGGCTTTCCGGCACCTCGGGCACGCGAACCGTCGACACGTTCATGCTCACGCTTCGCAAGCGGTTTGAAGACGACCCGTCGAAGCCGGTTCACTTCCTCTCCGTCCGTGGCACGGGCTACCGGTTTGTCGCAGCGCCGGCGTAGCGAGTGATTCATCACAACGATGCGTCCTTACGGACACACAGGCCCCTCGCGCCCAGCGAGGGCCTTGTGGACCAAGTGGCTTTCAAACCCGTCAACGGCACGTCACCGCCACACATTCCACGATCCCCCGACTGATTGTCGGGGGCTTTTCTTGGAGAACAGGTGCTGTCCTCGAGCCTCGCCAGTTCATCGCCCCAGGAGCGATTTCGCGGCACGTCCGGGGTCGGGCTGTTTCAAGAGTGATTCGCCGACGAGCATCGCTGCGATGCCGGCCGCTTCGAGTCGCTCGACGTCGGCACGGGTTTTGATACCGCTTTCGGCGACGAGCACCACATCGTCGGGCACCCGCTCCCGCAAGCGCAGCACATGGTCGAGGTCGGTTGTCATGGCCTTCAGGTTGCGGTTGTTGACGCCCACGAGAGTCGCCCCGAGGTCCAGCACGCGGGGAAGATTCTCCTCGTCATGAATCTCGACGAGCGGCGTCATGCCGAGATCAAGAATCGCCCGGTAGAGGCTCCGCAGGTGACAGTCGTCGAGGCATTCGGCAATGAGAAGCACTGCGTCAGCACCGTGGGCACGCGCCTCTACGACCTGGTAGATGTCGATCACGAACTCCTTGCGAAGAATCGGCAGCGACACGACGGCCCGAGCCGCCTCGAGGTCCTCAAGGCATCCACCGAAACCCGCGTGGTCAGTGAGGACCGAGAGCGCCGCAGCCCCGGCAGCGGCATACGCCCGCACGACTTCCTCGATCGTCGCACCCGGTCGGATCTCGCCGGCTGACGGACTTTTCCGCTTGAACTCGGCAATGAGTTGCACGGGCGGAGCAGCCGACACCGCTGCAAAAAAATCCCGCACCGGTGGGGCCGCGGGCACGAGTTCTTCAAGCACAGCCAGCGGCACGCGCTCGCGAGCCACTGCCACCTCTCTGCGTTTTCGAGTCACGATCTCTGCGAGGATGTCTGCCATGCCGTGATCTTACTCGGAGGCAAACGCGATACCTTCCGCAGAGCCGTCAGATCCACGCCCAGTCGCTCCGCGGAACGTTCTCACCAACGAAACGCATAGAAGCCCCTCGCGCCAGCGTGGGGACGGCGGGTTGTTGGGCGAGCCCGCTGATGATGGCACACGGGAAGGCACGCCACCCGCAGTCCCCCCTGCTCGCGCAGGGGGGCTTTTATTTAAAGACGCGCGAGGCCCGGAGGGCCGGTTGTCTTCCGGGCGGAAGCCCGGCAAGCGAAGCAGGGCCACGGATGGCCTGCGCCGCGTACAGTCAGTCCCCCCTGCTCGCGCAGAGGCGCTTTTATTGGAGCACGCGCGAAGCCTGGGCCGAGCCGGCGGCCGTGCGAGTGGAGGCCGCATTCACCCGGTTGCGGAGCAACCGGGCTACGTAGTCCTGTCACGCCGTGACAGGACCGGGTACCAGTTGAGGCCCGCATTTATCCGCTTGCGAAAACCTCACCCGCTCGGGGTGCCCGTGCCATGAAACCGGCGTAGGAAACAAGCGCAGCCTGGAGGGCGGAGCGAAGTTTCCTCCGTGTGAGCGAAGGGCACGAGGCCCGTCGCTCACGTCCGGCGAAATGGCACGGGCGACCCCGAACCCACGCCAATCGTGACTTCAATGCCGAAAGTGACGGCGCGACGTCA
>JBGTKO010000463.1:0-10280 GCA_041744595.1 Pirellulales bacterium
CAGGAAAAAATTCTTCTCGCCGGCGAGGGCTTCCTCAAGCGCCCGAACACTCGACTCGCGGCCCACGTCGCCCACTGGCCCCACGCGGACATTCAGCGAACGGCCTGCCGATGCATCCCCTGCCGTCGCCGATGGATGGAGCGGCTCCTCCATGCCCCACACCGATCCCCGCGTGACCGAGCGGCCAACGAACGGCAATGGGGCCACACCACCTGAGGCGATTCCGTCACCGCGTGAGGCCGAACCGACAATCGCCCCACCGGGTCCTGCGGTCGAGCCGGCGCAGCCAGCGCACGATCAGCGGGACGTGCCGACCTCCGGCACGAGTGGCCGGCCGCTCATGCGGCCGATCACGCCATCGACTCACACGACTTGATCCCCACACATGGAGCATGTCCACTGACTCCACGTGGATGAAGCTTCCATGGCCTTCCTCCCATCGGCGGACTGGAAGCAGCGGTTGTTCGGGATTTTTGGGTCGGAGAAGATTCCCATGGGCCAGCGGTCAAATTTTTTTCTGTCATGCTGCCTCATCGCAGTGTCGGCAGCTTTTGCCAGCCGTCCGTCCTGGGCCGGCGAGCCGATCAAGGCGCTCATTATCGACGGCCAGAACAACCACGCATCATGGCCGAAGACGACGAAGATGATGAAGCGGTATCTTGAAGAGACCAAACGCTTCACCGTCGATGTCGTAACCCACGCGCCAAAGGGACCCGACCCTGAGTTCAAGCCTGCCTTCGCCGACTACGACGTGGTCGTGAGCAACTTCGGTCACGGCGCCGCCGAGTGGCCCAAGGAAACAGAGGCCGCCTTCGAGGAGTATGTCAGGGGCGGTGGGGGGTTTGTGGTGGTCCATGCCGCCGACAACTCGTTCCCGGCCTGGGAGGCCTACAACCGAATGATCGGGCTCGGTGGCTGGGGCGGCCGCAATGAGAAGAGCGGCCCCTATGTCTACTACGATGAATCTGGAAAACTCGTCCGCGACCCGTCAGCCGGCCGCGGCGGCGGCCACGGACCGCAGCATGAGTTTCCGATTGTGGTTCGCGATGCCGAGCATCCAGTCACCCAGGGCATGCCGGCCAGTTGGATGCACGCGAAAGACGAGCTCTACGACAGCCTGCGTGGGCCAGCCGAAAACATGCACGTGCTCGCCACGGCATGGTCGTCAAAGTCGAATCGTCATGAGCCGATGATCATGACGATCGACTTCGGCCAGGGCCGCGTGTTCCATACGCCGATGGGACACGAGACCTATTCAATGGAGTGTGTCGGCTTCATCTCGACGTTCCAACGGGGCTGTGAGTGGGCCGCCACCGGAAACGTCACGATCCCCCTGCCGGACGATTTTCCCGGTGAGTCCGTCTCGAGCCGTGCCTTCGCCTGGTAGGACACCCGGTCCATGTCGAAGCTTGCCGCGGATGCCTCTTCAACCGCTCCGCTCACCCCTTCGGATGTAGCGGGAGTGGATGCCGCTGCCGACACCGATTCCGGTATCTGTCGGCTCCACACGGCCGCGATGATGGCCGATCTTCTCGCTGTCCCGGCCGCAGCGATCCGACACTGGATTCGCACCGGTCTCTTGGCCGTGGCGCACCGCTCGGGCTCGGTCGAATGGCTCGACTTCAGCCAGCTCGTGGTGGGACGGGGGCTCGCCGCACTCCTTGCGTCAGGGTTCTCGTTACGTGAGATTGATGCCAAGCTCACGGGGCTTGCATCTGGTGGTGGCACCGCGGCAGCCGAGGCGGTCGATCGTGTCGTGGTTGACGGTCGCCGGCTGTCGATCGCCAGTGATGGCCAGCTTCTCGGCGCCGGCGGCCAACTCCAGCTTCCTTTCTACACCGATTCGATCGGCGGCTCGCGGCACGCCGGGGCGGTCGAGGATGGCCCGGTCGTTGTCGAGGCAGCCGATCGGTTCGTGGATGACCCCCTCGATGCATCTCCGACTCGGTTGCCCGGCGGCGATGTGGTGGACGAGATCCTCGATCTCGCAGACGACCTGGAGGCAGCAGGAGAATACCTCGAGGCGGCCGAGGCCTTGCGAGCGGTGCTTCAGGCTCAGGGGCCCTCAGCCGACGTGAACTTCATGCTCGCCGAGCTCCTCTACCGAGCTGGCGACCTCACTGCCGCCCGTGAGCGGTACTATACGACGATCGAGATCGATGCCGACCATGTCCGGGCCCGCACGAGCCTGGCCTGTGTCCTCGCCGAGCTCGACGAGGGAGAGTTGGCCCTCGCCGCGCTCGAAAGTGTCCTCCGTCAGGAGCCAGACTACGCAGACGCTCACTGGCACCTTGCCGGCGTCCTCACGTCAATCGGCCGCGAACGGGAAGCCTCGCGTCACCTCCGTCGGTTCCTTGAGATTACCCCCGAAAGCCCATGGGCCGCCCAGGCCCGTGACCGCCTCGGTGACAAACTCCCATGACCGTTGTTCGGGAGTTTTCCCAATCGGCAGATTTGATTCTGCCGTTGATCTCGGTTTAATTGAAACAAGAGAAAGAATGCGGAGTTTTCGCGTTTTCTCCCCCTCTCCCGTGCGAATAATGTATCAAGCCGATTCGATTGCTTTCGCACGCACCAAGAGAGCGGCTCCCGTGGGATTGAACCGCGGGTTTTGTTCCGCCCATACGTAGCCATGAAATTTGCCTTTCTGATCCATCCGATCACCTCCGACACGCAGTCGTTGTTTCAAATTGACGACGGAGGGCAGTTTCGCAAACTCTGGAAACAGGCCAGCGTGCTCGAGATCAGCGACTATCTCCAGTCCTGGTTCGCCGCGACTTCCAACCCGAACCGCGGGCCTGGGCAGGTGCGAGTCATTGACGAGTTTACGGATCTCTACTCCGTCAATGGCACGGTTACAGAGGGGCGTCTGTACGAGATCCCGATGACCGCAACGGAGATCAAGGACGACCCGAACACTGCCATCGCGCACATCCAGCGGGCTATCGAGATGGCCCAGGAATGGGGGGCCAAGATCGTCGGGCTCGGTTCGATGACCGGCGTCGTCGGCGGCCAAGGAGCGTATGTGGCCGAGCGGACGTCGCTCGCCGTCACCACTGGCAACAGCTTGACGGTTTACGCAGCACTCGAAAACCTGCGGGAAGCCTGCCGCCAACTCGAGATGGACCCATCCCAAGAAACCGTCGCCGTGATCGGCGTGCCAGGGAGCATCGCGTCGGCGGTTGCCAGGATGCTCGCGCCGTCCGTACGGGAGTTGATTCTCGTAGCCCGGCAGGACAACCTCCGCGGGCGGAAGCTGGCAGAGAGTCTGGACGCGGAGTTGCTCACCGATATCCCCGCTGCCGCGGCCCGGGCGCAGATCATCATTTCTGCAACCTCGACCGGCGCCTGCATCAACCAAGCCGATCTTCGCCGGGGCGCGGTGGTACTCGATGTCGGCGTGCCGGCCGATGTACGGGGCCGCAGCCTGGAGCGAAACGATGTGCTCGTGATTTCAGCCGGTCTGACCGGCGTGCCGGCAACAATGTCCCGCGATTCGCATGTGCTCGGCTTTTATTTCGGCGTGATCCCGGGCTGCCTCGGTGAGACGATCAATCTCGCCCTGGAGGAGCGGTGCGAGAACTACTCGCTCGGTCGCGACCTTGAACCCGCTCGCATCCGCGAAATTGGGCAGATTGCGAGACGCAATGGGTTCGATTTCTCCCACATCCTCTCGTTTGGCCAACCGGTCGCGGACGCCACCTGGGCAAACGTCATGAAAGTGCACGCGCAGCGGCGCTTTCGTGCAAGCCGCGGCCCTGCCGGGCACCATGCAAATGGCACGAACGGCACCGTCCACCCGCGGGCCACTGCTGCATCCGAGCGGATTCAATCGCTGCTCCGGCAGGATCGCACGCGCCTGCCTGAAATCGACGAACTGGCAACCCGTGCGGAGACGCGTTTCGCGCGGTATATCAATCCAGTTCTTGCCGGTCTCGGCCGGGAGGCGGGGATTGGTGCGACGTTCGTCCGTGGCGAGGGATGCTATCTCTGGGACGAGAAGGGGCGAAAGTATCTCGATTTCGTCGCTGGATTCGGATCGGTCAATCTCGGGCACAATCATCCGCGGGTGGTTGCCGCCGTTCAGGAGGCACTTACGCGGCAGGCGCCCGGGTTCATCCCATCTGGGATCAATCCCTACACGGCGGCCCTCGCAGAAAAGCTCGTCTCGTTGACGCCCGAAGGGCTGGAGATGGTCTTCTATTGCAACAGTGGTACAGAGGCTGTGGAAGCGGCTCTGAAGCTCGCCCGTCTGGCAAGCGGCAGACCGGGATTCCTGTCGTGTGATGGTTCCTACCATGGCAAGACATTCGGATCATTGTCAGTCACGAGCAACATCTCCTATCAAAAGCCCTTCTCACCGCTTTTGCCCGGATGCGAGTCGGTGCCTTACGGCAACGCGGCGGCATTGCGTGAGGCCCTCGCCACACGACGCTACGGAGCGTTCATTGTCGAGCCGGTGCAAGGCGAAGGCGGCATGCATCTGCCGCCCGCCGATTATCTCCAAGCGGCCGAGCGGCTGTGTCGCGAGTCGAAGACGCTGTTCATTGTCGATGAGGTGCAGACCGGGTTCGGGCGGACTGGATCGCTCTTTGCCAGCACGGCGGCCAATGTGCGACCTGATTTGATGTGTCTTGCGAAAAGCCTGGGCGGCGGAATGATGCCGATCGGGGCGATGCTCTGTCGTGGCGAACTGTGGCGCGAAGCGTACGGTAGCATCAACACGTTTGCACTCCACACCAGCACGTTTGGTGGTGGGAGCCTCGCCTGCGTTGCGGGCCTGGCGGCGGTGAACACGCTGGTCGAGGAAGACCTCGCTCGCAACGCAAGCGAGCGAGGCAAGCAGTTGCTCGAGGGCCTCCTCCAGATTCAGGCCGACGTCCCCGAATACATTCGCGAGGTTCGCGGCCAGGGGTTGATGATGGGGGTCGAACTCACGCCACTCACACCGATCGTCGCCAAGCACCTCAAACGGGCGGACTTGATGGGGCTGCTCCAGTATCTCGGGAACTCACTCGACGATATCACCCGAAACCTGCCGGCGATCTTTCAGATGCAGATGCTCCTGAAATACCACGGCATTTACGCCCAGATGACGCGGTCGCATCCGCTCGTGCTCCGCGTCCAGCCGCCGCTGACGATCACCGAACAGCAGGCCGATGCCTTTCTGGCTGCTTTTCGCAAGACCTGTACCGCCGGGCAGCGGGTCGAGAACATGTTCGACGCGATCATCTCGCACGCCATCGCCGGAGATCACAGCAAGCCCGGCCGCGGAGAAGCGGTCGCCTGCAATGGAGCGAGTTCCGTGATTCCGTGATGCCGGCTTGCGACTCAACTTGAGCCCGTTTCAAGACCGGACCGAGTCGTGCTCTGTGCACCTAGTCGCAGTACGACTCCAACCCTCCGCGCCGACGGACGTCGAGGGTCGCGCAGTGGAAACCACCACCATTGACATAGTAGTTCTGGAAGGGAACCAGGATGCAAGTGAATCCCCACGCTTCGAGCATCTTGACCATCGGGGCCTGAGCCGCCTCCACCACGACTTTCGTCGGGTCGAGCATCAGCACGTTCATCGTCAGCCAGACGCTGCTCAAATCGATGATGTTGCCCGGCGTGGTAATCGGAGCCGGGGCATACCGGCAGTCCCAGTTCTTCAACGCGGGGGGCAACTCTTCGCGGACCACGTAGTCGGGATTGATCAGAGCCTTGCCCGGTGCGAGCGGCACGAATGTCGTGTCGATGTGCAGCGGCTGGCGGGAGCGGGTCTTGATCTCATGAATCCGATACTCGTCCCCCAGATGCCGCCGCATCCACTCTAGGCCGAGCTCGTTCGTGGCGTTGCTGCGGGTGAAAAAAATGTCCCGGCCGCAACGGGTGAAGTCGGCCGCGTCGAAAGTGCAGTCAGCTTCCGTGATGGAGTACCGCGGCGGAGCACCTTTCTCGGGGACGGTGTAGTTCTCGTCGTAGAATTCGTCTGCGAGGCGGGGCTTGGGGGCTGCCGACCATTTTCCACCTGCCCGGAAATACTCATGCAAGAGCGTGCGGTATGCGTGGGTCTCGAAGTAGCGACACCGCCAAGCGGTCGGAGTCTCGAGGATTTCGTTGCCGATCACCATCAAGAGGTCGCGAGGATTGGCAAGGTTGTATCCTGCTTCGCTCTTCCACTCCGGCGTCGCAAATGAACCGGTTTGCGGAAGCGGGTCGGGACGGCGAACCTTGATACCCTCGTCCGCGAACACCTGGAGGAAGGCATCCAAATCCTGCTGGGCCGCCATCACGAATTGAGGTGGCGCGGGCTTTCCCGACAGCGCTTTCAGGAGATCCCAGGCATAACTTGGCGCCGCGGATTGCAATCCGACATGCCACGGCGGAATCGCCGCACCGGTCACGCGACCCACGATCACTTCTTCGAGCGGATCCCATTCGTTGTAGGAGTTGATAACAGGCAGGGGAGTCGTGGTGGTCATGCTTTTGTGAAGTCGGTCTTGTGGACGGTCACTCCGGTGTTTCCGGAGGCCCGAGTGTATACCCATACTCGCGGCAGTACCACTCCCAGCGAGTGGCGATCAGGTGCCGCATGCGCTCGTCAACAAAGTGTCTATTCGGCTCGTAGTCCGCGAGTGAGGCCACGTATGCCTTCAGTCTCGGCTTGACCTCCTCCCAGCCGCCAAGGTGCAACTGCTCGTAGATTCGCTGCACTTCGCCCATCGGATCAGCGACCAGCTTTTCGTACCGAACCTCACACAGTTGCCCGGCCTCGAGCACCTGTCGCTGTTCCCGAAACGCGGCGTACAGTCGCTCAAAGTTGGTGAGAACGAACTCGTCCAACCAATCGCCCGAGTAGGCCTGTAGCCCCTGCGTATGGAAGAGCGCCTGCCAGAGGCGTTTGGTCGATGCATACACCTCCGCAGGATGACGGACGATATGCACGAACTGCGCCCTCGGAAACTCCTCGACAAGCGTCTTCACTTTGCCCAAATGAGGCGGCGATTTGAGTACCATCCGGCGAGGGTCGCGGCACTGCACCCGTCGAAGAAACCAGGCAAGACCTTGCTTCCAAGCATCGATCTGCTTTTTGCTCAATCCGGCAAAGTCGAGATAGTCGACGTTCGCTGGACCATGATCAGGAAACGCGGCCGTGGTGTAGATCGACGGAATGCCGAGGTTCATGATCGCAAACTCGTCCTCCTGCGGACGATCCCACCCTGTCGCCACGTTGTCCATGGGGCGGCGTTCGGGCATCAAGAATGGAAAACAGGTCTGAACGAAACCTCGGGTGGATAAAAAATCGGAAGGTGAAAAACAGTCGAACGTGTCGGGATACCCGTGCCGTGGGTCGCGCACCAGAAATTCGTGCAGCAACGTCGTGCCTGATCGCCAGTGCCCGATCACGAACAATGGTGCTTCGAGCGTCCCGACGGCGGCAATTCTGCGTCGCCAGCGAAACTCCTGCCAACGATGGCAGACCGAGTGGAGGGGCGTGACCAACGTCGTGAGCAACGGCAGTTCCCACCGGGCGAGCGAGAACGAGAAATGGTTCCTCGCGAGGAGCGACCACCAGGTCCGGGTCCGCATTCCATCCCAGAACCTTGCCCGATACCAAGGATACGGGTTCAGATCACTTGGCGGTTGTTCCACGTGACGAGCCGCTGGGCCCATGCCCCGATTCATCGAGGCCGTTGGTTCGAAAGTGGTCACAGTGCGTCGTCAGTGCGGAAGGTAAGCTCCACGAATCGCTCCAGGGCCTCAGCCGGCGACTCGTGTGGGAAATTGCTCAGGACGACTTCCTTCGCATAGAGCTTGCCGATGTATCGGCGGTGGCGGGTGGCCGACGCCCGGCTGGCAAGGAAGTCGCGGTGCGATGAGTTGATGACGATCTCGTTGGTCGCCGAGTCGTACCGGCTCCGCCACGGCCGACCATGCTCAGCCTCGAGCCGATACGACGGGAGTCCTCGCGAGGTCGGGCCGTCGCCGGAATCTTCGACAAACTTCACCTCGACCGTGGCGGTCACCTCGATGTCATTCTGCCGCGCAGTTACCTCGACGACCGCGAGCCCAACCGCATCGGCCCGCACACGGCAGGCTGACGCGTCGGCTGTGAGCCAGGCTGTCCCCGAAGCCAGCCGCCAGTGGAGCGACACGCCAGCCGTCACAGACCCTCTGGCATCGTCCTGACAGACCGCCGAGAGCTTGGCCTCGCCACCAGGAGGCCGACGAGGATGCCGGGGCACAATCCGCACCGTCGCGAGCGGACCTGCTTCGGGAGGGAAAAGCACGGGGGCACGATCCCCTGGCTGTGCCTTCCCCTCGCGATTGACATCGCCGTCAAGAAGCTCACCTCGCTCGCCTGACGCCGCCGCCTCGCCCGGTTTTGGCACATCAAAGAAAAGATAATCCTCGGCGGGTAAGTCAGCGAGCGCCGATGCAAAGGCCTTGTGAACCTGCCTGAGAATCTGCCTGCTGGCTCGCTCGGTCTCGGCCTCTTCGAGCTTGTCGAGGGCCGTTGCCACATCGTGGGCGATGGTCTCGCCCGCGGCCACGAGCGCCTCGAGCGCCGCGTTGGCCACGACACCGGAACGGGTACCGGGGGCAAGCGCGATCGCATCAAAATCGAGAAGCCCTTCGAGTCGGCTGTCGGTCCACGGGACTTGCTGGAAGGGCAGCAACTCCGAGATATCTCGCAGAACACGGGTGCCATCTTTGCAAAGGGCGATCCCGCCAGAGCCATCACGGCCGGCTCTGGCGTAGATCTCGACCTGCACATCCCCGAGCGGTGTCTGGTACCGCCGTGGAAGGTCGAGCCGCTCGCCGTCGAACTCCCGCGGCACCACCGGGATCTCACGGTGGGCCATTCGATCGGCCACGACGAGCGAGACGCCGGTGCGCCGGATGCGGTCGCGAAGCTCGGCCGAGAGGTAGCGAGCAATCTTCTCGCCCGTGACGATGTTGCGGGTCGCCTCCAGGAGCGGCCCTACGACGACACGCGTACCGGTCGCTGTGAAAAGTCCGCGGGCAGGCCGGATCGTGTACTGGCGTTGGCCGCGTACAAGATGCAGTTCGTACGGCCGTCCATCGCTCCCGGCCGCCGTCATGCGGAGCTCGTCACCGAGGCTCCAGAAACTCAGGAGGCCGATCCCAAACTCTCCATGCACACCCTGGCGACCACGGGCATCGAGCCGCCGCTTCATCGAATCGCAGAGATGCGTGGCGATCCGCTCGAAGTCGGGCAGGCCGGTCTCGCCCGAAGCCACTCCCTTTCCGTCATCCTCAACCGCGAGAAACGTCTGACCCCGGAGCCGGCGTCGGATAATCCGTACGCTTTTCGCGCCGGCGTCGATCGCGTTTTCGACGAGTTCGCAGATCGCCTTGAGCGGATGCGTCTGTGAGTGAGCGATGATCGTGATCGCATTCCACTGGTCACCGATCTCGAGCGTGCCGGTGGTGGGGCGGATGGTGCGAGGAGGCATTCCGGCCATCCTCGCCTTTTTCATTCCGCCGTCCAGCCGCCCGCTGCCTACTGCGTGGAGTCGGGCGTCCCCGTGGGGGCAGGCAGCGTGGCCATCCGCATCCTCGCCTCGGAGGCAACCATATAGGGACGCTTGTATTCGGGCATATACCCGCGAGCACCGCGGACGGTGACCTGCTGCCCAACCATGGGGGCCAGGTTCACGCCCGGCTGCGGCGTCACAAAGACGAGAACGTTGTTGCTGTTGTCCACGAGGGCCCAGCGGGGGGCATCAGGGCGACGCGACACAACCGTCGCCAGCCGGCCGGTTGTCTCGATCTGATCTGGTGGTGTCCAGTCGGTGCGACCGTCGGCAGACCGGCCTCCCGGAAGCACACCTGGCCGCACGGGCCGCGACCCGAGCGCCGAGAGACTCGACCACATGCCACCGAGACGCAGCGACGATTCTTCCTCGGGAGCTGTCGGGAGGAGAGCCCGCTGGCGGGCTTGGATCTCTTCGAAACGGGCAAGCCGGGCATCGATCGCATCAGCCCGGGTCCGTTCTTCGGCGGAGGTCGCGCGGGCGGCAGTCAAACGGAGCCGCTCACGGACCCCTTCGAGATGCCAGCTCTCGCTTTGCCCCGCGACGGCCAGTGAAAGGGCAAGGTCGATGTCGGCCAGCTCGTCGGCCGGCACCGCCGCGGCGCCTGCGACGTTGGGAGCGGTTGGAGGAGGCGAGGAGAGATCAAACACGTTTGTGCCCCGCGGGAGCCAGCCCGAGAGGAGCCGGGTGACACCTCCGCCGGAGGCAAGTGGCACGGGCATGGGCGCGGCA
>JBGTKO010000464.1:0-16010 GCA_041744595.1 Pirellulales bacterium
TTGGCGGAAGCGGTCAGATATCGCCGGCAGCAGCGGCATCGGGTGGAAGTCGCTCCGGTAGATCGGCATCGCGAGGCTCGGCCCTCGGTGGAACCTCGAGGGGAACAACCACCGTGGGAGGTGGCAGCGAGACCGGTGGCGATGCCACCGCGGCCAACGTATCCGGCGGAGCAGGCGGTGGAACCGGCCTGGCCGACATCGGGGGTGATCTGGGAGGCGGCCGCGACGGACTTGCCGCAGGAGGAACCACGACCGGGGGCGAGTCACGATCTCCCGGACGCAACACGGGCGGCATCGCTGCAGCCGCCGCTGGGAGTGGCTCGGTTGCTACCATCGAGCCAACAGGCAGTGGCGGCAGTGGCACGGGGGGTGGCTCCGGCACCGCAGCAGGAGGCCGTGGGTCTGGTGGACCCAGTGAAAACCTCTTGCCGGCCGCGATTGACCGCGGGCAACGGCGAGGAGGCGGTGGCTCGGCGGTCGCCTCCCGCGGTGGTGGAGCCAGGGGCGGTGAGTCCGATAGCGAGGGGGAGGGGCTTTCCGTGTCACCGGCAGACATCAGGGGGATCTCGGCTGCGGGGCGTGACCGCGGCAGCGGCTCGACAGCTTCTCGAGGTTCACGATCGCTCGAGCGGGTCACCGTGGCAGCACTGCCTACCGACGGTCGGGTCCGCGACGTTTCCAAGGCCTTCGCGGGCCGTAGTGGAGGGGGAAACGAGCCAGCCGGTGGCATCACCGACCGCGAAACGCTCGATCGTGCCAGGGCGATCGTGGATCGTGGTCTCGACTTCCTCGTCCGGTCACAGCTTCCCGACGGCCGCTGGCGACTGACCGAGTACGCTGGAATCACGCCTGCTGACACGCCCAAACTCGACAGTGACACGGCCGCAACGGGACTCGCGCTCCTCTGTTTTTTGGGTGCTGGGCATGACCATTTTTCGGGCCCTCATCGCGACACCGTCCGGCGCGGCCTCGAGTTTCTCGTGTCGGTGCAGAAGGACGACGGTGACCTCTTCATCCGCGCCGATGGGCTCTCCAACTCCTGTTGCTGGCTCTACAGCCACGGCATCGCATCGATTGCCATCTGCGAGGCCGTGGGCATGACTGGTGACTCGCGCGTGAAGCCCGCCGCGGAGAAGGCATGCAGATTCATTGCCGCAAGCAGGGATCCTGTGCTCGGCGGCTGGCGATACACGCCGAGGTCTGATGCCGATCTCTCGGTGAGCGGCTGGATGCTCATCGCACTGCGAGCTGGTGATCTGGCCGGCGTGAAGACCGATCCGGCAGCGCTCGACGGTGTCCGTACGCTGCTGGCAGCTTCCATATCACCACGAGCCCCCTCGCGTTATGCGTACAACCCGCGGAGGCCAGACCAGCGCCAGACCGACCTCGCTGTGGCCTGCATGACCGCCGTCGGCGGTCTCATGCGGCTTCATACAGGCGAGGCAGCAGAGACTTCCGGCGTCATTGCAACGGCCAAAGTCCTCGCCGGCAGGTCACCGTCGTATGGTTCCAAGGATCGAGAGGTCCGCGACGCGTATCTCTGGTACTACGCATCGCAGGTGCTCGTCCACACGGGCGGCCAGGATTGGCAAGCGTGGTATGCCAGCCTCGTTGATACGCTGGAAAAGCCTCAGCGAGCCGACGGCCCATTGGCCGGAAGCTGGGATCCGCTCGGCGACACGCCCGACCGTTGGGGCGAATACGCAGGCCGGCTTTACGTGACGACACTTCATCTCCTCGCCCTCGAAGTTCCATGGCGGCACCTCCCTACGTACGCCACCGCACCATCTCGGTAAGTATAAAATCCGACCTTTTGGGCCGAGACTACTTCTTCTCGCGGAGCGCACGGGGCACCGGCGCGAGCCGCAGCCGCCACTTGGCGAATGGAAGGCCTTCGTCGGCATCGGCAATCGTGCCGCCGACGAGAAGCCGATCAATGTGGGCCGTGTCGATTCTTGCAGACCCAAAGGCCGGGCTTCGGCCGATGATCGCGCGGCCATCGACTCGCTCTGCCTCGAGCGTGGTCCGTTGGCCCCCTGAAGCGACCCCCTGAACGAGAAGCTTGCCGTCGTTTGTCGGCGGCTGCTTGCCATTTTCCAATTCTCGATTGCCAGGCTTGTTCTTGACTGCTTTCTCGGTTCCAGCCTTCTCATCGCCGGCCTCGAGGTCACCGGGATGGAGCCAGATCAGCCGAACAACTCCGTTCCGCGGCAGCTTCTTCTTTTGGCCGAGCACCTCGAAAGTCACCTGCGTTTCATCGAGCCCAACGAGCTTGCCACGCAGGTAGTCACCACTGCGAAGCCGCACGAGATGCGTCGGCGGATCCGACTGCTGGGATCTCGGCACCGTGAGGAGCCGTTCGAAGCGGTCGCGGGGGATGCCCTTGGTCGATGCGGTCGGGTCGAGCTCGATTGCTTTGACGAGGGAGTCGGCGACGACCACGGCCTCACTGCCTGCCTCCGCCGTGACCGGCGATCTCAGCCAGACGCCCTTGTCATCGATCCGTTCCACGGCAGCCGGCACGAGGTCACCACTCACGAGCGCCACGATCGCAGGGAAGCCAGCCTGACCCTTGGCTGCTGCCGCGACTGCAACCGCGGTGACGTGCGCAGCGAGTGCCCGATCGAGAATCTCACGATCGGCCACGTAGATAAGACCCCGGATGAGGCTGACGGTACGAGGCTTGCCACCGGGTGTCGCCACCCGCACGCCAACGGGCGTGCCGACGCGACCGCGGAGGAGGTCCATCACCGTATCTGGGTCGAGCCCTTTCGTCTCAACGATGGGGCCATCTTTTGTTGGCCGTACTGCGAGAATGCGATCGCCCGGTTGGATCCTCCCGTCTCGGGCGGCGGCACCGTCCTCTACGATCATGCCGATGACAAATTCCCCATCCTCGACGCTGATGGACGCTCCCACGCCACCAATCTCCGCCTGGCTGCTGCTGCTTTCCTTGGATTGATCGGCCCTCGAGACATACTCGACCACGGCGGACAGGCCGGCTCCGGCATCCCTGAAACCGCTGGCCACGAGGCTCCCTGTCGGCAGCCACGCGATGCCGCCCCCCCACGCTGCCGCATCCACGATGCAACCCGGCACCCGAGCGTCGCCGATCACGAGCGTTCCCGCTCGCTCTGGGAGAGCGTGCGGTGGCGACGACGTCAGCATGGCCACGGTCTGCACTTCAGCGAGGCGCACGGTCATGGGCCCGGTGATGCCACGGCGAACCACCAGCATCTCCTTTTCGGTCGCAGCGACGAGATCCCCGGTGATCACCACTCCACCGTGACTGATCACACGAATGGTCGGGACCGCTTCGGCGACCACAGCCCCCTGATGATCTGGACGAGATTCTGCTTCAACAGGGAATTCAATGGCTTCCAGATCATCCAGACGCATCGTTGCATCACCTTCATCGCCAGTGACGACAACCGTTCCTTCCGCCGCATCGAGCGACGTGACCGCGCCGACGGCCCCACGGCCATCGCGGGTCACCACCGTCGTCTCCGGCCGCTCCTCGGCCCGTGGATCGGGCGATGTCCACTCGGTCACCCGAATGCTTTCGAGGCAGACATCACCCGACAGGAGGCTCAGACGAAACTGCCCTTGCGGAGGCACTGGGTTTCCAGGTGGGGCCGTGGTCTCCACGATGCGATCGCTTCCCTCGATGGCGACAGCCAAGCGTCCAACGGCACTGTCCACAAACAGGCTCAGCCGCATACGGTCCTGCGGCAACGGTGGGATCGCAATCTCTTCGAGACCGCTCGGGCCCTTCACGTGCCGGGCAACCATTCCCGTGCGACCGCCTGGAGTGACTTCCAAGATCTCAAAACGGTATGGTTCAATCGCCCTGCTTTCTCCGGCATTCACAGCAACCACGAACTCAGGAGCTGTCCGCCAGGAAAGGACAATGTCATACCGAGCCCGCGGCGGTGCCTCGAGATCCTTCGAGATACTCGCATTGCGCCGACTTGACGAGAGCCTCGCTGCCTCATCCTGCCATGAGTCGGCCGGCTCCTGCTTCCAGCCCACGAGACTCCCTGGGCCGACATACCCGGCTCCCTCTTTGGGGCCTCGGCGACGAATCGAAGTCACGATCGATCGGTCGATTCGCACCGCCGCATCGTTGCCAATCGGCCTCAGGACCACAGCATCGGCATCGATGGTCTCAAGAATTCCGTCGATGATGTCGCCCCCTCGGAGCCGACAACGGAAACCAGTCAGGTCCTCTGGCGGCTTCACCGCCGTTGCGGCACGAATGCCCGTGATGGCATCGAGTCGAAAATCGAACGGATCGACGAAGGGAGCGGCCTTCCATCGGAACGTCTTCCGAGTGATTCCTTCGACCGCATCCGACGGCGCGAACGTGCCCGGCAGAACGCCCCCATCGGGCAGGTCCAGCATGAACGCTGCCGGGGGTGCGGCGACAGTCTGCTGGAGAATCGACCCGAACACCCATGCGAGGAAGAGCAAAGCACCACCAATCGCTCGGAGGCCGTGGAAGGTCCGCTGCATGGATCGTGCATCTCCGAGGCCAATGGCTTGGGGTCGGCGCGTGTCGCCGACGCAAACCCTCATGATACGTCACGGGCTTCGAACATCGCCACGCCCGCGACTATTGATTGACACTGCCGGTCCCACGGGAAACACTGCGGCTTTTGCTCCGCGAGCGGGTCCATGTTCTTTACGATGCCTTGTCCGAACTGCGGGAAGCCGCTCAAGGGGCGGGACGACCTGCTGGGGAGAACGGCCCGGTGCCCCTATTGCCGCAGTTCTGTGGTCGTCAAGAGGCCAGAGGATCCATCTCCAGCCGCCGCCGAGGCGATGGACACCGAGAATGAGAATGAACATGCTTTCGAGGCCGCGCCGAGCAAGGCACCGGTCAAGTCGCCCGCCAAGACAAGGGCGGGCAGCCCCTCCAAGGGCCGTACTTCCCAGGTCAACGCCGGAGCCACCGCCGCGACCAGCTTTGCCGAAACACCGGACACGAACGTCAGCGGACTGAGGGGCCTGCTCACGGCCGTTGCGGCCACGGCCGTCTTCTATGCCCTCCTCTGGCCGATCTCCTCGATCGGCGGCAAGCAGACCTACCTGGGACGACTCTTCATCGGCGCATCGTCGCTTGCCGCGGGCGGATGGGTTCCGATCGCGGAAGTTTTTTTGTTTTCGTGGGCCGCCTCGATGCTCCTCCAGAAGTGGCGGAAGATTCGCCGACAGCAGCGTGGGCTTCTCTATGACGTCCTTCCGACCGAGCTCGGCGCGACGATCCGGCTCGATACGATCGACCATTTTGTGTCACACATCCGCTCGCTTCCCGCCGACGCCGCTGGCAGCTTTCTCGTGACCCGCTGCCTCCGTGGTCTCGAACATTTTCGTGTTCGCAAAAGCGCGCCCGACACCGCAACGATGCTGGCCAGCCAGAGCGACATCGACGCGAGCAATGTGGATGCCAGCTACACCATGTTTCATGTCTTCATCTGGGCGATCCCGATCCTCGGGTTTCTCGGCACGGTCATCGGTGTCAGCAACGCGGTGGGGGGATTCACCGGCACACTTGAATCATCGAGTGATATCGGAGGCTTGAAAGAGGGCTTGCGGAGCATCACGTCGGGGCTGGGGACCGCCTTCGACACCACGCTCGTGGCGCTGACGATGGCGATGCTCCTGACCTTCCCCGTCAGCAGCCTCCAAAAGTATGAGGGAGACATCCTCGGCCAGATCGACGAATACACGAATGAAAATTTCCTGCGGCGGCTCGACGACGGCCTCGAGGGGGGCGCCGAGCGAGGCATTGGCGGAAGCCGCGGCGAGGTCGCCCAAGCCATCGACATGGCACTCGCGCCGCATCGCATTCAACTCGAGGCATGGACAAATTCCGTCCGATCGATCGGGCAGGACATTGCCGCCCAGGTGAAACAGGGCTGGGAAGAGGTGAATGCAAAGCTTGTCGAGGAGCATGGCCGACAGACTGCCCGCATCACCGAGATCGACGAGATGGTGACAACTTCCCGTGAGGGTCTGAGCCAAACCGTGGCGGACGTGGCTGCCGCCCGCCGGCAGGCTGCCGAAACGCTCAAAGAGGCCGCCACCAGCATCCGGGCCTATACCTCCGCGCTCGAAAAGGGACTCGAGGCACTTTCTCAGACCCTCCAGAAACTGGGAGAAGAGAAGGTCGTCGTGGAGGTCCGCCAACAGCCACGATCGTGGTGGAACCTGTTCGGAAACGGCACCGAGCGATAGCCAGGACATCGCACCGCCATGGGACGCCCGCGAAAGATCCGCAAACAGGCAGTCTCACTCTTTCCTTTTCTCGACATTCTTGCCTGCGTGATTGGCAACCTGATTCTCATCATCGCGACAGTGGTCCTCGAGCAGGTCGATACCCAGCCGATGGCCGAGGCCGCCCGTATCGACGCCCTCGAAGAGGATGCCAAGCGGGCAGAAGCCCAAGCGAGCGAGCTCCAGAAGCAGCTCGAAGACCTGCGAAAGCGATCGGGGGTGGCCACCGAAAAACTCGAGGATATCCGGGCGAAGATCGCCGCAGCCAAACAGCGGCTCCAAGACGCCGAGGTACGGGCTCATCAGGCGACCCAGCCCATCGAGCAACCTCCCGAGATGGCTGCGGAACTCAACCAGCTTGACGATGCACGCAAGAAACTCGAAGCAGAAATCAAGGATCTCGAACGCCTGATCGCCGAGCGACAGCGGCCACCGGAGCAGATGATCGCGATCCTGCCCTCGGGCGAGCGGGGCGGTCCGCGGAAAGGCGTCTTTGTGGAGGCCGCGAGGGACGGCCTGGTCATCCATGAGGGAAGCAGCCCGTGGAAGGTGCCGAAGGGCCAGATCGCCTCCGACCCGAAGTTCACGACGCTCCTGAAAAAGGTCAAAGCAGACCCCGACGCAATCGTGACGTTCCTCGTGCGGTCTGACGGCATTGCATCGCTTGCGGCCGGCCAGAAGGCAGCGGCAGCCCTAGGCGTGCGTTCGGGCCGCGTGCCCCTGCCAGGCGACGGTCAGCTCGATCTCACCGGGGCCAAGTAAGGAGGCATCAGGAGACATCATGGCCAGGCGTCGAACCACTTCATCGGCGATCGGGGGAAGCCTCGACTCGATGCTTGACACGCTCATGAACGTCGTGGGGATCCTCGTCATCGTCCTGGTGGCCGTGCAGCTCTCGAGTCAAGAAGCAGCCAGCCGCATCGTCGAAGCGATGTCGAAGATCGACCCTGAGGAAGTCACGAAGCTGGAAGAGGCAGCCGTGAAGGCGAAGGCAAAGGTGGAGGCCGCTGCCGCGGCCATCCGCGACCAGCGGCAAGCGGTCACGAATCCAACGGCCGAGCTGTCGCGGCTCCAGGCCCAGTTTCAGATCGAAGAGGAGCTCGCGAAGGAGGCCGTGTCACGGGCAGCGAGCCTCGAAAAGAAGCAGGCTACCGATGTGGCTGCTGCCCGGAAGGCCAGTGAGAAGGCAACCGCTGAACGCGACAAGAAGGAGCAGGAAAGAAAAGCCGTCGAGGGACGGCTCGCGAAGATGCGACGCGAGCTCCAGAATCTTCCCGTGCTCGAAGCCCCGCCAGCCAAGGAGGTCCGCCTCCCCGATCCACGGCCGGCGCCAAAGGACACGACTGAGCTCCATGTCCTTTGCCGCGAAGAACGTATCTGGCTCGTGGATATTTTGGCGCTTCAGGAGAAGGCACAGAAACGGGCCAACTTCGTGGTCCGCTCGAAGAAACTCGATCCCGACGGCGACACGTGGATCGCCGATGGCAAGACATTTGTCGATGAGTTCAATAAAGCTTCCGTGAAGGAAGGGGGCTTTGAGATCACGATCGAGGCCGGCAAGGGCTCGTGGCCACGGCTGGTGCTCGCCCGCATGAAAGGCCGTGGGGAAACGGCAGATGATGCGCTGAAGCCATCCGGCGATTACGCCCGCACCCTCCGTCGACTCTCGCCAGCCACGCACGTCCTGCGGTTCTTTGTCTGGCCCGACAGCTTCGAGGCGTATCTGAGGGTCCGCGAAACAGCCGGTGAGCGCGGCTTTGCGGCTGGCTGGGAACCGCAGACAACACCCGATGAATACCGAATCAATCTGGGCAAATACCGCATTGGCACGAAGCCACCTCCAAAGCCACCCGATCCGAATCGCAAGCCTCCTGCGCCGCCTCCTGATGTCCTTGACTGACCGAAGCCGTAGCGGGCGAGCATTGAGCGACCAACGAGCAATCGCTGACGGCCTCGCCGTTCTTGGAGTTGATTTCACATCAGCCCCGAAGCGAGCCAAGCCGATCACGGTCGCCGTCGGACAACTCATGTCGGTCCATGAGCCTGTGTATGAGCTCCACACGGTCCGTGACGTCGAGTCATTCGATGCGTTCGAGGCGTTCCTGCGGGAGCCAGGACCATGGCTGGCCGGCTTCGACCTTCCATTCAGCCAACCCCGCACGCTGATCGCCCATGAGGGATGGCCCAATACGTGGGTGGAGTTCGTGGCCTTCTACTGCAGCCGACCACGCGAGCAGCTCCGGGACACGTTTCGCCGTTGGTGTAATGCGCGACCACCAGGCGACAAGTTTGCCTGGCGGAAGGCCGACAGGCCGGCGGGATCGAGCCCAGCCATGCGATGGGCCAATCCTCCTGTGGCCTGGATGACGCATGCCGGTATCGGCCGAATGATTGATGCCGGGCTTGTTTTTCCTGCTCATGCTCACCCACCACGAGCCATGCATAGACGCCCCGAGAGCGGCAAAACGAGAATCGCCCTCGAGGCCTACCCGGGTTTCACGGCTCGAAAAGTATGTCGCGGCTCGTACAAGAGCGACGTCGCTGCCATGCAAACGCCAGCGAGGACTGCCAATCGCCGTCTCATTCTTCAGGCGCTCGTGGGGGGTTCCGCTGGCCTTCTCCCGCGGCTCGCACTTTCTCCAACCTGGCGGCGGAAACTCGTCGCCGACGGGTCAGGCGATCTCATCGATGCCGTGATCTGCGGCCTCCAGGCCGCGCATGCTTCGCTACTCCCTCGCTACGGCTTGCCTGCCGATCTCGACCCGCTCGAGGGCTGGATCGCCTCGGTGCCACCACCGGAGCTACCGCCTGACACCTGACAATGGCCTCGTCATGCCATCTCAAAAACCGCCTCGATCTCGACCGGCACGCCGAGCGGCAACGAAACGGCACCAAAGGCGCTCCTGACGCCCACGCCACGGTCCGGCCCCCACACCTCGGCGAAGAGCTCACTACATCCGTTGATCACATGCGGATGCTGCGTGAAGTCGGCCGGACAGTTCACGAGCCCCATGAGCTTCACGACCCGCGCGACACGGTCGAGACTGCCGAGCGAGTGGACGAGTGTTGCGAGGATGGCGAGCCCCGCGAGCCGGGCGGCAGCCTTTCCGGCATCAGGATCAAGGTCGTCACCGACACGGCCTTTCAGGAGCACGCCGTCGGGCTGAAAAGGCAGGTGCCCAGAAACGTAGGCGAGCGAGCCCACGACGAGGAACGGCTTGTAGGCTCCGGCCGGCTTGCCAACTGGGGGAAGGACGAGGCCGAGCGTGCCCATCCGCGTCTGTGGTGATTCAGAAAGGTCCATGGTGGAGTCACTGCCGCTCGTGGCGTGGTACAAGAAACAAGGCCATACTGGCCAACCTCCGAGCAGTGTATCACCCATCCAAGCTCTTCGCGCAAGCGTGGGGCCCCTCCAACCATGCGTGCATTTGCGTGTATCGTGATTCTCATGTTCGCTGCCAACGCCGGCGCGACCGATCAGATCGCGCTCGAGGACCGGGCCGACCGTGTCGCCGTCACAGTCAACGGCGAGCCCTTCACCGAGTACCTCTTCACGAAGGAAAGGCTTCGGCGACCGGTCCTCTTCCCGCTCCACGGCCCACATGGCCACACACTCACGCGATCGTGGCCGGTCGGCCCGCGGCTGCCTGGCGACCCAGACGACCATCCGCACCACGAGTCGTTCTGGTTCGCTCATGGCGATGTGAACGGCCACGATTTTTGGACATGTCGCCGTGGGGAGCGGATCGAGCACGACTCGCTGGTGCGTGTCGGGGACGGCCGCATCGTCGCCACCGCCCGATGGCTCGCTCCCGATGGAAGCATTGTCTGCACTGATCGCCGCCTACTCAGATTCTCTGTCGATGGCGCCGACCGGATCATCGACCACGAGATCATGATCACTGCCAGCCACGGCCCGCTGGCCTTCGGCGACACGAAGGAAGGGACAATGGCACTGCGTGTGCGGCCCGAGCTCAACGTGAAGAAATTCAAGGGTGGACCGCAGGCCACAGGGCATTACGTCAATGCCAACGGTGACCGCGACGAAGCCGCCTGGGGAAAGCCTTCAGCGTGGGTCGATCTGTCTGGCGAGGTCGATGGCAAACCTGTCGGCATCGCCTGCTTCGACCACCCTGACAACATCCGTCACCCGACCTGTTGGCACGCCCGCGACTACGGCCTTTTCGCTGCGAACCCATTCGGGCTGCATGACTTCACGATGGCCCCAAGAAACGCCGGCCGCTTCGAGCTCCCCGATGGCCAAAGCCTCACGCTCCGCCACCGCTGGCTCTTTCACGAAGGGGATGCCGTCGCAGCCAATGTGGCCGAGCGGTTTGAAGCGTGGGCACAAAAACGCGACTGAACAAGAGCGAATACTTCCTGGCGGCCGTGCGAATGCGGCCCGCATTGACCCGGTGTCGGAGACACCGGGCTCCTGGGGACTACGGCTCACTCCCGTTCTGCAAAGACAATCCGCCGAGCCTGCCGGTCGATGCCAACGAGGCCGCCTGTGACGGGATCGGCGGCGATCCCCTGCCCCGGGAACGGGCAGTTCAGCGCCTCGATGGACTCGAGTACGGTTCCTTCTGCTGGCAGAGCCAGCCGGTAGAGCACCGGATAATGGTGGTGAGACACGAGGAGCGTATCGTCATCCCAGATGCCTCCTGATGCACTCATCCCGTCCCAGTCGGCGACCACCTCCTCTGGAAACGTGAACCGCCGCAACTCACGATCGAGCCCACCATTTGCATACTCAATCAGGACGGTGCGTGCATTCTCGTCGCGATACCAGGCGAAGCAGCACCACCAATTGCCTCCGCCTTGGATGCACCAGACGAGGCTGCCGGGCGGGCTCTCAAACCGGTGAAAGACTGTCAGCGCTCGCGTGGCCGGATCGAAGACCCGGATGTCACTCTCGTGTGGCTCGACCGGATAGTTTGAGTGGGCGCAGTAGATTTTGCCGTCGCGAACGAAGCCGCTGTTGAGATGCAACGCATCGGCAGCGGTGGCGGTCCCCAGGAGATTGCCGGAGTTCCGGTCGTATTGGGCAACGAGTGTATTTGAGATCGCGTAGGCATGGCGGTTGGTCACGGCCGCCGCCTGGGTGGCATCCGGTGACGCGATAAACCGGGTGGTCGTCCAGCCAGGGTGTCGAACAAATCGGCTCTCGGCGGCGGCTGGCTCTCCGGCAAGGGCCGGCATCCGGTTTGTGCAAGTGCCGAGGACTGTGACAACGAACAACGCGAAACTGGCGGCACGGAAACCACGAAATTGTCGCGATGCCTCGGATGTCATCATCGTGGCCCTTCTGCCTGAACGGAGATCGCGGCCGCTGCACTCTACCGGGCCTTGCGAAGGTTTCGCTTTTTCACCGCGGGCTTTGTGGCCTTCCTTCCTGCCGGGGCCATCTTCGCTACCACCGGCGGTTTCCCGGCTCCTTTTTTCGCTACCGGCTTCTTCAAGGCAACGGGCATCCCGCCCCGCCGCGGTACGACCTTCTTGGCTTTCCTGCGGATCGGCTTTCGACGGGCCGCGACGGCTTTTGCGACTTCGTCGAGAAAATCTTCTGCGGCCTGACGAAGATCATCGGCCGTCAGGGCCTCGACTTCGTCGATGACAAAGAGGGCAAGCTCGCCCCGCAACTGCGCTGCCATGAGCGCCTGATATTCCTTCAACGTGAGGTCATCGTGATCTTCATCTTCACTCGAGAGGAACTCGAAGCCGACGCGGGCCTCATCGTCCCAGCCGTCGATGTGGAATGAAACACCGTACTCGGCAAACGGAATGTTTCGGACGATGTCGTAACCTCGTCGGCGGAACAACCTGGCCAGGAGTTCGCAGGCCTTGGTTTCGGAAAGGGCATCGGATGGCATGACGAAACCTCGAAGGAGATAAAAACTTCTCCGAAGAATACACGATCCCCCGGCTTGAAAGGCAACTCGGCTCGCTTCCCAGCGGCCCTGGGCCAGGCGATCAACCAGCCTCGCGCTCGGCTGGCACGATTGCCTGCGGAAGCCGGTGCGCGACCTCAGGGAAGGCCTCGCTCGAGGCTTGGCCCTCGGCCGATCGAATTCCGAGCGTCACAAGCAGCCTGCGGCGGACACATCGAAATGGCACGGCCACACGGCGGTGCGCCTTGATCCACCAGGGCCGCCGCCCCTCGAGGTCGGCCAGTGTCATGCCGGCCTGCCCGGGGCGATGGCTGATCACGTGCTTGAGCAAATGGTACTCATCGCATCGCTGGAGCATCTTCAGGACGCCTCGGAGGACCGTGGCGGCAAACCTGCTCTTCCGAGGCAGAGCGAATGATATCTGGAAGTCGATGAGCCAGGGCCTCCCCTGGTCGTCTACGAGGATGTTTTCTCGCTTGTGGAGATCGACATGGGCCACATCACGAGCGTGGACGGCCGCGAGCAGATGCCGGAACGTTGGAAAGAACGCTGAATTGACACGCTCACGCGGGGCAAGGGCGTGGCCGGGTATCCACTGCCGTGAGACGGCGTGATCGAGCAACTCGCCATTGCTGGAGATTGGCCCAAGCGATCGGGGAATCCCTTCAATGCCGGCCAACCGCTCCATGAAACCGGCCTCGCGAGTCGCGAGCAGCCGGCCCAGCCATCGCATCGGCAAGCCGAAAATGGGCTGTTGGCGATTGAACTTGCAGAGCGCTTGCCGCGTCGAAGAGGCGTAAATGCCCGTGGCCGCCCACGAATCATGCTTGAGAACTTCTTCGAGTTGGAACGTCTCCCCAGCAATCTCGACATCCATCGGGGGATCGTTCGCTCCGAGCGCCCGGAGCACCGCCGGACGTGATCGGACCCCCTCGGGTTCTGATCGCACCGGAATCCGTAGGGATGAAAAGGTGAAGGAACTGGGCATAGCCGGTATGCTCTCGAAAGACTCGGCCCTGAGTGGGCACTTACCTCTCCCCGGAGCCTCAGGATGTCCCCTCGCCCCCATGGCTTGGCTCTTGTCCTCGCCCTCATGATCGGCTCGCCCCTCACGGCGGCGTTAGCCGAATCCGATTCGCTTACGATCGGCTCGCCCGCCCCGGCTATTGATATTGACCACTGGTTCCACGGCAAGGAACCGATAACGTCGTTCGAGAAGGGCCATGTCTATGTGATCGAGTTTTGGGCCACGTGGTGTGGCCCATGCGTCGCCAGCATCCCTCATCTGGCTGAGGTTCAGCAGACGCATGGCGATGACATCACGGTGATCAGCATCAGCGATGAGGCCCCGGAAACGATCGAGAGATTTCTCGATCGAAGTAAGGACGACAAGACGTTTCGCGAGATCACGAGCGACTACTGGCTCACGACCGATCCTGACTCCTCGGTGCGCCAAGACTACATGCGGGCGTCCGGGCAATCCGGCATCCCATGCGCGTTCATCGTCGGCAAGACCGGCGTGATCGAGTGGATCGGCCATCCGATGCGGTTGGACGAGCCAATTGCCAAGGTGCTTTCAGGCGAATGGGACCGCGAGGCGCATGCCGCCGAGCGAGAGGAAGAGAAAATGGTCCGCGGCCAGATGGCGATGATCTCGCGGCTCATGCAGCAGAAGAAGTTCGGGGAAGCCATCGCCGGTCTTGATACCCTCATTGCGGATGTCAAGAACGACCGCATTAAGGCGGGGCTCGAGCAGGGTCGGCAGCGGGCCCAAGCTCAGGCCGCCGCGTATGATGAAGCCCAGCAACGGGAAGGGGAACGGACGGCTCGGGCAGCGAAGGCTCACGCGGAAACCGTCGCGGGTCTGGTCGATGTGGCTTTTCTTCTCAAGGAAGGCAACTCGGACGAGGCGACTGCGCTCCTCGATCGACTGATCGCGTCGTCCAAGAGCAGAGAGATCACACGACTTCTCGAAGGAGCTCGAAAGCGACTCGTCTCGGAGTAGGCACTCCTTTTCACCGCTTTTGGGACCACTGGTTGCCAACCGCCCCTTGACCGAACTATCTTTCAGGAAATGGGGGAGTGGTCTGGCGTGGCGTTGAGCCGATCTCCTGTTTCGTGTCCGCGAAGAGAACCCGTTTGAATATTCGGCGGTGGCAAAGTTCACTTTCCTGGCGGAGTTCCGATGAAGGTTCGTCCTAAAAATCGCCAGCATACGACCTCTCATGGCAACCACCGTGGGCCACGACTGCCTCGGAGGGGCCTCACGCTCGTCGAGTTACTGGTCGTTATCGTCATCATCGCCATGTTGATGGCGATTCTCATCCCCACCTTTGGCTCGGTCCGCGAGACTGCTCGACGCACACAATGTTCCAACAACGCCAAGCAACTCATCACCGCCTTGCAAACGAGCGCTTCTGCTTCAGGCGTTTTTCCCGCTGGCACGACGTTTTTGAACGTGACTCCCACTTCCGAGAACAACACCTGGTGTCGCGGCGGCGATAGCAACGGCTACACGCCCTGGACGGTCGCTGTGCTGCCGTTCCTCGAGCAGCAGGACGTGTACGACAACTTCACCTTCGGGCTGGTCCCCGAAGGACGTTTTATGGAGGCCAATTTTACGGTTCCGCTCCCGAATGGCGCCCCGGAAAACATGGTGCCTCTCGCTGTTTTACAATGCCCCTCATCGAGCCACTTCGCCAACCCGCTTCGCAACAACTACTTCGGAGTGCAGGGAGCAGTGCCAGTATCGTGTACGAATGACGGGAGTGCTACGCGGCGGTTCTACATCAATGGCGTCCTCTACGCGAACAGTCAGGTGAGCTTCGCCCACCTCCGCGATGGTGCGTCGCACGTGCTCGTGCTTGGCGAAACCCGCTGGTGCAGTCACCTGAGCGGAGGTGTGGAGCGATTCAACTGGCTCATGTCAGGCAAGGCAGGCAATGACGCCACGCCTTGCCAATTGGCGGGTGTGGAGTTCCCCATCAATACGGACGTTTCAGGAACGGGAAGCCTTTTTCTCAACTTTGCATCCCGTGGCTTCGGAGGCGACCACTTTGGCGGCTGCTACTTCGCTTTCGCCGACGGATCGATTCGTTTTTTTCAAGAATCCATCGACCTCTCGCTCCTCCGACTCCTGGCGGGCCGCAACGACGGCGGCCTCATTCAAAACGCATTTCAATGACCGACCACAAACTTGCCGTCCCGGCAGTCCTCCTCGGTGCCTGGCTCGCCACAGGATGCGGCACGTCTGGGCCGGAAACATTCCAGGCTACGGGTACGGTGACATGGAAAGGACAGCCGGTCCCAATGGGCATGCTCCGTCTCGAACCTGATACCAAGGCAGGCAACTCTGGCCCTGGAGCAGTAGCCGAGATCATCCAGGGCCGATATGCCACACCTCGGGGAAAAGGTGTCGTGGGAGGAAAATACAGGGTCTATGTGTCCGGCACCGACGGCGTGCCGTACGACAATCCTGAAGAGGGCTATCGCGATCCACTGGGCCGACCGCTCTTCGTTGATATGGTCCAAGAAGTCGAGTTTCCCCGCATAACGACGACACACGACTTCATTCTCTCTGCCCCATAGCGGCTGTTGACGGCGGTCGAAAACGGCGACGCGGGGCTCGTGTCGTGGCGGTCCAAAATGACAGCGCACAACGGTGCAGTTCTCGAAGCAGGATGGGTCGGGGCGTCAGCCCCGTCCCATCCCCCTTTCAGAGAGAGGCACAGGAGTGCACAGCGACATGGAGAAGTGGACCGAGATTCGGCGTGAGGTGCTGACCGGCGCCGTCAGCAAGCGGACCGCGATGGCCAAGTATCGGATTGGATGGCGTACGCT
>JBGTKO010000465.1:0-2281 GCA_041744595.1 Pirellulales bacterium
GTAAAACGTCCGGCCTGCGACGTTTCGCGTGCGTTGGCTGTCCACGGCTTTTTGGACTGCCGCGGCACTTGTGGCTCCTTCACCGGCCTGGCCGCGCCACGAGGACGCATTGGCCGATGCCGGGGCCGCGACGTTGTACGCCCCGCGGAGCGCATCGACAGCCTGGGCGTCGCCGACGGCGCCGGCACCGCTCTGCTTCTCACGGACCGCGCTGTACATCCGCTTGGCCTCGGATCGGGCGGCCACGTCGGCATCGAGTGACTGGAGCGTGCGATCCCGTGTGGCGACGTTGCGGCGGCCCTCGTCTTCGAGAATGAGCCAGGAGGTGTAGGGCGTCACGATGCCGTAGCGGCGGGCGAGCGTGGCAGCTTCATCACGCAGCTCCTTGCTCTCACCGTGAAGCCTGATCTGGTCGAGAAGGTAGCCGACGCGGCGGGTGGCCCAGAGCATCGGGACGTATTCGTGACTCGTATCCTTCTCGGGGAAGGATTTTGTAATTGTGAACCGCTTCGTCTCGCCTGCCACTGTGCCAGTGAGGGTCAGCGTTGCTCGGCCGGTTCCAGAATAGCGGCCGAGGATGACGAGCTGCTCGCCCTTGAAAAGATCGGGAAGCGGCGACGGATGAAGCTTCGTGATCCGCACTGGTCCTTCGACGGTGACCTCGAGGCTTGCGAGAACGGGGCTCGCGATCTTGCCGTAGAAGCTCGCCAACTTCAGTTCGAGGTCCTCACCCGGAAGGACGTATTGGCTTGCCGCCCGAGTCTTCTCGACAATCCGGTCCAGGAGATGCGTGTTGACGTCGGTGCCCACACCAAAACAGAAGACTCGAATCGACTTCTTTTCGGCCGCGTCGCTCGCGATTTCGACAAGCTTGCCGATGTCTGTCGTGCCCACCGTCGGCAGGCCGTCGGTGAGAAAAACAACAAAACAGGGCCGTTTTGCGTCGTGGCGAGCCGTCGCCAGCTTCATACCTTGCTCCAAGGCGTCGGCAATCGCGGTACCACCAATCGGCTTGAATCCCTTGACGAACGCCACCGCCTTCTCTCGTGATGCTTCGTCGGCAGGCAGGAGCCGATCGGCGAGCGTCTCCGCCTCGGTGGCAAATCGAACGACACCAAAACGGTCACGATCGTCCAGGTTTCGCAGGCAAAATTCGAGGGCTCGGCGAGCTTGCCCGAGCTTGTCGCCGTCGGCCATCGAGCCGGAGGTGTCGATCACGAACACGATGTCTTTGGGCTGCGGTGCCGCCGCGATCGCGGCAGGTGATGGGGCAGCGAAGAGAGCGAATGTGCCTTCGTCGTCGCCCGGCTCGTGATGGCAGAGGACTCCAACGCCAATGTCGTCAGACGGCTCGACGCCGTAGATGATCCTGAAGTCGGTGTCAGGCCGCACATCCTTCGCCTCGAAGCCGACCACGGCCTTGCGGTCGCCATCTCGTTTGATCTCGACATCGTGGCTCGGTGACGAGACGGTCGTGAGCGGATCGGCCGTCTTAAGCTTCACGGTCACACTCACCGAATCGATCGGCCGCGCCGAGAACTTTTCCGTGTTCAAGGGATAGCGGTATTCGACAAGCCCACCGTCGAACGTGAGCAGTTGCGTGTACTTCAGCTTGACCCGCTTCTCTTTGCGTGGCTCCAAGGGAAAAATTCGTACCTTGAAGAGATCTTGTCCCGCGTATTCGAGGAGCGCCGGATCTTTCATCCGACGAACAATGTCTTCGTAGATTTTTCGTGCCTTGTCGGCATCGAGTAGCTCGGCCTCGGTAAGCTTCCCGTCGATATCCATCGCAAATGAATCGATCTTCGCGCCCCTGGGCACGGGAAAGAGATATGTGCCCTCGAGTTGCACAGCATTTGGGTTGAAGAAAATCTGGTCGACCTCGGTCGTCGCGACCTGGTCAGCAATCGAGACCGTCACGTGATGGCGGCGGACTTCGAGCGGGGCGAAGGCATAGGGCACATGGGGGGACGGCCGCCAGCCGGGAGGCGGCCGGTCGACAATGATCAACCCATCAGCGTGGGCGACACCGGCCATGAGGCCCAGGGCGATGAACAACAGCAGGCCGGTTCGATGCAGCGACATGGTGTGGGGCCTTGCGCAATGGTGAGTCTGCCGGGGGAATCCTTCGGCACCGTACCGTGGGACGCCCGTAGGATAAAAAAGTTCCCGGGCGCCATCTGTCACCTATTTGTAACGCTTCTTGGCGTTTTCGGTGGCCGCTGCTCGGGGCTGCCCGTGCCATGAGAGCCGGACGTTTGCGACGGGCATCGTGCCCGTC
>JBGTKO010000466.1:0-4555 GCA_041744595.1 Pirellulales bacterium
TCGTGGACGAAGGCTTCGACGGGTTTCTTCTTGGGGGGCTTCTTATGAGCCATTTGAGTCCTTCGTGAGCCCTTTCCTGGTGCGTGAGCCCTTTGAGCCCTTTGTGAGCCCTTTCCGCACCTTGTAGTGCGTGCCCTTGCCTGTCGTGCCAATCTTCTCAAATACGCCCTTGCTCACGAGATCTTCGAGATCCCGGGACGCCGTCGGTTTGGACACGCCGAATCGCTCCTGGTAGAGCGAATTGCCAATCGGCTCCCCACTCTTTGCCACCGCGATCACTTGCCGCTGTCGGTCATTCAAGTCGAGCTCCGACACTACTGAAGTCGTCAGCCAATCTCGCCAGAGGGTCAGGACGAAGAAACCCTGTCGCACCTCGTAGGATGGCTCGGAAAGGCCCGCTTCCAGACAGAGCCGGATCATCGCCTGAGTCCCGGACCCGACGCGCTCAATGTAGCCCGCCAGATACAGCGACTCGGCGATCAGCGGGTTGAACGGAATCGACGCGTGGTCGCCACGGAGGTCCTCAAGCGTCAGCGTGCCCGGCAGTGCGCCGGGATTCCAGACTTCGAGGCGATCCGCGAACAGCCGCACCTCAACGGAGGCGTTGCTGTTGTAATCCCGGTGCGCGACGGCATTGACGACGGCCTCGGAGACCGCATCAGGAGGCAACTCGTACTGCTGTGGCGCCTGAGGCCCAGCCGCACGGGTTCCGACCAGGTGATTGACCTTACCGAGCACGAAATCGACCGCTTGATCAACCTGCTCGAACAGGTCACCGCCGTACACCTGAAGCGAGGCGAATGGTCGTTGGTATTCCGTGCCGTGACAATGCACGCACTTGACCTGCGCGGTCGTGTGAAAACGCTGCGGGTTCGCTCCGAACAGGACGACGGCCGCATTGATTGGCTTGCCTTCACTTGCCAGATTCAGGTGCGTCAGCAGGGCTTCAGTACCGGTCTTTCGGTCAAGTGGAAAGCCCCGTTTCGCACGCGCACGGTCGAGGAACCACTCCACGCGCTTGCGTGAGAGATCGCCAACCTTCGCGCGGCCTGTCGATGAATCGAACGGAGGAACCCGCAATGCACCCAACGAATCAAGATGCTCCACCAGGCTTGCGTACACCTCGGCCGTCAGTCCACTGGAGTCCTCAATCCGACGCCGCACCAGCTCGGCGCTGGCCCTCTTGACCAGCCGTCGCATTTTCGGCGACCTCGGCTTGTCGCTCGCGCCCCACACGTAGATCAGTCGCGTCTTTCCGAGTTTGCTCGCCCGATCGTATTCATGTTCGGTCGGTGAAATACCCTGCGCATCCTCGCTTCCGTATTCATTGCCAAGAATGCCCAGGTAGATATCGCTGTCCGCGAGCCGGTCCAGGTACAGTTCGTCGGCGCGGCGGTCCACGGCCGGAAGATCCTCGAAAAGAAACACGTCCGACACAAACCGCCGCAACACGGCATCGCCAAGAAGAAATGCCTTCAGATCCTGACGGACCTTGGCAAACTCCTTCTGGACGCTGCTCACGAAGATGCGGAGACGGGTGGCGGCCATATGGTCAGCCCTTCGCCAAAGGTGAAGTGTCGGCCTCCATGGCGTGGCGGACCGCTTCGTCGAAATCCTTGTGAATGTCGTACAGGTCGGTCAACTCGGCGAAGTCCCAGCGACCGAAGGTGCCGAGGTTGTTGACGCCGGGCACCCAGTAGGTGGTCATCGTGGACTTCTTGTCCTTGGCATCTTCGCCCCGGTAGCCCTTGATCTCCACCACCAGGTTCAACAGGTCGTCTTCCCCCCGGCCATCGTCGATGCGGACGACGAAGTCGGGGAGGTAGCGGCGGGCTTCGGAGCCGAAACGATACGGGACCTCAAGGCCGAGGTTGTGGTTCTTCACGTAGCACCGCACCTGCGGGTGCGCCTCGGCCACGCGGCAGAACTCGCCCTCCCACTCGCTGTCCATCACCACCAGATTCACATGACACTTCCGCGAATCCGTCGTCCACAACGACCGCTTCGATGTGGTGAAGTTGACGTGTTTGGTGGACCCGACGGGGTTGTAGGGATCGAGCTGTGCCTTGATGGGCCGGTCTTTGGTCCTGGCGTGTTCGTGTATGCCGGCAGCAATCCGTTCGCACGCCATGTCCATCAAATCCGAATCCATCAGTAGCGCAGGATACGTTCCACCCCGACACACGAGGTGTTTATCGAGCCACTCGCGAGTAATCCGCTTGAGCTGGCCGAAGAGGTGCAGCTTGGGCTCCTCGCCGGCGTCCCTGAACTTCGTCTCGAGCAGACGTTTCGTCAGGTGGAACAGAAGCGTTGATTTGCGCATGCCCTCGGTGTGCGCCAGATTCAGGCTGACGCTTTGCCCGATGATTCCCTGATTGAGCGTGACGGACGGCCCGACCAGCGCGGGCGTCAACTCCAGCGTGGAGTCCTCGTTGAAGGCCGCCTCAAGCCGCTCAGTCGGCAGTTCCGCGCGGTAGCCCGCAACGTGCGGGAACGTGATCTCCAGCGCATCCCGCTCCGGACTCATCGCCTTCACCCGTTCGGTCTGGACGGGCGGCGTCGGCTTGGCGATGACGGGTTTCGCGGTGAAATCGAACGGAATCCCAAGAACGTCTGCATACTCGACGTTGAACCGGTTGTCTTCGTTGAGTTCGTAGGACTGACGCCGAAGGGCTCGGCCGATGACCTGCTCGCACAACAACTGCGTACCGAACGCCCGCACACCCAGCACGTGGGTCACCGTGTTGGCGTCCCAGCCTTCCGTGAGCATCGAGACCGAGACGACGCAGCGGATGTCGGCGCCGAGCTGACCCGATTTGCCGACCGTGTTCATGACCTCGCGCAGAATCTCCTGGTCGGTGAGGTCGTCGCCTGCCCTGGCGTCACCCGTGCGCTGGATCTTCTCCCGGCGGAATCGGTCGAGCTCGTCGGCGGCCATTTTGCGGAAGTTGTCGTCGAGCGCCTCGCCCGATTCGAGCTGCTCGCTGTCGATCAGGAGCGTGTTCGGCCGTCCGTATGGATTGCCGTGTTCGTCGAAATTCCGGAACAACTCGAACCGGCCGTTCTGCAGTTGCGACGTGCCGTCCGCGTTCTGACGATGGAATCCGGAGATGAAGTCGTACACCAGCTTCGACGTGGACGTGTTGTTGCAGACGCCGATGAAACAGGGGGGCACTGTCAGGCCGTTGCTCTTCCACTCATGGAAGGTCTTTTCGTAGTGGCCGTACAACACTTCAAGCGCGGTTCGGAGCAGGGTCGGCAGCTTGAGCGGGTCGAGATCGCCGCTTTTCCCCTTCCCCTTTTTCGGCATGTCCTTGCCGATGTGCACCCAGAGTTCTCGATACTTCGGCATCTGGTCGACCGAAGACGGGTCGTTATCGGCCACGGGCACACGCGGCAGCTTGACGATGCCGCACTCGATGGCATCCATCAGCGAAAAATCGCTCATCGTCCACGGAAACAACGTGCCTTCGGCGTAGCCGGAGCCGCGCAGGAAAAACGGTGTAGCTGAGAGGTCGACGATGCGTTGGGTGCCGAGTTTGCGAGTGACGGCTTCGAGGCCCGAGATCCAGACACGCGCGGCCTCGCGGTTTTTCTCGGCCTCGGCCTTCTCCTCGCCCTTCAAGTCGCCGACGCCCTCTTCGTCCTGGTCGGCGGGTTTCTCGCGGTAGCAGTGGTGGGCCTCGTCGTTGAGCACCATCACGTCCTTGAAGCCCATCAGGCCCGGCATCACGCGCTGCAGCATCTGGCCTTCGGTCTCGACCGTGGACAGCTCTTCGCCACCCTTGCCCTGCAGCAGGCGGCGCGTGCCCTTCGCCAGATCGAGCGTCTCGCGCAGCTTGAACGCGTGGTAGTTGGTGATGACGATCTTGGCGCGCTGGATGTCGCGAAGCATGTCGCGCGGGACTAATTCTCGGCTCTCGTAGTACGAGTCAGGGTCGTTCGGCTGCAGGACGCGAAGGCGGTCCTTGATGGTGATGCCTGGGCACACGACCAGGAAGCCGCGCGTGAACTTCTTGCTGTTCGGACGGCGGGCGGCATTGATGGTCTGCCACGCGATGATCATCGCCATCACCGTCGTCTTGCCGGCGCCGGTGGCGAGCTTCAGGGCCATACGCGCCAAGCCGGGGTTGGCCTCGTCGTTGGACGTCTTCAGGTGTTCGATGAACTTCTTGCCGTTTTTGTCGGTGGGCGCAACCTCGGCGAGCCAGATGGCCGTCTCGACGGCTTCGACCTGGCAGAAGAATGGCCGGATGCTGTTGAACGGGTGTGTGCGCCAGTGCTGGAGGAGCCGCGCCGTCTCGGGCGTGACGCCCCAGTCGTTCGGGTTCTTCAGTTCCCGCCACCCGTCCACCCGGCCGCGCAGTTCGTTGATGATCGCCTGGTCGTACTTCTGCTTCGCGTCGGAGACGACATCCTCACCGGCAATGTCGAGCTCCCCCTGCTGGGCCTTCTTTTTCTTCTTCTTGGCCTTCGGGATCGGCGAAATGAACTCCGCGCGCCGACGATGCTCAAGAAGCTTCTCGGTGGGCTGTCCCTCTTTATCGAGCTCCCA
>JBGTKO010000467.1:0-3633 GCA_041744595.1 Pirellulales bacterium
ATCGCTCGGCCGCAAGCGGCCTCGCTTCCATGGCCTTCGCTCACTCGGAGGAAACTTCGCTCCGCCCTCCAGGCTGCGCTTGTTTCCTACGCCGGCGTCCTGGCACGGGCAACCCCTCGCGGAAGCCGTATTCGCAGGCGGAAGGTTTCCCCAGGAACCTGTAATTCAGAAGCTTCCCAGGAGCCCGGTGTCTCCGACACCGGGTCAATGCGTTGTGCACTTTCACGGCCGCCCGGACGGCGGCCAGCTCGGCGCGGGCAACCTTGGCTTGCCCCGAGCTCAGCAGAATCGATCGGGGCAGCGATTGCGGCCCCAGCCTGCCCATGCAATGTCTGTGAGGGGAGCGGCGGCGTTTGGGAAGTAGGCGTCAACCCAGCCGACGGCGGCGAGGGCCTCGAGTGTTGTCTCGGCGGTCGGTGGTGGCGTGCTCTTGATGAGGATCAATGGCCGACTGCTCACGACGGCAACAGCGGCGGCAAGGGAGTCGCTCGTGACATCCCAACTGGCAGGGAGGCCAGAGCAAGACTCGGTTTCTTTGAGCCATGCAGCGACATCGAGGATGGCAGGGACCGATGCTTGCGGAGATGCCACGAGTGGCAGGCTAAGGGCATCGGCAACGATCCTCGCAGTGAGTGTCATCGCGTCGATCGCGAGCTCATGCATGAGTTGGGCAGGCCGCGGGCTCACCGCGTCGATAGCCCGCAGGCCCTCGACGACGGTGCCACCGCCAACAACAATGAGCGGATGGTTAATGGCATCGAGCAGTGAGCGGAGCGCGTCAGGCCAGCCGGGCTTCGTGAGGAGACTTCCACCGATTTTCACGACGCACGGTGCTGTCCTGCATGCGTTCTCGTCGCCACGGATCGTGCCGAATTGCCAGGCAGTCGTCATAGAATGGCCCCGGAGGCAAAGAGAGCGAGCGCATAGGCCGGGGCGACCCGCGAGGCCGCTGAGCCGAGCGATTCGGCAAGGCGGATGACCGGCAGGTTCCAGCCGGTCGCAGCGAGGGCACGCGAAGGAAGGCCGTCGCCGTGACCGGAGACGACGATCGCTTCGGGAAGCCAACCAACCGCCTTCGTGACCCGTCGCGCAGCCCTTGCGACCTGCACGGCTTGTCGGTTCGCGATCCATTCTGATGCGGCCGTGGCGTCGCAAGAGTCAAACCGCTCGGGATCGAGGAGCATCGTGCGGGCAAGACGCACGCGGGCTCCATCGCGGGTGGCGGGGCCGCCGTCGGCGGTGTCAGTTGAGGCCAGATCGTCAGAAAGATCGCCGAGGGTAAGCCAGGCATCCCGCGACTCGGCAAAAAGCTCGCTGGCCACGGGCCGCCAGACGCCGCGGTGCGGGAGCCGGTGGACGATCGCGGCGACGGCCGTTCGCTCCACGCCTGTGTAGACGAGCTCGCCGGTGAGCATGCGTCCTGGGTCATCGAAGGCGAGCGGTGCTGGCAAGCCCGCGACCAGTGGGATGATGTCGGTCGTGGTCGAGCCGATGTCGAGGAGGAAGCCGCGGGAGTCCGGAATGAGTGACGCGGCCAGCCTCGCGAGGACATGCCAGTTCGATGCAGAGGCGAGCTGCCAAGCGGATGCTGCCTCGGCGGCGGGGATGATCCTGCCATCCACGAGGTAGATGCCCGGCGGATGCGTGCAACCAACCGTGCCGGATGCCGACACAAGCGCTTCCGTGATGTGGGCAACGCCCGCGGCTCGTGACGGGTAGCAGTCGCAGATCTCACCGGTCATCGTAGCCACGAGTTTTTCAGGATGCCGGTCGGCGACAAGAGATCGAATCGCCTCAGGCAGGTCCCGCCACCGCTTCCAGAGCGGAAACGAAACGCTCGCCGTCCAGCCCAGCCCGTTGGCCGCCTTGAGGTTGGCGCCGCCGATGTCGAGCGCGAGAAGACCCGTCGTGGTGGGCATACGATGATTCCGGACGATCGGTCAGCCGTCGGCCAAGCGGAAGCTACCGGCGCGAGAGTTGACGACGACGGCCGGCTTCAGCACTGGCGTGCCTCCGGCCGCGGCTTCGATCATCGCCGCCACGAGGCTCGATGCAAACAGAGGGGCGAGGCCGACGATGGATGTCGTCATTCGTGGGTTTCCTTCGAGCACGCGGTCATCACGGCCGTCGTCCCGCATGCCGAGGATGAGGTCGATTCCCAGCCAGCCGCAATCCGCGCCGATCGCCGTCGTCGCTGCGAGGGCGCGATTGGTGGCACGGGCGGCCATCCGTGTGTCTGCCAGCAGGTCACTTCCGAGATACCGAGGAGTGTCGCCCGAAGAGAACCGTTGCTGCATGACGGGCAGGGGCACCGCGATCCCTGGTCCGCAGAGCACTCCGACGCCAACGGGAGTTCCGGCAGCAAACGCTTCGAGTCGGGTTGGCACCGGTGCCGGAGCCACATCGCGAGACATGACGACCGAAAGCTCCTCGCAGCCGCAGCCCGTTTGTGACTTGCGAACAGCGGGAAGATGAAAGCCCGTGGGGATCGGCTCTCCAGCCGCGACCGCACGACCAGCGGGCACGGGAATGCCGCGGGCCGCGAGCACATCGATCGTTGCCTGCTTGTCCGAGGCCGCTACGAGCACATGGTCGTTCGGAGCAAGAACGCGACCGCCGCTTGCCCGGACCTTCCGCACACGGTCCAGGAGAATGCCATCGCTTTCGGGCGCCACGATGAGCGTCCAGTCAGCGTCGCACGCTGCTCCTATGAGCCTGTCGATCTCCTCGCCGGGAAGCACGGCGAGTGTGCGGGCACTGGCTGGCAGCGAGAGCGTCATCGTCGCATCGACGAGCACGCTGACTTCGAGTGAAGAATCCTTCGCCGCATCAGTGGCCAAGGCCTCGAGCATCATCCGCCCTTCACGAGCAATCGCCGCATCGCGGTCCGCCAGCCCGCCAGAGCAACACCATTCGTAAAGAAGCACCCGCATGGCGAGCAGTGTGGCAGATATTCTGCCGGCAGCATGGTGGCTGCCGAAGTTTCGGTGATCTCATCGTAGAAGCCCCTCGCGCAAGCGTGGGGACGGCGGGTCATTGGGCCAACTCGCTCATGATGGCACACGCGACGGCGTTCAGCCCGCAGTCCCACCTGCTCGCGCAGGTGGGCTTCTCTGGGACGGCACAGAAATACGCCCGAACCAGACCGGCTTCAAAATATGCCGAGCTGATCGCGGGCCGCTTCGGTCATGCGGTCCGGTGTCCACGGGGGATCCATGACGATGCGAACTTCGACACTTTCCACATCGGCCCGCTGGCCGAGAACCCGTTTGGCATCGGCGATCATCTGAGGGCCGGCGGGGCAGGCGGGGCTCGTCATCGTCATGTCGATCGAGACGCCGTGTTTGGTCGCGCCCTCAGTGGCAGGGGCGATCGTCACGTCGTAAATGAGACCGAGGTCCACGATGTTCACGAAGAGCTCAGGGTCGTTGACCCCCTTGAGCGTTTCCCGAACCGCGTCCTCGCAGAGAGGGCCGCTCGATGCGCTCGGGGCAGCGGCCGGTGAGGGTGCCTCAGAGGCATTCTCAGGGGAAGTCTCGCCGGGCGTCGGGAGAGCTGGGGAGGGGCTCGTGGCCGGGGGCGGCATTCCCACGGCATGGGCGGCAGGGCCGTGAGCGGTGGCTACGTCGCGAA
>JBGTKO010000468.1:0-4144 GCA_041744595.1 Pirellulales bacterium
GCGGTGCCGGCGAAGATGACGTCGGTCATCTCCTTGCCTCGGAGGCTGCGAGCCGACTGTTCGCCGAGCACCCACTTGATCGCATCGACCACGTTTGACTTGCCCGAGCCGTTGGGGCCGACGACCGCCGTCACACCCTGAGGAAACTCGAACCGAGTCCGGTCGGCAAAGCTCTTGAAGCCAAAGAGTTCGAGGGACTTGAGGCAGATCATGAGCGTTTGCCCCGGCGGCCGTCCTCCGTGGCTGCGGCGGTCGCATCGTCATGATTGGCCGCGTTCTCCTCGCGGATCGCGGGCCGGCCATCGAAACGATCAGGCACCGCGTCGAAGGCCAGGCGGCTCGTGAGGTGACGGCTCGCGGCCGCCTGCTGGAGGAACTGGATCACGTCGGGGTAGCCGCCCCCGAGGTCCACGATCGCTCGGGTGACCGAGGCTACGTCGGCCGGTACTTTCGCTTCTTGATCCGATGCACCCGGTAGGAAGCGGCTCACGAGGGCGGTCGGTCCCTCGACGACGACCACGATCGAACGACCTGCCTCGGCCCGCAGTCCACGGCCGAGCGGATGGTCCGTGCCGAAAAGAACGATCTCGGGGCGGTGATTGCGAGAGGCATGGACCAGGGACGGTCCTGCCACATCGACCACATGGAGCGAGCAGGCATCACCGAGCTGTTCCCCCTTCACGAGTGCCATCGACGCGTCGATATTTCGGAGCGCCCGGAACGCACCGTACCGGGTTTCGGCGCTGCGATTGGCCAGCAGGCCTTGCAACGCGTCGATGCCGTTGGCGTCATCGAGAACACCGAGGGCCGCGATGGCGGCAGGGCGGGCACTGCGAAGATTGGCAGCGGCTTCGGCCAGATGCGACGCGGCTACCGACTCGCCGAGATAGGCCAGCGCCTCGGCAGCCGCGAACCGAACCTCCGCATCCTTCGAATCGAGCCCCTGACGGAGAATCGGAATGGCATCCTTGCCGATCGCTTCGAGTCGGAGCGCGGCGGCAGGAGCCGTGACCGGGTCGGTGAGCTGCCGGGCGAGAAGCTGGAGCCGCGAGTGGCGTCCTTCGGGAGGCTCGATCACGGCGACGCACTGCACCACACGGATGTAGCGGGCGAGGTCATGCCGGTAGGCAGGAGGCACTTCGAGCTGGATAAAGCGGTCGGTCTTGGGCGTGGCCACGCCCCGCCGTGCCCCGCGGATCGTGGCGTGGAAGCGGCGGTTGATCCAGTCTCCGAGCCGCTTCGACATGGCAAACGAGCGGTGCTCCGGCGCGATGACGAGCCCCAGGTCGCGGTCCGTCAGCGAGACGCCGCCCCCCGGAAGCCTGGCGCGGAGCCTCGCTTTCGAGTCAAGCGTGCCGCTCGAGACGGGATCGACGAGAAGCGATCCTCGCGTCACTCCGAGCTCGTGGCCATCACGGATCGCGTTCCCGACCACCGCCATCTCGGCAAGTCGTGTTTCCATGAGCCAGCCACCTTCGAGGCTCGCGGTGTCGTTGTTCGGTGGCACTTCAACGAAGACATCAAAGCGGTCCCCCTTGCGGCAGCCAGGCGGAAGGTAGGCATGCACCCAGGCCAGCGAAGTACTCGACGAGGCAAGCAAGCGGTTTGGCTCGATGACTCCGCGGGACTGCATATCGGAGAGGAGAGCAGCACGCTGGGGGCCCGGTGGTGGATCACTACCCGTGTCGTAGAGTCCCGTGATGAGAGCGGCTCGCTCGATTCGTTTGGTCCCGAGCCCCCACGGAGTCGTGTAGTCGCCGACGAGCTTCGTGCCCTCCTCGAGGCGTCCGAGGGCCTCAAGCTCAGGGCTCTGGCTTCGGATAGCAGGGCCGGCGCAGCCAGCGATGACCGCGAGGGCCACGCCCATGCGTATCAGTTGCCACGAGTGAATCTGGAGTCCTCGTGGCCGATGGAAGTGGAAGCGGGGCATGGTGTGGTCGTTCCGTATGGAACCCCTGTGACCTGTCCGGCGACAGACGCCGCCGCGGTTCGGAAGGGGCGGGAGAGTACGACCGGTGGCAACAGGGGGTCAAGGGGACTCAGGGCCGGTCGTCCGCTCGGGCAGGACCTGCAAAATGCCGCCTCGGAGTCGCCTTGGCTCGTGGTCGAGGGCTTGCTACGGTTCGCCGCGGCCGCCAGGGCGTTCCCGGATGTGGATGGGCGGCGGCAAAACAGTCTGTGATGGAGTACGACCGCGTGACGGCTATTCAAGAAAGTTCGCTGGGTGTGCATGTTCGCTGGATGATCCGCCGGGACATGCCGGAAGTGATCGCCATCGAGCGGGAATCGTTCGAGTTCCCTTGGTCCGAACAGGACTTCACGCACTGCCTCCGTCAGCGGAACTGCATCGGCATGGTGGCGGAAATGGCCGACTCGGTCGTTGCCTTCATGATCTACGAACTCCATCGTTCAAAGCTCCACATGCTGAACTTCGCCGTCCGCCGTTCGCATCGCCGTCTCGGGATCGGCACGCGGATGATGGAGAAGCTCGTCGGGAAACTCACGCCCGATCGTCGCGGCCGCATCGTGCTGGAAGTGCGAGAGACCAACCTCGCGGCGCAACTCTTCTTCCGGTCGCTCGGATTCCGGGCTACATCGGTCCTCAAGGACTTCTATCAAGACTCGACCGAAGACGCCTACATGATGCAATTCGCCGCCGATCCACTGCCTGTCGAACGGCGGCTGGCTGGGTAGCGTTCAGTCGAAGATCGCGGCTTCGATGTTGATGACCCGCCGCCTGAGGAGAGCGAGCGCCCCGCGGGGCGTTGCTGCGTGTGCAAACACGGTACACACCGGCGCGCCAGCCGGGATCGGGCATGGGGGCTCCGGAATGTCGGCAACCGCGGGCCAGCCGTCAGCAGATGTCCACGACGCGGATCGCGTCCGCACGGCAGCGAGTGTGGCAGCACTGAAGTCGATGTCGCGAGCCGCGAAGAGGACGGCCTTCGACCATGTGCCTTCGCGCGGCCATCGCGCTGGGGCGGCCGAACTGGTGATCCCGAACGCGGCGAGGTGGAGGGCCGCAAGTGAACCGCCCGTCGATCGTTCGATGAGCTCGAGGGATGCGGTAGGCCGTGGGTTGATCTCGATGACATGGGCACGTTGACGGGCATCGACGATGAGGTCGGCGCCCACGAGGCCGTGAAGGCCGAAGGTTTCAGCCAGACACGTGCCCAAGCGGACAAGCTGATCGCGGAGTGGCCCGGTGAGCATCTCCAGATCGAGGTCGATCGATCCGCAGTAGGCAAACTGCCCGGCGTGGCACCAGCGGCGGCCGATGAGTTGACGGCTCGTGGAGATGAGCTGACTTCCGCCGGCGGTCAGCACGAAGCCAGCCGACAATCGCCGACCTGCGATCCGCTTCTGCCAGAGCCGCGGTGAATCATCCGCATCGGAGCCGCACCATGGGCGGATGCCACGGCCCCCCGCCGAGGCGAGTGGCTTCACGAGCCATGTGCCGTCTCTCGGCAGCCCCGTCGGGTCGTGGCGTGTTTCTGGAAACGAGAGCCCCACTGCACGGACAGCGCGAGCCAGCATGTCGGGATCACGGACTCGTGCGACGGCCTCGGGCGACGAGCCGGCAAGTGGTCGGTCGGCCGCCAGCGCGGAGATGAGAACTGGATGGTTTTCGAGTGCCCCGGTGTAGATCCACGGAACCTTTGGAAAGCTGGCGATAGCCGCAGGCAGTCCGTCGGGATAGGGACGAATCGTTGCGACCGCGGAGGCCACTTCGCGGAGATCGTGGTCGCCGAACAGATCCGCGGCGAAGACGCGAAAGCCGGCGCGAGCCGCCGAGGCCGCCATGGCTCGCACGCTCGCGCCCACGACGATGAGCTCGGGAGTGTGGGCCGCGGATGCCATGATTTTTCAGTGCGGCCGCCGTGGGATGTCCCGCGGTTGAGGGACGGCCGCGACATGGTATCCTCTCGGCTCGTTTTCCTGGCTTCACAAGACCTACGAGGGATCACCCATGTCGATGTTCATCGGAGAGGCACTGGCTGGCGACGGCAACGAGATCGCGCATATCGACCTGCTCATCGGGAGCAAGGAAGGCCCTGTCGGCATCGCTTTTGCCAACGCTCTGGCTCGTCAGAGTGAGGGACACTCGAACCTTCTCGCTGTCCTCGCGCCGAACCTCGCGGTC
>JBGTKO010000469.1:0-1875 GCA_041744595.1 Pirellulales bacterium
GGCAATCGCCTCGTCGTCGAGTTTCAATTCTTCGGCGAGTGTGATGACGGCTGCGGGAAAGGCCGCGCAGGCCCCCGCTGTCGGCGCGGCCACAATCACACCCATTGAGCTTTTGACTTCCATGAGCGCGGTCGTTGCAAGCACGATGCGGTTGAGAGATCCGCCGCCCACGAGCCGGCCGGCACCCAAGGCCTGTGCGAAGCCGGGAGCCTGAGCCGGGAGAACACGGTCATCGTAGCTCGTGCCTGCAATGCCCTCGGCGATCGAGTTTTTGAGAATTCGGATGATGTCGATCGCCTTGTCCAAGACCTCACGTTCGGTGAGGCCGCCTCGGGTCATCTCGTAGGCCAGGGCATGCCGCCAGAGAGGCTTGTTTGCGCCGGCATCAGTTGCCAGGAGCTCGGCCGCGGAACGAAACGGCACCGCCGTGCCACGACGTGAACGGACAGGGAGGACCGGGAGGAGCGAGTGGACTTTCGCGTCAGGGAATCCGGTGGCGATGTCCGCAAGGACTGCGGCAGGGAGGGGATCAAATGTCTCAATCTGGACGATCGAACGAGCCTCACCGTCCCGCGCCGTAAGGCCATCGGGCATGAAGGCCGGGGCCATCGTTTCGATCGACGCGCTGAGCCGTTGTGCCGCGTCCCGAGCTCCCGGACCGTCGCACACAACAAGCGTCTCGTGATAGTCGCCGAAGGCCGAAAAGAGCACACCATCGATTTCGATTAACTCGATCATGCCACCGCCAGTCGAGGTCGCGTGGAGCGAATGTGTCTTACCTTCGCGCGTGAGCGTGAGCCGGTAGGTGTTTGGGTGAGGATCACGCGTATCGACCGTCTCGAATCGCACTGTGGCGCCAGCGGCTTCGAGGGCGACGGCCGATTCTGGCAGCCGCTCATCAAAAGCCTCCCAGCCGAGCAGACCTCCGAAGAGGCCCATGTCGGAGCCCTGCGACTCGTGCGTCGTGGGGAGCGAACCGGCTCGATCAAACTCGATCAGCACGGTTTCTGGCGTGCCCCCGAGAAGGTCGCGGGCGAGCCTGCCGATTCGAAGGGCTGCCGCGCAGTGCGAACTCGAAGCGCCCCGCATCACGGGGCCGATCACATCATTAAAAATGCTCACAAGCATGGTCACATTCCTGGTGGAGCCGCGGCGTAGTTCGAGAACATCTGAAGCCATGGCAGCGTCCATGGGTTCCAGGTCGGGTAGCTTGCCGAAACGACGCTTGCGGCCAAAAGCCCGGCGGCCAGGATCCGTCGGCTGCGGGAGCCCGCCATCGTGTCGGCTGCTGGTAGCATCGCATACAGCCACAGCGGGGCAAACCAGATCGCCCAGCGGAAGCCGGTGGAGGTGCCGCCGTAGTTGCGGTCTTCGAGTGGGCGAGTGATGTAGAAGGCGAGGCACACAAGGGTGCAGGCGAGGATCGCCGCTGCAACGGCTCGTTCGCCGGTCAGCCAGGTCGGGTGCTCAGTATCGCGGCGACGCAGTGTCATTCCCAGGCCCGCCAGGCTCATGATCCAGACGGGCGTGAGCGAAAAGATGCCGTGGTGGCCCACGAGGACATGGAAGCCATACACGATGACCGACGGCTCTCCTTTATCGATATCGCTCTTGGCCGTCGTCTGCTTCCAGTAGCTGTCGATGACCTGCGGACCGCGGCGATACTGGTAGTCGTACCAGCCGCCTGGCACATGCCGCTGGGCGTAGGCCGGCGTGAGCGTGCCATGCGCCGCGAAATTGGTCGCGAGGGACGCCGCGAGTACGAGCGCGACGCCAGGCGCGGCCGCAAGGAGTGTGGACTTCGGGGCTTTCCATGCCAGAAGTGCGAGAACGCACACGCACCATGACAGGGCGGGCAGCTCACAGGCGGCGGTG
>JBGTKO010000470.1:0-4184 GCA_041744595.1 Pirellulales bacterium
GAGTCCCAAATCACCGGCACTTATGCGAACTTTTGCCGGGTTACGGGGACCCCCGAAGAGTTGAGCGTCGACTTCGGCCTCAACAAGCAGGTCGGCGGCACAAGCCCAGAGACGATTCAGCTCACGCAGCGGATCATCGTCAACTTCTTCACGGCCAAACGGCTCGCGTATGCGCTCGGTCATGCAGTCGCGAGGCACGAGCAGGCGTTTGGGACGCTGGAGATCGATGTCCAGAAGCGGGCAGCCCAGTCCCAGGGAGCAAAGGCGTAGGCAACAGTGTCCGACCTTGGTGAGGTCCCCAACGATGCTTCGGGCAGGTGTGCCAGAAACTCACGAAAGCATCACAGGCTTGCGGAGACTGCCGAGGGCCCGTGGTAGGTATGTGGTAGGTCAGCCTGAAGCGACGCGAGCACCAAGTCGCCAAAGTGCCTGAAAAACAGCGGCGAACGATCGAGGCCCTCGACAAGCCTCGATGGATTAACAGTCCGATGCTCTAACCAACTGAGCTACAGTCCCAGACCTCATCCTAACGCGTGGCCGAACCCGAGCAACCTTTGCGTTTCTCCCGGCGAAACAAACAAAAATCACGATCGCTCGGGCATCGCCACAACCACGAGGTTCAAGAAGCTGATTGGCACCCGTGCCTTCTTTGACCTGACGGCACTGAGTAGTCGTTGTAGGGTCTCCGGAGACTGGTGGGTTTCACTTTGATCCACGCGAGATTCCTAGTGAATCCCAGAATCGCTGAATGGCCGCGGCAGCTTCGTCTGCATTCGTGACGGGCAGCCCCGCCTCTCTGGCAAGTGATGCGAACTCTTTTGCCCACGACTCGGGTGCGTCTGGGACCTCGCGCGGCAGGTCGTGGGTCGCGCGGTTCGCGAAGGTAGCGGTGACCGCCTTTCGCACTGCCTCCGGGGCGAGTGACGCACGCTGGATGAGCACGAGCAGGTCAACGAGATCCTTGACACGGGTGTTGACCCGATCGGTCCACGGGAAGGTGTACGCATGGAGTTTCTCCGCGAATTGCTGCGCCGTAGGGATGGCAAACACGCGGGCGGGGGAAATACCTGCGAAATCGAAGAACGTTTCGCCGGTGAGCAACTCGGGTTCTCCAAAAACAACGTCCCCAAATCCGACGTCAATGTGGAAGCGGGCGTATTCCCTTCCCGCGAACATCGCGACCACCGGAAACCTCACACCTCCAAGGGGCGGCCCAGGGAGATCGCCTTTGGGGACGCCGATGCGGAATACCAGATAGTCGCCAGTGTCGGCCTCTACGGCGCCTTGCAGCTTGTCGCGAATAGTTTCGACCCTGGCGGCTAGGTCCGATCCATCCACATTCGCGGTCAGATCGAGATCGCGTGTTGTTCTGGCCTTGGGCCGATACCGGAGGTCGTTGATCGGCACGCCCCGCTTCGTGGCTTCTGAACGGAGTCGGTCTTCGAGCGCCTGCCGAAACCCGGCCGCGCTGGGATAGCGGTTGGTCATCGTGACGTTCGCTGTTCCTCACCCATGGCGGTGAGCAACCTTCTTGCCTCAGCCTTGGCGGCTGCGTTCGCAAGCTTCGTGTGGTTCACGAGCCCCTGTTCGAGTGCATCTTCAACGGCCTTGGCGAGCTCGTCGTCGCCGACATCCTCCGATGATGAGACGTCGAGGAGCGTGCGGAGGGGAGTGGTAATCCAATATCCCTCTCGCTCTTCACTGTCGTTCGGAGCAAGTTTCGCGAGGTGCAGCACCTGGCCTTTCGACGGCCGCTTGCGGAATCCAGGTGGCACGGTCAGGTGAATGGCACCTGCGAAAAGGTCACTCAGGCCGTGGAGCGCAAGCGCGGTGCGATGTGAGACGGTGGCCTGCGGGGTGTCGTCGCTGGCTCGGCTCCAGAACGTCGCCCGGACGAGGTCATCGTGTTGAGAAACCGGGAGCGTGGGTATTCGGTAGAGCCCCCGAGACACTCGCTCGAAGTTTCCGGCTCCGACGTGATAGGCGAGCCGCCGCCGCTCGTAGCCAAGCTCCTCGGCCTGCCGGACCGTGAAATAACCGCCCTGCCCCGCAGCAAGTGTGGCGATTTCACGTTGGATCAGCTTTCCACTCTGATAGGCCATGCACGATTGTCTCAATTTTCGAGACAATCATGCCATGCCCCGTGGCCCACATCCAGCCCCTTTCGAGGAAAGCCGTCGCTTCTGCCCAGTTCCCATGGCCCTGTACGAATTGGTCTTCGTGATGCTCACGATAGATGTTCAGAAGCGGGCAGCCCAATCGCAGGGGGCAAAGGCGTCAGCCATGGTGACCGGCAATGGTGAGGTCCCCTGCGATGGTGCGGACCGGTGCGTCAGACCCTCACGAACACATCTCGGGCTTGCGGAGACTTCCGAGGGCCCGTGGTAGGTATGTGGTAGGTCGTCTCGAAGCGACGCGACCACGACATCGCCAAAGTGCCTGAAAAACAGCGGCGATCCATCAAGGCTCTCGAGACCAACGCGTCGCGAAGTCGAGCAGCGTTTGCTTCCGTGGCGGCGAAAAAGACGTCGATGTCTTTCGTAAACCTCGGATAGCCGTGAAAGGCCACTGCGTAGCCCCCGACGACCATGTACTCAACGCGATTCGACTCGAGCAACCGAAAGAAGTCTTCGAAGTCGGACTGGGTATTCATAGAGAAATTTCCCGGCTTCAAGCCTCAGGCGCTCGACTTCGTCGAGCCGCTCCTCCGGAGTGCGCTAGGTTCCTCGAGCGGAATCGGCAGCAGCGGAAGACTGGCCGTCGAGAAACACCTGAATGAGCTTTTTGCTCGATACCGATATTTGCTCACCGCTCCTCAAACAGAAGGGAAGCCTGGCGCACCGGTTTCTCCAGCACATGGGACGGTTGCATGTATCCGTTATCACCGTCGGCGAACTGTATACGTGGGCACTCCGATCGAAGGCGCCCCCAAGACGCTTAACCGAGTTGTTGGATTTCCTCGATGACATGCGTGTCGCCGAAGTGACCGTGGATAGAACGCCTGTTGAAAAGTGCAGCGGCGGGGTCGAGATCGAATGCTCCAATACAAGGCGGGGTTCACGCCCAGGTCATCGATTTCCCGTCGGCCATCACCTGTGCTGGGGACATGGCAGAGGCAAGGAGGCTCCTTGCGGCTGCACTCCTCGACGTTGCTGAAACGCATCTGGAGCTCGGGCAGCGGTTCCCGGCCACGTCACGGCAAACGGCCGTGCCACGCCATCGGAATACCAACGACTACCCCGCTCATGCCATCTGCCATCAGCTCGGAATTCAGGAACCGTGATCCAGACTCGATGGCTGAATCAATGACAAAGAACTCCCTGCCGACGAGGCGTCTCATCGGCACCATTTCCGAATGCCCGAGAGAGGACTTGAACCTCCACCCAGTTACCTGGACAAGAACCTGAATCTTGCGCGTCTGCCAATTCCGCCACTCGGGCGAGTGGAGGCCCGAGAGCCCATGCTCCTGAACCGGTTTTGATGCTACCAGCGGTGGCCGGATATACAACTGGCAGCCGCCTCCATGCGGCGGCCGCCACGGTCCTCAAAGGAGCAGGTTTTCCGTCATGCCTAGCGTTCCCCTCGTTGTCATTCCGGCACGCCTTCCGAGTGTCCGCCTTCCGCGGAAGATGCTCCTCGCCGAAACCGGTCGCACACTCGTCGAGCACACCTGGCGAAATGCCGCAGCAGCTCGCGGTGTGGCGAGTGTGGTCGTGGCCACCGACTCCGATGAGATCGCGACAGCCGTGAAAGCGTTTGGCGGCGATGTGGTGATGACCTCGCCGGAGGCCTCGAGTGGCACGGCACGCATCGTCGAGGCGTTGTCACGGCTTCCGAAAGCCGACATCATCGTGAACGTCCAGGGAGACGAGCCGGAACTCCCATCGACGGCGATTGAAGCGGCTATTGACCTCCTGAATCGCTGCCCCGAGGCGGGCGTGTCAACGGTCGTGGCACCACTGCGGCGACAAGTCGATCTCGACGATCCCGCAGCCGTGAAGGCCGTGCTCACACCGTGGCGGCAGCCAGCCGCGAGCCGCGGACCGGTACCCGGCGCGATCGAGCCGGGTTGCTGGCGGGCAATCTACTTCAGTCGTGCGCCGGTGCCATGCGCCCGCGATTGGAGTGACGAGCTTCTGGCTGCCGAGCCGCCGATGTATTGGCAACACGTAGGACTGTACGCC